>JBHLJZ010000006.1:0-74466 GCA_048887165.1 Candidatus Hodarchaeota archaeon | reverse complement strand
GAGATTATAATTTAATAATATCCTAATTTTTCAATAAGGGTTTTGGCAATTCCTAAGTTCCGACTTGCCATCGATAGGGGTTCCCAAGGCCACTCACATCCTGCAGCATACATATAGAAACCATTTGGTTTCCCCATTTGTATAGTATATTCAATTTCTTTTAGAACTTCAGATAATGGATAAGATGTGCTTCCTAAAATTTGAGTATTAGTATTTCCTCTAATACAATTTTTACTTCCTAATTTTTCTTTTGCTTTTTTTAAATCTACTTGATAATCTAAATCCAAAATTGCGGCATTAGTGCTTGATACTAAATTTAACATATCTCGACCTTCTTTATCTACTACAGAATTATCACCACAAATATGATATAATATAGGAACTCTTTTTTGAATATAGTTAAATAATTCTTTCGTAGCATCTAAACAACATTTTTTATACCTCATGGGACCAATTTGGGAGATTGCAGAATCACCAGCACCAATAATATTTGCTCCTGCTTCAATCTGCAATCTTGCGAATTCTTTTTGAACTGGGAGTATCCTATTTATAAGATCTTTTATTTTTTGAACCCAATCAGATTTTTTACATAACATTAATACATTTATCAAACCAAATAAACAGCAAATTTCGGCAAAAGGAGCTTCAATCCAACCAACAACACATTTTTTACCTCCAATTCTTTTTGAAAGCTCACTTACTGCTTTAATCCTATTTTGAATTCGAATATTTTCTAACAAATTTGGTTGTTCAATCAATTCAAAATCTTCTATTTTTAAATGAGTTTTTGCTATAGGTGTATGTCCTTCCCAATTTATTTCAACACCCCAAGCATTTGCTTCTCGATATGCGTCAGTAGATACATTTACATGATCAATTTCAAAAAATTCTGAACACTTAATTTGCGCATCAGCCAAAATATTTGGTTTCTGACAATAAATATGATTATAATCAATACCAACTAAGCTTGCAGCTAAATGCATAATAAAGGGATTAAAGGGAATTCTTATTGGAATACCATTTATTGCAGATAAT
This sequence comes from Candidatus Hodarchaeota archaeon, assembly GCA_048887165.1. GTDB lineage: Archaea > Asgardarchaeota > Lokiarchaeia > Sigyniarchaeales > SOKP01 > SOKP01. The sequence goes on along the minus strand of JBHLJZ010000006.1, from coordinate 73,431 downwards.
GTCAGTTCTAGTGAGTTCATTATTACTAACTCTTCTAAAAATTTTTTAACTATTTAAAATCCTTTTACTTTTTCCTTCTCAATGTTTCTTGAAATTCTATTAAGATACCTAACTCTTTTTCTGTGTTGAAATATGCAGTTTTTTGTTTTCCAATTATTCTTTCATGCAGGAGTTCATATCCTTTATCTAAAAATTCTTTGATAATAGAATCTATGTCATCTACAAATACTCCGAAATGGTGTAACCCTTCTCTTCCTGAATCTAAAAATTCCTTAAACACACATTCTCCTTCTATTAGTTGAATCAACTCAAATTGAACCCCAAGCATTCGACTATAAGCGAGTTTAGTGACAATATTAGAATCTTTACCCCGATATTTGCAAGGACTATCATTATAATCAAAAACCGCAAACTTTGGAAGTCCATAGACATTTTCTAATATTTTAATTTGCTTATCGATATCTCTATAAACATAACCTAGTTGATTTATCTTATATTTGCCCATATCAATGTTTATTCTTTCCATTTTTAATATGAATCACTCCTTAAAATTAAAATTAACCAAATATGATAATATTCAAAAAAATTTTTTATCAAAACTCATTTCATAAAATGACATTAAATAATATAATAGAAAAAATGAGCAATTTTAATTATCAACCTGCAGAAAAGCCAACTTTTTATTATATTGGAGTTACTACTACTAAATCTTCAATTATGAGGGTTTTTCCTAAATGGGCTGAATATTTAGATCTCGGGGATACTTCTATTGTCGGAATTGATTGTAAAATTCATGATGATCCTGAAATTTACAGAAAAGTCGTAAATTTCATTAAAAGTGATAAAAAATCCTTAGGAGCTTTAATAACATCTCATAAGATTGATTTATATGATGCCGCTATAGATTTATTTGATAAAATTGACCCTTATACAGAACTTTTAGGAGAGTTAAGTTGCATATCGAAGAGAAAGGGAGAATTATGGGCACATGCTAAAGATCCAATAAGTAGCGGTCTTTCATTAGAATCATTTATTCCTAAAAATCATTGGAAAAAAAGTTCGGCTGAAATCTTTATTATTGGTGCTGGGGGTACTTCTTTGGCACTCACGACATACATTATGGAAAATCTTAAAAAAGAGAACTTACCCTCAAGGATGTATATTTCAAATAGAAGTACTCCTAGATTGGATAAAATGAAAAAAATTCATAAAAAAATTAATCCCGGAATTCCTATAGAATATTTACATCACCCTTATTCTGCGGATAATGATAAGATTGTAAATAATTTGAAGAGTGGTTCATTAGTGATAAACGGTACTGGATCAGGTAAGGATTTTCCAGGATCTCCTTTAACTGACGCTGCTGAATTCCCAATAAACGGTTTTGTATGGGATTATAATTATAGAGGAGACTTGCTTTTTCTTAGGCAAGCAAAAAATCAACAAAAAGAAAAAAATCTTCATATAGAAGATGGTTGGGTTTATTTTCTTCATGGATGGACAAGAGCTATAGCTGAAGTATTTCACATTAAAATCCCTACAAGTGGACCCAAATTTGAAGAGATCTCAAAAATAGCTCTAAATGTAAAATAAATCAACAGGTGTTTGAAATTTGGATGAAAAAAATTATGTTAAATCGATGAAAATTAGGTTTAATTTAAGTAATGGGTTATCTCCTGACAGAGAGTCAAAAAAAAGGATGCTCTCTGATATGGATGGTATGTATTTAGATAATAAAACTCTAAAAAAAATAGTCAATAAGCAAGACATTTTAGTTTACGAATTTTATGAAATTGGATTACCAGAAGAACCAGAGCATATAGCATTTGGAACAACTATTCTTTATCCTGGTAAAGTAGGAAACGAATATTTTATGACTAAAGGGCATTTTCATTCTATACAAGAGACTGCAGAGGTTTATTATTGTATTAAAGGTCATGGATATTTATTAATGGAAGATTTAGAAGGAAATGTGGAAATTCAGGAAATGGAACCGGGAGTTTCAGTTTATGTCCCACCTAATTATGCTCATAGAAGTATAAATATATCTGATGATGAACCTTTAGTTTCTTTTTTTGCTTTTAGAGCGGATGCGGGTCATGATTATAAAACGATTGAAACAAAAGGATTTAAAAAACTAGTGATTGAAAAAAGTGGTAAACCGGAGATTATTGATAATCCAAGATGGAAGATCAAACTAAAACAATAAAGATTATTATTTTTTAAATATTCTGTTCATTTAACATTATTTTTATTCAATATTTTGGGATTTATTTTGGATGTATTTGAAGTAATTGAACACTGTAAGCTAGTACCTGTTGCAACTATAGAGAATAGTGATAACGCTATTGCTCTTGCTAAAACTCTAGAAGAAGCTGGGCTACCAATTATTGAAGTAACCTTTCGAACTGAAGCTGCTGAAAAAGCAATATTAAATATCGCGAAGGAGATGCCCAATATATTAGTTGGAGCAGGTACCATATTAAAGGTCGAGCAAATTAAAAAAGCTGTTAATGCAGGAGCAAAATTTATTGTTACACCTGGTTTTAATCCTACAGTTGTAGATTATTGCTTAAAGGAAAAGATCTTAATTATTCCTGGTCTCAATACACCAACTATGGTAGAATGGGGTCTTGAAAGAGGACTGAAAATATTTAAGTTTTTTCCAGCTGATTTATCTGGAGGGCCTAAAATGCTTAAAACCTTAGCAGGTCCTTACTCAAATGCGAAATTTATACCTACAGGAGGAATAAATACTGGTTCTTTAATAGATTATCTTAAATTAAGCAATGTTATTGCATGTGCTGGAAGTTGGATTGTAAAAAAAGAGTTAATTTCGTCCCGGAATTATGATGAGATTAAAAGGTTAACTGAGGTTGCGTTATCAATAATTAAATCAGAAGTAAAGTAACACTCTTCATCGATTTTTGATTTTACTTTTGGATATAGAATAGAGTTTTTTTGATTGGGAAAAATTATGGAAGAAGATGTTGATTGGGAAAATTTAAAAGTAATTGGGATAAATAAAGAGCCAGCACATAATACATTTTATCTTTATTCAGATATAGAGTCCGCTTTAAAAGGAAATTATGAAAAATCTCCATTTTACAAATTTCTAAATGGTAATTGGAAGTTTCATTGGGTTAAGAAGCCATCGCAAAGACCCATTAACTTCTACGAATCAAATTATAACGTAGATGAGTGGGATGAAATATCTGTACCTAGCAATTGGGAAATGTTAGGATATGGAAAACCAATATATACTAATATTAAATATCCATATAGTGTTAAAACAAAAAATATCCCAAATATTAGTCATCTTAATAATCCAGTTGGTTCTTATCGAACCATCTTTGAAATTTCGGATAATTGGATGGAAAGAGAGATATTTATCCATTTTAGAGGGGTAAAATCTGCTTTCTATATTTGGGTTAACGGGAAAAAAGTAGGTTATAGCCAAGGAAGTATGACTCCTGCAGAATTCAATATTACAAAATTTGTAAATGAAGGATTAAACATCCTTGCTGTTGAAGTCTATAGATGGTGTGATGGTTCTTATCTTGAGGATCAGGATATGTGGAGATTAAGTGGCATCTATAGAGATGTTTTTATTTATTCAACACCCAAAGTCCACATTCGAGATTTTTTTGTATATAATGATTTTGATGAGAATTATAAAGATGCTTTATTAAAATACAGAGTTAAAATTCAAAATTATGATAGAGATGATAAAGAAAACATAAAATTAGAGATCTTATTACTAAGTCAAGATCAAAGATTTACTGGTCAAGAAAAGTTAATTAAAAGTATAGTCAATATAAAACCAGATGAAGAAAAGGTTATAGATTTACAAGAGATCGTTAATAATCCATTAAAGTGGTCTGCTGAGTCACCAGATCTTTATGATATAGTATTGAAGTTAACTGATTTTAATGGAAATATTCTTGAAATTGGACATTGTAAATTTGGTTTTAGAAAAGTTGAAATCAAGGAAGATGGGGGTCTTTATATTAATAATAAACTGATCAAATTTAAAGGCGTTAATCGACATGAGCATGATCCTGATTATGGTCAAGCAATTCCTTTTGAAAGGATGATTGAAGATATTAAAATAATGAAACAAAATAATATCAACGCCGTAAGAACAAGTCATTACCCTAATCATCCTAAATTTTATGAGTTATGTGATTTTTATGGTATTTATGTGCTAGATGAATGTAATTTAGAATCGCACGGATTAAGAAATATTCTTCCTAATAGTGACCCCAAATGGGCACACTCATGTATCGATAGAATGGTTAGAATGGTTGAAAGAGATAAAAATCATCCATGTGTTTTTATGTGGTCACTTGGTAATGAAGCCGGATTTGGAAATGTATTTAATGAAATGAAAGAAAAAACCCTTAAAATTGACACAACAAGACCCATACATTATGAAGGAGATACTAACATTGAAATCGCAGATGTGGCAAGTTTTATGTATGAAACTCCCCAAAGTTTTGAAAGAATGATAAAGAAGGAATTAAGAAATAATGGAAAAAATCATTCAAGAATAAAGCCATTTATGTTATGTGAATATGCCCATGCCATGGGTAATAGTTTAGGAAATTTTCAGAGGTATATGGATGTTTTTGAAAAATATGATAATGCAATAGGAGGTTTTATCTGGGATTTTGTCGATCAAGGGATCCGAAAGTATTCTAATGATGGAATAGAATTTTGGGCTTATGGTGGAGATTTTAACGATAGACCTAACAATAAAAATTTTTGTATTAATGGAATTCTATTACCAGATAGAAAACCAAATCCTGCTTTGTTCGAAGTTAAAAAAGTCTACCAGAATATAAGTATTCAACCTATTGATCTGATTCAAGGAAAGGTTGAAATATACAATAAATATAACTTTGTCTCGCTTGATTTTATCATACTCAAATGGGAATTAACAGAAAACGGTGTAGTTGTTCAAGAGGGATTTATTGAGAACCTTAAAGTAAAACCAAATAGCCACAAAGATTTAAAAATCCCATTTGAATCACCTAAAATAAAATCGAATACAGAATATCATATAAAAATCATGTCTCTTCTTTCAGAAAGTACTACATGGGCGCAAAAAGGATATCTTCTTGCCGGGGATCAATTTGAACTTCCATATAAGAGCTCTATTGATTCAGAATTAAAACTAGATGAGACAAAAAAAATTAGTATAGCCAATTTAGCTGATTCTTATATTATAAAAGGAGAGGAATTTAAAGTTAAGATTGGAAAGAATACGGGAGCAATCGAGAATTACACTTTTAATAACATAGAACTTATTTCAACACCTTTAATCCCTAATTTTTGGAGGGCTCCAACAGATAATGATTTAGGGATATTAGATGATTTGAATGAACAACCTACACCTTCTGTTGATAAGAGTTGGAGAAATGCAAGTAAAGAAAGAAAAGTTTTAAAAATTTCGTATGAAAATATCGCATCTAAAATTATAAGGATTATTGTTGAAACAAGGGTAATAAATACTGAAAACCCATTAGTTACTTTATATACGATTTATAACAGTGGCGATATCATTGTAGAAAATAAATTTATGCCAACTATGAACTTGGTACGTTTTGGAATGCAAATGGCGGTACCTAATGAATTTGATATAATGACTTGGTATGGAAGAGGTCCTCACGAGACCATGTTAGACAGAAAGACTGGAGCAACAGTAGGAATTTATTCGGGAAAAGTGTCAAACTTAATACATAATTATGTAAGACCACAAGAAAATGGAAATAGAACTGATGTTAGATGGGTTACTTTTACTAATGCTCAAGGTACAGGTTTATTAATTTCGGATATTGGTCAAACCTTCTTAAATGTAAGCGCTTGGCCTTATACAATGGAAGATTTAGAATCTGCTACTCACATTCATGAACTAACTTACCGTGACAATATTACTATTAATATTGATTATAAACAACAAGGTGTAGGAGGAGATATTCCTGCTTTTGCTGGAATTCATAGGGAATTTATTTTAAGGAGAAATAAAGAGTATAGATATAGTTTTCGAATTAGGGGATATACAAAAGAAATGGGAGATATTAATGAAGTTGCAAAAGAAAGACCGCCCAAAGTTTAAAAAATTAGTTATTATATAGATTTAAAAATAAATCTAATTAAACAATAATTTGATGAAATAGTATGGCAAGACCACTCTGGTTTGTAAATATTTTAGAAAAAACATTTCCAAACATAAAATTTATCGCAAAATTAACAAAAATACCGATTCTAGGTCGAGTTTTTGACAAACTGTTATTTGAGGGGGATGATATAATATATTTACCAAAAGATACTGTCATTTCAATTAATAAAGAATTAGATAAGGAATCAGACACAATTTTACCAACAGAAGTTTTAAACTACTTTATTGAGAAAGCAAACTACCATTGGGTTATGAATTTCTGTATATGCAGAGAATCAATGCACTGTAAAGATTATCCCATCGATTTAGGGTGTCTTTTTCTTGGTGAGGCAGTCCTGGGAATTAATCCTCAATTAGGTAAACTTGTCTCAAAGAAAGAAGCTATTGAGCATATTAAAAAATGCAAAGAAGCGGGTTTAGTTCATATGATTGGCAGAAATTTATTGGACAAGCAATGGTTAGGGGTAAAACCAGGATACAAATTATTGAGCATATGTAATTGCGATCCATGTTGTTGTCTATGGCGTATCTCTCCGATTCTAGATCCCAAAATTGGGACAAAAATTCAAAGAATGCATGGTATAGAAGTTAAAGTTACAGACAAATGCATCGGTTGTGGAACATGTAGTAAAGGGATATGTTTTGTTGATGCTATTCATCTAATTGATAATCGAGCTGTAATTTCTGATGAATGTAGAGGATGCGGACGCTGTGTTGATATTTGTCCTCAAAAAGCAATTACTTTATTAATAAAAGATAATGATTATGTGAAAAAATCAATCGAACAAATTGATAAAATTATAGATGTGACTTAAATTCTTAGTTTGTAGAGAAAAATCACTCTTCATCCTCTATTACTACCGCAGTTCCATTGTAATACAAGTGTTGATCTCTGATTCCTCTAAATCCCGCATTTATGATAGCATTAGCACCTAACTTATAAGCAATTTTCTTCAATTCATTTGGAGCTTTAACTCTCCATTTTGCACCCACTAAAACATTTTGAGATTTACATATAACTTTTACTCCACCTAATGTTTTAATAATCTTTTTTCCTAGAACAACATTATTATCACTAATTATTACATCTTCCCACTTTTTCTTTCCCAATATAAAAACCTTGAATATTGAACGAATTTAATTAAGGATTTCTTAAGCAATACACTTTTTTATACATTATTATCAAAAAAGGGTAAATAAAAATGTTTGATTAGATTTCGATACCATATAACTTAAATTCCTATTAAAATATAGATAGAAATTTTATTTAAGTTCGATACCATTCATATTTGCAAATACTTTGTAGAGTCCTTGAGTTCCAAGATTCTCTAAACCTACTGCCATGGCAGAAACATAGAACTGATAAGCAAGAGCCAAACCAGGTAATGAAAGGTTCATCTGTTTTGCCTCCTGTAATGCTATCCCCATATCTTTAACAAAATGTTTTATAAAAAATCCTGGGTCGAAATTTCCATCAACAATTCTTGGACCAAGATTGTTAATTGACCAACAGCCGGCAGCTCCTTTCCCTATAACATTAATTACCTCTCCTAAATCATTTCCTGCTTTATAAGCGTATAGAAGAGACTCTACAACGCCAATCATGGTTGAGGCTATAAGAATTTGATTACTCATTTTAGTGTGTTGTCCTGCTCCTGTTTTACCCATATATGCGATATTCTTACCCATTAGTTCAAAAAGTGGGAAAATCTTATCATATATATCTTTATCTCCGCCTGCCATAATTGCTAAAGTCCCCTCACGAGCACCAATATCTCCACCTGAGACAGGAGCATCAATAGATGATACTCCAATCATTTTTGCTTTATCATATATCTCTTTTGCTAAAGTTGGCTCAGAAGTGGTCATATCAACGATAATTCCTCCTTTTCTTATTCCTTTGAGAATTCCCTCCTCTCCAAAATATACTTCTTTTACATCTTGAGGGAATCCTACAATTGTAAAAACAATGTCGCTTTTCTCAGAGACATCTTTAGGGCTTGAACACCAAGTAGCGCCCTTATTAACTAAATCAAGCGCTTTTTCTTTCGTTCGATTGTATACTGAAACTTCATGACCGGCATCAATAAGATGTGCACACATGGACTTACCCATAACTCCTGTTCCAATCCAACCTATTTTTTCTTCCATTTCTAAATTTCTCCTATTTTAAATAATAATTTGATTCAATTTCTCTATTGAAAATTATTGAAGAAAAATTATAAATTTATTCCCAATATACATTTCCTTTTTTCACATTATCAATTCTCGTCCGGTGTTTTAGAGCAGAAACCGCTTGGACCGTCTCTTTTATTGAATGAAATACAGGAATATAAGCCAATTCTAATGATTCAATGATTAATGAATATTTTGGAACATAAGGAACAAAACACACGGTTGGTTTTCTTTTAGTTGAAACAATGTTAGCAATCCTTCTCCCTATTTGAAAGGATATATTTGGTGGATAAGGTAATAAGAGAAGAATAATGCACTCTATTCGTTCAATATCAGATAAATAACGAATAATGTTTTCAATATCCGTATCTAAAACTGATCCAGTAAGATCTATTGGATTATTGAATGATGCGATTTCACGAGCAACAGGATTTATTAAACTTTCCATTTCATATTTTTCTTCTTTTGTAAAATCTACACGATTCAAACCATATGTTTTCAACATGTCTGCGGCAAGTACTCCATGTCCACCTGAAACAGATACGATAGCCACATTACCAAATGTTACTACATTTTTGCCAAAGGGATTTTTGCGATGTGAAAGAACATCATAAACTTTCAAAGAGGTTAATAATTCTCTTTCTGAATGTGGTTGAATAACATAATTTTGCCTTAAAGCCGCATATGTTATTTTAAAATTACCAGCTAAACTTGCAGTATGAGAAAGTGTAGCCACTTTTCCCTCACGAGTCTTTCCTCCAAAAAAGACAATAACAGTGTCTTCAGATTCCTTGGCTAATCTTATAAATTCACGCGCTCGACCCTCCTTAAATCCTTCTAAATAAAATGCGATATTGGAGGTTTCAGGATCAACCTTGCTAAAATAATCCAATAGCATTACCTCATCAACAACAGCCCGATTACCAATCGATACTGCCGTGGAGACTCCAATATGTCTCTCTTGGAATTTTACGAAGAATTGATCAACGAGCACGCCTCCAGATTGACTTATTAGCGCTACAGAGCCTTTTGGTGGGCGAGTGATACGTTCTGTAGGTAAAAATATAGTATCTACAAGTGGAGGTGCATATACGCCAAGGCAATTTGGACCAACAACTGCAATATCATTCTCAAATGCGATCTTTTCTAATTTGTCTTGTCTTTTTTTTCCTTTAATTCCTGTTTCCGCAAAACCGCCACCAATTATCACTGCTGCGGGAATACCCAGATTAGCACAATCTTGAATATATCCTATGGTATCATCAGGTCCAACCGCAATAACTAGGAGATCAGGTATTTCTGGTAAATTATCTAAACGATCGTATAAAGAAATTCCTTCTATTTCCCCTCCAGCAGGATAAATTCCATAAACTTTTACTTGCATCTCAAATTCGTTCTTTAGCATTACAATTCGTCCAGGGCTTAAAGGATTTTTTTTGGAAATTCCTACAACGGCCATAGATTGTGGTTTAAATAATTTGTTTAAATTCATTTTTAATATATCTTTTTTGGAATCATATATAGTTATATTCTTTTAGAATGTTAAAACAATATTTATTTTTGTCTAATATTAATATCTAATAAAACTCTATTGAAGAAAAGGAAGTTTTTTATTTGAATAGAGGGAAATATGATCATTTAAACAAAAATTTGTAGTTAAATTATGAGCAAAATTGAATTAGATTCAACAGAACAAAAATTTTCATATAAGCGAGCGGTTGCTTATAGTATTGGTCAATTATCAGACATTGCATCGTATCAGGCATTTACATTTTTAACTTTCACATTTTACTTTGCTGTTGTGGGAATTGATATCTTATTGATATCTATTGGATTTGTCATATGGTCAATATGGAATAGCTTTAACGATACTTTTATCGGTTATTTATCAGATAGGACCCACACAAGATGGGGTCGTAGATTTCCATGGATAATGCTTTCGTTAATTCCGATTGCAGTTATTCTGATCTTGCTATTCATTCCACCCTTTACTTTCGGAGTCACTAATGATATTATAAATTTCATATATTTTCTTATTATCATTATTCTCTTCGAACTGTTCTTTACTATGTATGATATCAACTTTACTTCGTTATTTCCCGAAATATTTATATCTGTTGAAGAGAGGACTAAAGGAAACAATACTAGACAATTATTCGCTATAGTTGGATTAATTTCCGCTTTTATCTTACCTGGTATTTTTATTTCAAGTTATACTGCTCCAAATCCAGGAGAATATCCTTTATTCGCATTTATTGTAGGTATTATAATCATCATTCCTGGACTCTTATTTTTGAAATTCTCTCCAAAGGGAAGGAGTGAATTTACTGAGGATTATAAAACTGCTCCTAATTTCTTTAATACGCTTAAGTTTTGTGTAAAAAGTAAAAGTTTTATGAGGTATATTCCTGCTGAAATCGCAAATTGGTTCGTTTATGGAATGTTACCGACAATAGTGCCTCTATATGGTGAATTTATTTTAGGATTTGAAGATCCTTTAATGATTTCTCTTTTATTAGGAGTTACTTTTTTATCAGCAGCTCTTTTTATGACGATCCTCTGGAAACCTTTAGTTCAAAGAATTGGTCCTCGAAAATCATGGTTGATATCGATGACTATTTGGATAATTACTCTTGCTCCATTGTTCTTTCTCAATACAACGATGCCTTCGTTAGAAATAATTGCTTTTATAGTATTCTTTTTAATAGGAATTGGACTTTCTGGTTCTATATACATAATAGACATAATTATTGCTGATATAGTTGATGAAGATGAGGTGAAGACGGGCATTCGTAGAGAAGGAGGATATTATGGAGTAAACATTTTCTTTCAACGTTTTGCTACGGTATTTGTGTTTCTTATTATCGGTCCAGTCTTTCTCATCGCCGATTGGGGCCAATTCAATCCAATTGATATACCTGATTTCGAATTGCGAAGTTTAATGTTTATTTATCCAGCAATTGCGTTGCTTATTGCAATAATTGCAATATATTTTTATCCATTAGATGGGGATAAATTAACTTTAGTTAAAGAGAAGCGCTCTCAAATCCATTTAGAAAAGCAAGCAAAACTCTAATCTTTTTCATTTTTTTTTTTAATTAGAATGGTTTTTATTTAGGCTATTAATTAAAATAACATCTAATTAAAATTAACTAAAATTTCTTTAAAAAATATCTTAGTGATTAAAATTAACTAAAAATTAGTCTCGTGATGATTTATGAGTAAAAAAGAATCAGGTATAATGAAAAAAGCTGTTTTCTATAGTTTCGGACAAATTAGCGATCAAACTGCTTATCAATCGTTTATTCTGTTGATTTTTACATTTTATTTTGCTGTTGTGGGAATTGATGTGTGGTTAATTACTCTTGGCTATGCGATCTGGGCTGTGTGGAATGCTATTAATGACCCTCTTATAGGTTATTTTTCAGATAAAACACATACAAGATGGGGGCGTCGTTTACCTTATATTATGATTTTTTTTATTCCTCTAGGTATTGTAACGTTTCTCTTATTTACACCACCATTACCAGTTGATCCAGCGAATCAAATTGGCAATTTTATTTACTTTTTTATAATAATTTTAGTCTTTGAACTCATATATACTACATTTAGCCTAAATTATACCTCACTTTTCCCAGAAGTGTTTATGTCTAAAGAAGAACGGACAAAAGGTAATAATATTCGGCAAATATTTACTATAGTTGCTTTAATATTTGCCTTCATTTTACCAGGTTTAGTAATCTCTGATTATGCAAATCCAGCATCATTGCCCCAATATCAAGTTTTTGGAATTATAGCAGGAATAATAATTATAATAGCAGCTTTAGTTCTTCTATTTTTGGGACCAAAGGAAAAACCAGAGTTTTCAGAGGATTATAAAAATGCGTTTAGTTTCTTCAATACAATAAAATTTTGCCTGAAAAGTAAATCATTTCGATGGTATATAATATCGGAAACTGCGAATTGGTTTGTGTTTGGTATGCTTCCAACCATAGTCCCACTTTATTCAAAATACGTTCTTAATGTTACAGATGCATTCTTGGCTTCAGTATTGTTGGGTTTAACATTTATTTCAGCAACCATTTTTATAACTATACTATGGAGACCCGTTGTTAAAAGAATTGGTAATAGAAAATCATGGATGCTCTCAATGTTTGTTTGGATTTTGGGTTTGGTACCATTTATGTTTATAGCAGATTTTACTTCAGGTATCATAGCATTCTTTTTACTAGGGATTGGTTTAGCAGGATCATTATATATTATCGATTTAGTTGTTGCTGATATCGTTGATGAAGACGAAATTGCGACAGGGATGAGAAGAGAAGCTGGTTATTATGGTGTAAATGCATTTATATTGAGATTTTCAAATGTTTTAGTGATCTTTGCAATAGGATCTGTATTCAGTACTGTTGGTTGGACAACTTTTGAAGCCTTTCCGTTAATAGCCGATGTGGTACTTGGATTAAGAATACTGATGTTTCTATTTCCAGTTATAGCTTTAGCAATTGCTATTTTAGCCATATATAAATATCCTTTAGATGGAGAAAAATTAAAAGCTGTTAAAGAAAAGCTCCAAGAAATTCATACTACAAAGAAAGAAAGAGTTTAAAAATAACTTTTTATTTTTTATCTATTTTTAAGTTTTTTCAAATTCGAAACTCCCACTCTTATTCGTGAAAGAATTTCTTCAAGATCATTCTTTTGAACGATTAACGGGGGCAAAATTTTAAGAGTATCTTTTTTATTTCCGCAATAATCAAGTAGAACCCCTTCTCTAATCATATAAAGCATAGCAAATTGACTATCATCGTCATTATAAAATTCTACTCCCCACATAAGACCTCTTCCTCGTACATCTTTAATTAAATCCGGGAAATCCTCTTTTATTTCTTCCAATCCGTTCTTAAAAACTTTACCCATTTCTTTGACATGATTTAAAAATTTCGGATCAGATTGAATTTCTAACATTTCTAATGCAATAACACAGCCGATGTCAGAACCTCCTGTGGTGGAAATGTGAATAAATGGATCTTCTTTAAATACAGATTTTTCTATAAATGGCTTATAACTACAAGTGGATATTGGATAAATACTAGAACTCATTCCTTTTCCTAATACCATGAAATCGGGAATAACTTTTTCATTTGGGTGTAATCCACCATATATAGCCCATAATTCACCAGTTCTACCAAGACCTGCTTGTACCTCATCGATAATCATCATGGTACCTGAATCATCACAAATTTCTCTTACCTCTGTAAAATATCCCTCTAGTGCGATCAAGATACCCGCTGTGGCAGGAATTGTTTCTAAAATAACACATGCTGTTTCTTCTGTGATAGCTTTCCTTAATGCTTCTATATCAGCAAATGGAACTTGCTTAAACTCTGGCAGACTCCACAGAAAATGATCTTTAAAACTCGGATCTCCTGTTGCTAAAGCGAAACCAGTGTGTCCATGATAACCACCAATAGCAGATATACATCCTTTTCTTTTAGTATAGGCTCTAGAAAATTTTATAGCGCAATCGATTGCCTCTCCTCCACTAACTCCAAAGGTGGTTTTACTAATATCGCCGGGTAGCAAGTCTGCTAACTTTTTTCCTAAAAGCGCTCTTTGCTCAGATAATAGAATATGATCACCAATATCTAAACCTGCATCCAAAGCGTCTTTAACAATTTGAAAGATTCTAGGATTACAATGCCCTAAATTATATACACCGCCGGAAGTTCTGCAATTAAACAGTTCTAAGGGTGGATCTGTCTGCTTTGGACCCGCTAATGTCTTTAACTTTATCCCATTTCGTTCTCCAGGAATTAAACCCAAACCAATATTTTTAAAGAACTTAACTTTAGGAGCATTTACGTGTTTTGCATATAATTTAAGTAACTCTTTTTGAGGTAAAGAGCCGATGAATTTTTTCTTATAATCCATAATAGATAGATTAAATCGCAGAGTTTATTATAATTTTTTTAAATTTCTTTCTTGAATTTTTTACTCTCAATAAATAATCCCAAAATTAATTTCCTAAATAGTCAAATCTATTAAATAATAAAAGAAAGAATAAATAAAAAAATGAGAAAAACTTACAATTTTAGCTAAAATTCATATCCGCATTTTTTACAAACATGTTTCTTAGCATACATCGGAATATGACCAACATAACTTAAAACTTTGGACTTATCTTCTACAGATTTTATATTCTGACCAACAGCTCCACACATTGGGCATGTAATCCTCTCTTCACTAGCAAAACCTCCTGCACCCATGTCTGGAGGTTTTAACTCTTGTAATTCACCTTCTACTTCTTCTAAACGAGCTGTTTGAGCAGCAACTAATTTATCTTTATCACCTAAAGTAACTTTCAATTCTTCTAGCTCTGAATCTTTTTGTAATAATAAATTATTCAATTCACCTAATTGAGTATTTAGATTGTTTTTCTCTTCGGTTTCTTCTGCAAGTTTATTGTTTAATTCTTCAATTTGAGCATTCAGGCTAGCTAATTCATCCGGAAGGCTCTCCAATTTTTTAAGAGAGTCTAATTCTGAAGTTAAATTAGATATTTCACTCTCTTTATTGCCTAAACTGCTTTCCAGTTCACTTACTTTGGTATTTACCTCAGAAAGCTGGGAATTAAGACTTTCGATTTGTTTGGTTAAACTGGCAAGTTCATTTTGAGCTTCTAATAGTGCTGATTTCGTATTATCAAGCTCTGATTTAGTTCCCTCTAGTGTAGTTTTTGTTGATTTTAGATTGTTTGTTGCTTTCTGCAATTCACTTGCTGTAGAGCCTAATTCATTCTTCGTCTGATTCAATTCATTCTTTGTTTCACTCAATTGTTTTTCTAAATCATTTACCTTTGCCCTAAGATCTAATAAGAATCTTCCCTCGACAGGTTGCTTCTTATCAGGCTTTTCTTCAGCTTTAGCCCAGTCAATCGACACGAATCTCACACCTTATAATTATTTTTATCTTTTTATCTTGAATTTATTTTTAATTTTATATATATTATAAATCAACAGTTTTTTAATTGTTTTTTATATAAGAGTTTAAATATTTAAATTAATCCTATCAAAAAATATCAAAAATTTAAAAAAACAATTATGTAAAATATATTTATTTAATGGGAATAAAATATAATTAATAATTCATGATAGATTTGAGTAGGTTAGTTTGGGAGAAATGAAATTAGATTATGAAGTTGAATATATCTCAAGTTCAGGAGTATACAAGACACCATTTACATTAATTATCATTCTTCAATTATTTATTGGTGGATTAATAATTGTTTTTGTCAATGCGTGGTTTTTTAATGGTCTATATTATCTTCTGACGGGGAATAATTTTTATCCCTTAATAATGAGACCAGAATGGTATTACTGGTTATTACTGCCATTGAATATATATGGGAATATTTTTTTATTTACATTTTCAGTCATAGCGGTTTCAGCGTTAATTTTTAGACTTATAAACAAGATTTCACGTCCAAGAGAAGGCATTTTTAAAAGAGGGAGTAAAGATTGGAAATACATGCATAGAAGGTTCTGGACTGCTTATTTTCCTATTTGGCTTGCTAGAGCCTTACCTTTACCTTGGTTAGATATAATAGTGTATCGTTTTTTCGGTATCAGGATAGGAAAAAACGTAGTGTTGTATGAAGGTTATATAGATCCTGTTTTTGTAGAAATTGGCAATTTTACTATGACTTCATTAAACATATGTATTTTTTCGCATTTATTATATCATGATAAAGTGTTAATAAAAAGAGTTAAAATAGGAGAAGCTTGTGTAGTTGGACCCCATACTATTATTACTCCTGGTACGATTATGCAAGACAGAGCGGTTTTAGGAGTTAATAGTTATACTTCCATTGGACAGGAACTAGAAGGGGATTTAATTCATGTAGGTCTTCCTGTAAGTGTGACCCTACCAATCCAATCTGTTGAAGAATCTCAAGAAAAAGCAGAGCGTATTAAAAAAGTAAAAGATGGATTTGAAATAAGCGGATCAAAGGAGGAGAAAAAATAAATGTTTCAACCTGCAAGTCTAAAAGGAGAATCACCTGTACCTTTTGATGAAAAACTAAGAAAGAAATATTTTTTTCTCTATGTATTAATCATAGTCTTAAGTAGCTTTCCACTAGCTTTATTTGAATATTTATTGATTATAGTATTATGGAAAGAAGGGTTTTATTGGTTTTTTCTTTTACTCATACCTTTAAATGCGATAATTTCTATTTATATTCTTTTATCGAGTGCAATTTTAGTTTCAAGTTTATTGTTAAAGATTGTTAATCTGATCCATTTACCCAAAGAAGGCCAATTTAAAAGGGATATATCTGATAATGATTACTTCTATTGGAATATAAGGAATATAATAAAAAAGTGGCCGTTGTTTCTTAACGCTTCAAATCCTTTTCCTTGGTTTAAAAACCGCTTTACTTTGCGATTTTTCGGAGTCAAAATAGGAAAAAATACAATTTGCGATAATAGTTGGATATCATCTGAATTTGTAGAGGTCGGAAAAAATGTGATTATTGGAATGAATAGCACGTTGATCAGTTTTGGTATTGAACAAGAAAAGTTTATATTAAAAAGAATAATTGTTGAAAATGATGTTTTAATAGGAGCAAAATGTGTGCTTTTACCTGGTACTATAGTTAAAAAAGGAGCAAAAATGTCCGCTCATTCTTATACAAATTATAATTCTATTTTAGAAGAAAATATAATATATTCGGGTCATCCAGCTAAATTGAAAAACAAGAAAAAATATGATAACTGAACAAAGTGTAAAATTAAAATCACAGGATCGCCCTAAATCTAGAAAAAGGTTAGTTATTATTTCAGATACCCATATTACTCGTGCTGAGGGCGCTTTTAATCTGCATGCTTTTAACTTAGGAATTGAACAAGTAAATAATATAAAGAATGTTGCGCTTTATCTTCATTTGGGCGACGTGACTCATTTAGGGACTTTATTAGATTATGAATTTGCGCTAGAACAATTTAAGAAGTTTGAACCAATCTCAAAAAGTCCAATTATGGTTTTAATAGGAAATCATGATGCTTTAAATGTAGGATATTTACTCTTCGAAGAAATGATTGGTAGAAGGCATTACGAGTATGAAGATGAAGATATATATGTAATTGGAATAGATAGTACTAAACCTGATCTACCAGGGGGAGTTATTCATCATAATGTAATTAGAGCTGTTAGAGAAAGACTGGAAAAAAAAGAAAGAGAAGAAAAATTCAAAATTGTCTGTTTTCATCATCAACTTATACCCATTCCTAATACTGGAAAGGAGCGTTCTGCAATTGACGATTCAGGAGATATGCTCAAGATGCTTTTAGAAACAAAAGCAGATTTAGTTTTAAATGGTCATAGGCACACTTCTAATCTATACACTGTAAGTAGTAGTGAGAAAGATTTATTAATATTTAATGCAGGAACCTTTTCTTGTAATAAAACAAGATATCGAGACTTGTTTAGCTACGCTATTATTGATATAGAAGGTAATAATCTTAGTTTTAAAATTATTCCTATTCTAGACAATAATTCAAAGAGAGAGATACATCGAGAAGTAGACTATTATATTCCACTACATCTTGATAAACATAAAAAACCTATTAGTAGATTTATTCAAATATCTAATTCTCTAATTTCAGAGGATTCTGAAGATAAAACTACTAATTTTGATAGAGCAATTGAAAAAATCAATAAGCTAAAAGATATTGATTTAGTAGTTCATGCTGGAAATCTGACAAAAAACAGTTTAAGAGAGGAATTTAAAATCGCTAAGCAGAAATTGGATCAATTAAATTATCCATATATAGTTGTTCCGGGTTATACAGATTCTATCCCCCCAGCTTGGGAATACTGGAGTCAATATATCGGAGATTTTGACCCTTTATTTGAGAATGATATTTTTTATTTTCAAGGAATGAATTCTACTACTCGGGATTCGAATGTAGGATTTATAGGAAGAAAGAGATTGAATAAGTTTATTGAAAAGGTTTTATCACTTAGTCATCAAAAAATTTTTGGTGTGTGTTGTTTTCATAGCCTTATTCCTACACCCCTGAGCGTTTGGAGAACGGAGTTAATAGACTCTGGTGATGTTTTATCTCAATTTGCTCGTTCTCAGATAGATTTAGTATTAAATAGTTCACCGAGCATTTCATTTAATGTGAAAATTGAGAATACTATTTTTTCAAATGGAGGAAATCTTGGTTCGAAACATTTTGATGCTGTTATTAATGAAATTGAAATCTATAAAAAAGGTTTAGTTGTCTTAAAGGAGCATAACTTAATAACAGGAGAAGTAAAGATCATAGGAAATTATCATATTGCAACATTAATTTAAATCTTCAATTAACATTTGGATTTCATGTTAAACATGGATAAAATACAGATTTTAAAGCAATATAATTTAATTTTAATCCGATATGGAGAAATTTGGCTTAAATCTCAAAAAGTTAAGATTCGAATGTTGAAGATATTAATGAATAATATTAAGAAAGTACTCAATCGCAATAACATTTCTTTTCATAAATATCAATTAAGTAAAGATTCTTCACGAATTTTCTTTTTTTTTAACAATGAGGATTTAATTGATGCTATTAACATTTTAAAAAATGTATTTGGAATATATTCTATAAGTCCTGCACTTAGAACCTCATCCAACCTTAAAAATATTTCAGAGAGAACAATTGAAGCAGCGAAAGAGATTTTACAGCATCATGATTCATTCGCTCTTAGAATAAAAAGATCTGGTAAACATGATTATAATTCATTGGAAATTGCCAAAGTTGTTGGACAAGAAATTTTAGATAATATGAAAGAATTGAATTTAAAAGTAAATTTAACTAATCCTAACAAAAAAATATATATAGAAGTTAGAGATGAATTTGCTTACATTTTCTCCCAAATTATAAGAAATAATTGGGGAGGTTTACCGATAGAACCTCCGAAGAAAGTAATAGTAATGGATATTGGTAGAATAAATGATATCGTTGCTGGATTTTTAATGATGAGAAGAGGTTGTGTGATTTATCCTGTATTATTTGATAATATGAACAATAATAATTATTTTAAAAATTGGGTATCCAATTGGGAAATCATAAGAGATTATTTTCCGTTAAATAACTTTAGATTATTAAAAGTGGATTTATTTCACATTTTAGAAAGAATTTTTGAAAGAATTGAGGATAAACAACATTATTGTAGTATCTGTAAGCTAGTTAGGCTTAATATTTTAGCAAGATTATTGGAAATTTCTAAATTTCTTGATTTACGTAAATCAGTGGGAATAATAGATGGTGTTAGTCTAAATAAATCAACCTTATGTCCAGATGAAATAGAACTAGAGACAATATCTCTTAATTACTTATTCTCCCATTTTCCAATATTTACTCCCAATATTGGATCAGATTTTGAAAAGATCACTGAAATTTCAAATCAAATCTCAACCGAATTCAAAAAATTTGATTATTGCCATTTCAAACCGAGAAATCAAGAATTTAATTATGAAAAATTGAAAGAGATATATTATTCCTTGAAACTTGATGATTTAATTAGTAAATATATTGAAGATGTTGAAGAAATTAAAATTTTATAACAATATATCTTATCTAATATTAAAATTAAACTTAAAAGTAAGCTATTTTTTATATGAAATGAAGATTATAAAAATCTAAATTACGCTTTAGTGAAGTGAAATAATATGGCAAGAGTCGAATTAAATCTTCTGAATATATTTGCGTTGAAAGTTAAGAAAAATACTATTGAATATGAAGGTAAGACGGTTGGAGATATTATATCACAATTTCTTAAAGATTATAAAGAAAATTTGGATGATAGTATATTGAACAAAAATAAGACAAAGTTAAATCCTCAGATGGTAATTTTGTTAAATGGTAGAAATATTACTTATTTAAAAAATTACAAAACAAAACTTACTGATGGAGATAAAATTTATTTATCATTTCCAATTTCAGGCGGTTAATCTGTATCGTTTTAATTATTAGAACTTATTATAAAAAGATCCCTTTTTTCCCAAGAAATGTAAGTATTTATTAGTCCATAGTGCCATAATTAATTTGCAGATTATATAATTAGGAATCATTTATCCGGTTACTTTGGTGATGTATTTAATTGCAAAAAATTGCTTTCTTAGGATTAGATAATGCAGGTAAAACTAGTATAATTACTGTTATCACAAAAAGATTTGGATTTGAAGAGGAAGTCTCGAAATTAATGCCAACAAGAAAAGTTGCTCGAGACGCCTTTAAATTTTTAGGTGTTGAGTTTGTAAGGATGGATTTTGGAGGTCAATCGCAATATAGAGAAGAATACTTAAAAAAGCCTAATAAGTATATTGCAGGAACAGATTTAGTTTTTTATGTCATTGATGCACAAGATTTCGATCGATATGTTGAATCTATAGATTATATTGATCGATTATTACTTTACTTTAAAGAAGAGCAAGAATATCCTCCGATTTGTATATTGTTCCACAAATTTGATCCCCAACTTGTTAAAGATAGAGTTATAAATCAGAGAATTTTGACAATTAAGCAAGCTTTAACACGATATAGTCATGATTTTGATATTTTTTTCTTTGAAACAACTATATATGACATTAAATCTGTAATGGATGCATTTTCAAGTGGGCTTTCTTTACTGTTTGACAAAATAGAGATGGTATCACAATTATTTGCTGAAATAAGTAAAAATTACAATGCTATTATGATTTCATTGTTTGATGTAAAAGGAATAACAATTGGAGAATTTTACCGCCCTCATCTGCATCTTACCGAAAAAATGAGAATTTATGATAAATATTTGGAAGCTCAAAAGAAAATAATTGATGAAAATAGGACATTATTTGAATTTTCTGATAAGTTTGAAAATGGAGACAGATATTCTGGTGTAGTTGAGGTTCTAAAGTTTGGAAATTTAGATTTCTACTTATTATTCATAATTGAAGAAAATGAAGAAGATTTAGGACAGACTGTTGAAGTATTAGATAAGATTGAAGCTGCAAAACCCCAAATGGAGAATCTTATCTTACAGATTATTCAATAACATTTAATTTATTCTTAATTTTAAAAGTTTTAATAAAATTATCCATTTCAATTTTGGTTGGAGTAGTTTGTTTAGTTATTTTATATATTGCTGCATGAGTACTGTATTCAATACATGAAGTTAGAATTTTCTTAGTTATTTCTAATTTTTCCTTTTTAAGTAATTGTTCTAAATGATTTTTATCTTCGACAAGTTCATATAATTTAGTTAAAAAACCCGCAGCATAGCAATCGCCTGCACCCGTTCTATCAATTATTGCTTCTACTTCTATCCCGGGATAAAAAATCTTCAGATAGTCTGTAAACACATAGGAGCCATCTTTCCCTGCAGTATAAATTCGGATTTGTGCAAATTGTTTAAAGATTTCATCTACTTCATCTATTGAAAGTTTTTTATCTAAAATTCGATAGGCATCTTTTACATTAAGAAAAGATAAATGTTTTTTCTCCTTAATTAATTCTGAGAGTTCTTCTAAAGTATGAATTTTTTGTCTTTCAATATTAAAGGCGGTAATTAATCCAGAATTTGCACCTCTATTAAATAAATTTATAAATTTTTGTGCTATAGGAGTTGAAAATATTAACTTTGCATTATCCAATAATCCATTAGATATATTCAATCCATCAAAATTCATCTTTTCTTTTAGGTTTGGAGCTAAATGTATTTTTGTAGTAAATTTTGATTTAATAATGGTACTTACAGGTGTTATTTCATCTATCTGAAATATTGAGTCAGTATTTATCCCTAGTTCCTTCAGTTCATCAATCATCCATTCACTTCCCCTTCCAATCACAGATATAAGTTTAGTTGGAACTCCCAAACTTGCAAAATATTCAGAAGAGTTATTTCCATTACCTCCTCTTTTGAAAAAACAGCGGCCTTCAATTTTTTTTGGAGTATCTGAGAATCCTCTTTGCACCAATTTTTCAAGAATTTTTTTACTTATATCATCAGGATTGTATCTTACAAAGTTTGTAATATTAGAAACAATTTTTTCTACTAGATCCTCATAAAAATCAGTTTCATAATATAAATCTTGATGGAGTTCTCCTAAAACAATTAAATTTTGTGCCATTAATAAATCACCAAGTTATAAAAATTAATTAGCGCAGATGGAGGGACTCGAACCCCCGCGCGCTTACACGCACCGGCTCTCTAGGTACATTTAAGAACACTCGAGGCCGGCGTCTTACCATCTAGGCTACATCTGCTTTAGATATTTTAATACTATATCTACTATGGATAAATGATAAAAAATATAAATTTTTTACCTATAGGATTTAGTCTAAATTAAAAATAAAATAAACCAATTTTTCTTTAAAAATTAAAAACTCAAGAATTAGGAACGTAAATTTTTACCTTTAGGGAAGGATCAAGAAGTTTTATCAATCCTTCTTCAGCGTATTGCTTCAGTAAGTTATTAGCAGTAGAGATTCTAATATCATATTTTAAGGCAATGTCTGATGCGAGAATTGATTTCTTCTTAGTAATTGATTCTCTTATTTCTTTTTCTAAAGCACTAGGAATAAAAGCATCACGTTCTACAATATCAATTTGCTTAGTTCTTCCATATTTTCTCCTTAAATTTAATGTAGCTTTTCTTACCATTAATTTTTCTTCTTTTTCAGACAATGCTTATCACATTTTAAATTAAAACCAATTAGAATTGAAAGCTTGATAAAATAGTAAATATTTAAAATTTAATAAAATTTTTGATTTATGATTAGAATTATGATTTGTTTATACAATAAGAATTATTTGGTTTAAATAAAATTGGTATAAGTAATTTGAATAACAATTATGATTTTAATATAAAAAGAAAACGACCAGAGGAATTGTTTAATAAAGTCACAGACTATTATGATGAAGAAACTCTTTCCAGATACGCAAAATCAAAAAATATGATGAAGATCCAAGAAAGAATTACAATAAGAGCTCTTGAAATCTTGGATCTCAAAAAAAAAGATTCTTTAATATTGGATGCTGGTTGTGGTCCTGGATTTACAACAATTTATTTAAATGAACAAGGATTTAAGACTGTGGCACTCGATCTTATTCCAAGATTCCTATATTTCTATGATATTAAAGAATTAAACCCTATAACAGCAGATATGTGTTTTTCTCCTTTTAAGCCTAATTCTTTTGATGCTATTATTTCAATTTCAGCGTTACAATGGATATATAGAGATTCAAATGATGAAATTATGAAGAATAAAATGATAGATTTAGCTAAGTCCTTTTTTCGAATTCTTAGACCTAATACCAAGGCTATAATTCAATTTTATCCGAAAAGTAAAGAGATATTAGATAATTTGAGTAAAATTATCATAAATAATACTAATTTTAAAGGAAACTTAATAATTGATAATCCGAATAGCCCTAAAAAGCGTAAGATTTTTTTATTACTAAAAAAGTGAATATTGATATAAAAAGTGTTTTAGTTGTAAAGTTAATATTTTACTTTTTTATGAGATTGATAGCTTTTCCTTTTATAAGTATTTAAATAACACATTTTATACTATGTGGTTACAACATTCTTAAAATATTTTTAAAAAAATTTTTAAAAAAAAAAAGAATCAAATTGAAAACATTTTATAAAAGTGATAGAAACTATGAATAGAAAAAAAAAGATTACAAAACTACTTTCA
This sequence comes from Candidatus Hodarchaeota archaeon, assembly GCA_048887165.1. Taxonomy (GTDB): domain Archaea; phylum Asgardarchaeota; class Lokiarchaeia; order Sigyniarchaeales; family SOKP01; genus SOKP01. The sequence continues at coordinate 49,335 of JBHLJZ010000006.1, read as the reverse complement.
CTGTCGGTTATATTAATAGCGATAACTTCTGGGAGCATTTACTATAGTTTAGCTCCATTTCTCTTTGAGTTGAATCCTATAGGTGAGAATGAGTTTGATGATACAATATTAAATCCTAGATCAAGTATTGCTGGTGATCATCCATGGTGGGATTCTGATTGGCCTTATAGGTCACTAGTAAATATAACAAATCTAGCTGGTGTAGACCTAAAAAATTATGGAGTTGTTGTAAATCTTCCTTATGGAGATCCTGAATATCAAGGTAAAGTAAATGATACTTTAAAAGATATAAGAGTCATAGAATATATCAATAATGAACCGATTGAAAGAGAGTTTTACATTTTTCAAGATTTCAATGGTGAAGATTATTCAATAGGCGACGCAGCAATATATTTCAATACAAATCTTTCTGCCTCTAGTAATACCGAAACTGATGTATATTTATACTATGGAAATATGGATGTTGAGACTACTGCAGTTGAGTATGGTATTGGATTAGTAAAAAATGGGGACTTCGAATATGTGCCGAGTGGGGACGATCCAACTGGTGATCCGTCAATAACACCTCACTATTATAATCCAGTAGGATGGAATTGGTCTGATGATGTACCTGATGATATTGCACCCAGACCTCCAGATGTGGGAGAAGATTCACAAACTGAAGATCAAGCAACTGAATGGTGGCAAAATTGTTTAATTGACGTACCTGGAGGCGTAGAACAAGTAAGAGGAACATATACTTATAAATGGGGTTCGAATCAAACTTCAATAACTGAAAGTGTGGGTAACGACGATCAATATGCTGGAGTTTTTTATACCAACCCGTTTACCGTTCCAATTGTTAATGATGGTAGTGGGAGTATTTATATAAGATTCTGGCAGAACGTTAAAACTTGGGGATTTGATGGGAGTTCATCTAAGGCTTGGAATGATGGATATTTTGTTCGAGTAATTAATGCTTCCAATCTATTCGTCGATCCAGATCAACATCAACAAATTGGTGAGTATTTAGAATATTTTAAGGGAATTACTCATAATAATAAAGGTTATTATTCATTACAAAATTACACTACTGGTATAATAACAGGAACTTTTGATACATCCCAAGGTGATTTAACAGGTTTAGTAACATTTGATCTAAGTAATTATATGGGTCAAAACATTTCATTAGAATTTGGAATGTATGGTGATGAAAATACTGTGGGTAATTATGATACTGCTTTTGTCCAAGTTGATGATGTTGAATTCACTTATAGTGATGATATAACAGTTGAATTAAATGAGATACAGACACAAAAATCCGATATTACTGTTATAGCTCGGGATATTGATGGTATGATTGTTCCAAATGCCGAAGTTTCATTAATGCAGGATACAACATTAATAAAAAAGCAAACTACTGATCAAACAGGTCAAACAATCTTTACTGGTTTAAATTTTGGCATATATAACTTCTCTGTGAATTATACTTTTATCCCTAGTTATGAAGATGAAGTATTCAATAGTACAAGAGATAATTTTGGAACATCTAGTTGGAATTTATACAATGTATCTGAATTATCCCATATATATGATTTATATCTGGACATTTGGACAATTGATTTTGAAATAGTAGATTGGGATGATGATCTTTTTGATGATGGATACGTGAAGGTCTACAATGATAGTGGAGGTACTCTATTAAAGCAGATATCACTAGTTAATGGTACAGCAAGATTTCGATGGAATAATGCATCATTTTACTATTATGAGGTTTTCTTCTATAACACAAGATATAATGTTAATGATTTTCTTTTGAATTCAAGCTACATTTACCGATCTGACTACACCCAATATGATAAGTATTTTGACCATTCATTATCCCTAAATATTTACGACCAAGATCCTGGAGATTATTATAAAGTTAATGAACGTATTTACACCGGAGGATCGATGAGTGATTTTAGCAATAAGAAGCTGATTAATTTTAATATAACGTTGGAATCGATGGATCAACAGATTGATAATATGACAATTTACTATATTGACAAATATAATCAAACATCAGGGAATATAATTTATCAAAATCTATCTATGTCAGGCACATCATATTTTAAATCTATCGATATTGGAACAGTTGATAATGATAAATTAAAGGGAGAGAATTACGAAGTTTATGGTATATTAGTTGATGTTCAAGGTTATAATGCTGGAGCTCATACAGGTATAATAAAGATCAATACTACAGAATTAACTAACATCTATAACAAAACAGCTTTATCTAAAATGAATGTAAGGGTTATTGATGATGATGATTCATATAATCCCGTTCCTTTTGTTAGTGTAAGAATCTGGAATGGTACAACAATTATCACAACTTTAACTACAAACAACGATGGCTGGGCGTCTCATAGCGATACTGAATATGAACCTTTTATATTTCGAATTGGATTTAGTTATAATATAACACTTAGGAGAATTGGAGTTGCAGCTAACTTTACAGTAAATAACACATCTCCAAAACAATGGGAACCTCTTGGAGAAGTTTCTGAATATAATTACACATTGAACCAAAATTCATCTATTATACTTGATTATGAAGCAACTCCCCCACCACCTACATTAGAAACTCAGATAGATATAATTGCTGAAATTTCGCAAGCAATATGGGGTATTGGAGATTTACATATAACTATTAATATATCATATTCTGACGATGGAACTAATTGGTACTTAGTGCCTGATGAAGGATTCTTTACATGTTATATAGAAGATTGGGATACTGGTCAAACAGTATTAATAGTAGATTTAACAGCAAATTATGAAGGCCTTACTTTAATGAATTATTCTCTTACTATTAATTCAAGTAAATTATCTGCTGGAAATAATTATAAAAACTACTGGTTTATAATTGATGGCTTAGTACCAGGATATGAATCTCCAGAACCTTATTATCACCAGGTAAGAGTGAATGCTACAGCAACAAGTCTAGATTTATACGATTATGCTACACATCTACAAATATCAGAACTAGAAAAAGAGTTTAGTGAAATCATTAATATTACAGTTAGATATTATGTACCTCCAGATAGTAAATTAGATGGAGCAACAATTACATTTGATTGGCTTACTCAACCACTCATTTATTTTATTGAAGATCCTATTGATGATAACTATTATTACTGTACTATTAATACAAGTTTAGCGATAAATGTTGGTAAGTATCCAATCACAATAACAGCCTTGAAAGAAAATTATACATCAAAGACAATTAACACATTTCTTGAAGTTCTAGAGAGACCAACAACTATAAATGGAAGTTCATTTATCGCATATTCTAACCCTTGGATATGGGTTGAGGATGAAATAAACTTTACTTATTCCTATGCTGATACGTTATTAGGTGGTCAAATACTTGGAGATTTAGATATTGCTTCTTATACATGGCAAAAATTATATTCGAATGGATCAATTATCCCCGGAATTGATGGCTCTGGAATATTAAGTCAAAAAGCAGACAAAACTTATTCATTGGATTTCAATACTGAAATAAGGAGTGTTGGATTCTATTTTCTGTATATCAATCTCCAAAAGAATAATTACGAATCTAGATTTGCTCTTATTAATTTAGAAATTAGGTATCGAGAGATTGATTATACTCTTGATGCCACTAATATTAAAGGAAAGCAAGTTAGCGCCGTTCAGGGAAATGATATCGAAATTACAATCAATTTAATGGATGAATCTAGAGGATATATACCTCTTGAAAACGCTACAGTCTTTTTACGCGCTCAAGAAATTGATTATTATTTCGAGGAACAATCACCTGGTACTTATACACTAAATTTTGAGACTGATGAAATTCAAGCTTTCTTCATTTCACAAACTTTTCCAGGAACAATCTTTGCTCAAAAAGCGAATTTTACTACTCAGGAAATCGATATCACCATAACAATAAAGATGAAAGAAGTATTTCCTGGAATGCCTACATTTTATTTCATTTTGATAGTTGCTGGATCCTTAGGTATTGTTGGTAGTCTTGTAGGATACAGAGTAATTCAACAAGCTCGAATTCCAAAACATATTAAGAAGATCAGGAAAGTGAAAGGCTATATAAAATCTAAAAAGCCTATAACTGAAACTATTTCTATTCCTTCGAAAGATGAGACTTTGATAAAATTATTCGGAGAGGAATGGAAAGAGTTAGGTCTTTCTTTAGATGATGTTTATGGAGTAAAGGATATGAGGATTAAAATGTCAAAAAGGAAGGATAAATTAATTAAAAATGGAGGAGATACTGAATAATGCCATTAGGATTAATATTGATGAGATGGGATCCTAAAGTAGGAACGGAAATTGTTACTAAATATCCTGAAGAATTAATAGTCTCTGATGAAACCTTAATGCAAATATATGCTGCTCATGAATATACAGGAGAGCCAGGAATGATTAGTCTGATGGTTGGTCATTTGAATATAGCATCATTTTATACAGGAAAAGAAAGATCATTATACATAATTGTTCTCTTAAGTTTGGAAGATGATCCGGATCTTTATGAAGGAGGGCTGACAGATATCTCTCGGATTATTATGCAAAACATTGAAGATAATGCATATATGGAGATGCTACCATTTCTATTTCAAAGACTTTCCGCATATCCTTATTTAACTGATGAGCAGAATTTAGCTTTAACTTACCAAGATGATGTAAATCGATTGATAATCAACAGATTAAGAGATGAAGGTGTAGTTTCGAAATCAGAGCTAAAAGTATGGCTTAAGGATAAATATCGAAAAGGATTTTTTGATATAGATGCAACTTTAATGGAATTAATTAAAAAAGAAATAATAAAAGAAGCCTCAGTAAAAGGGATGCCTTCAGAATTATTATTTCTTATTAATGATCCATTAATAATTAGGAGACCTCCAATAAAGTTGTTAAAAAAGCCAGAAGAGAGAGGCCTTCCTGAAAGCCTTATAAGTGAATACAAGTCAAAAGTTCGGAGCTTTTTCCAGACATACCGCCCATCTGAAGAGGATAGTTTAAAAATTATTGATTTAATTACAGATCCACAAATCTATGAAATTTTAAAACTATTAAGAATTGCTGTTGTAACTAAAAACGCTTTAGCAAAACTTAGAAAGAAGGGCGTTGAAGATATCGATGAAGGAATAAGAAAACTATGGGAAAATAAATTTGCTCATGTTTTTCAAGACAATCGCGGTATTGAGTACTATGCTTTACTTTCTGACTTTCATATGTCTTTAATATATCCTAAGTATGTCTTAAATACGGTAATGCACCAATATGAGGTAAAATCTAAATCTGAAAACGTTCTATTGGAATATTTAAAAGTACTTGAAGATACTTACCGACATACTAAATTACCAATAGAATCAGAATCAGAAAAATAATTTTTTCTTATTTTTTTTAATTGTTAAAAATTTTTATTAAATTTAGGAATTTCCCTTTGCAATTAGAGAATTAATGAGTATATAATCTCTCATAAAATATATCCTAAATGTCCTTTAATTTTATCAGCTTTTTCACGAAATTCTTTATAGAGAATGAAATCTCCTAGTTCATAGCATAACTCAGAGATTTTCTCAAAAGATTCGTGAATTTTTACCATGTTTCCTTCTTTCAAATAAGTTTCAGCTTGAGAAATTAAAGAATCTCTTTCAAAAAGGGGTTTTAGTAATGGTGATATCTCTGTATTAATTTCTAATATGTCTGCTATAATTTGAATCATTTTATTGCGATTATCCGGATCTATAGCAATCATTGAATAAGTTTTTAATTTAAGAATTTCTTCTATTTTTTCAACACTTAAGGCGTCCGGTAAATCTTGTTTATTTCCAATAATTGCAGCATGAGCATCTGGCGCATTTTCTTTTAGTAATTCAATGAAAAATTTACTCTTTTCAACGTTTTCTAATGAAGAATCAGTTATTACGAGAACAGCATCACTTCCATATATAAAATCATTCCATAAATAACTAAATTGTTCCTGTCCAGCAAAATCCCATAAATGAAAATACAATTTTCCTATCTTTATTGCTGACACTTTTCCAGTTATGGTAGGGATATGTACATCAGGTATTTCTTCTGATCTGATTAATTTTGTGATGGTTGTTTTCCCAACTCCAGAAAAACCTACTAAAGAGATTTTTGTTTTAATATTTTTATATATTGAAAAGATTAAAGGATTTAATAACTCAATGAGAGAAGTATCAAGATTATCAAGATTATCTCCAAAAATGTTTATAAACTCATTTTTTAACTTTGTTATCTCTGATTTTACTTGATTCATCTCATCGTTTAAACCCACTATTAATATAAATAATAAACCGCATTCTTTCTCGTAAGAATATACGATTTTGTGTTTAAAAAAATAAGTGCTTCCGAAATCCTTTCCCAAACCTCGAGATGCCTCTTTTAAAATCTCCTGAGAAATATTTTGAAATGACTCATGGGTTAACGCTTTTCCAAAGTTCTTTTCGTATAAAACATTACCGTCTTTTAAGATATAAATTTGTCTTAGCATTTTTCAGTACCTAAATTGCAATTTAAAAATCTTATATTATTAAAGTTTTTGTAAGATTATAGATAACCTTTTCTTTGATATTTCAATCTAAATTAAAATATTTAAACTTTTATAAAAGCTAAATATCTCTTATAAGTGTGAATGCTAAAAGATTAGGAGATTTTAATTATAGATTTCAGAAAATATGAGTATTAAAAGATTATGAAAAATCATAAAATTTTATTAACCTCAATATTTTTTTTATAAATTATACGAAATTGAAAAATTTAAGAAATTCCTAAAATTTGAATTTTCATTAATAGTGATAAAAAATTCTTATTTGAAAGAATAACTTATAAAGTAATATTAACTTATAAAAAATGGTTCTGAATATATGAGTTTTAAAACGAATTCAAAATCTAAATATTTAATCTTACTTTTCTTAGTATTAATAATTACAACGCTAGCACTATTTTCGACGGTTATTGTCGATATGGTAGAAATGTTTGGATTTCCAATATTCTACTTCCTAATGATAGTAATTGTAGTAGTTGCAGTTGTAGGGAGTTTAGTCATATACATAGCAATTCAAAAAGCAAAAATTCCAATATTCGTAAAAAGAGCAAGAGAAATAAGTAAAAATATAAAGAGTAGAAAGTCAATATCAGATTCCCTTTTATATCCCTCAAAACAAGAACATATGGTTAAGAAATTCGGAGATAAATGGGCGATGCTAGGCTTATCTTTGGAAGTTATATTAGGATTAGAATCAAAAAAAAAGAAGAAATTACCTCAAATGGGTGAATCAAGAGGAGGCGTTATATAATGCCTGTAGGATTAGTCTTAATGAAATGGAATGAAAGAATCGGTACTGAAATACTGGCAAAATATCCTGAAGAAATTATTGTAACTGAAAAAACTTTGATGCAGGTATATAGTACTCATGAGTACAGTGGAGAATCAGGAATGATAAGTCTAATGGTAGGTTCATTGAACATAGCTTCATATTATACCGGTCCAGAAAATGGTTATTATATTCTTTTATTATTAAACTTAGATGATGATCCCGACGCTTATGAAGGTGGTTTAATTGACACTTCAAGGATTATTTTACAGAATCTTGAAGATGATAATTATTTGACGATGGTTCCTTCATTATTCCGAAGTCTATCAGTTTACCCTTCTCTTAATGCTGAACAGAGATTGGCCATGATATTTCAAGATGAGATAAAGAGAATGATAATTAATCGGCTTAGAGACGAGGGTGTAGTTTCTAAATCAGAATTAATGTTATGGTTAAAAGATAAATATAAACAAGGATTCTTAAATTTAGAGAGTGTTCTAATTGAATTAACTAAACGAGAAATAATTAAGGAAACATCAGTAAAAGGTATGCCTTCTGAATTAATTTTCTTGACAAATGACATCTTAATCTTAAGAGTTCCTCCTGTACAACTTCTAAAAGATCCTGCTGATAGAGGTTTGCCTATACGACTTGCTGAAGATTATAGAACTGAAACAAAGAAATTCTTCCAAGGATATAAACCCTCAGAACAAGATAATCTTAGAATTATCGATGTTATCATTAATCCTCAAGTTTATGAGACTCTAAGGCTATTAAGAACAGCGATAGTTACTAAGAATGACCTTGAAAAGCTTAAAAAGAAAGGAGTTGAAGATATAAACGAAGTTTTAAGAATGCTCTGGGAGAGTCAAATGATCCAAGTTTTTCAAGATGAAAGAGGTAATGAATATTATGCTTTACTCACGGATTTCTATTTAGATCTCATCTTTCCAAAATATCTATTGAATATCATTAAAGCAGAATACGAGAAAAAATCTAAAGCAGATAAAGTACTAATTGAATATTTGAATGTTCTCGAAAATACTTATATGAATTTAAAATCCAGAACTAAATCTAAAGACTGATTTCAATTACGTTTTCCTTTTTTTTAATTTTTTTCTATTATAGATAATCATAATATTTTTCAAGTTGAAAAAATTACACTTTCTTGATATAATTATGGACAGTACAGAAAAATATTTTGATATCCCAGAAGCTATTGGCTTAGACGGCATTGATTTGGAGAAATATATAATTGCAAGCTTCATTATTAAAAGACCAAAAGGAATGAATGTTAATTACTTATCTAGATTTGCAGCAATAGAACAATCAACAGGAACATGGGTTAGAGTTCCTGCAGAAACCGAAGAAGTTAGAAAATATCATGTAGCAAGAGTACTTGGAGTGTATGAATTACCTCATTATGAATACGTTATACCAAAGGATGTGAAAGAACGATATTATTTCGCTCAGATTGGTTTCCCTATTGTAAATATTAAAGGAATGGGAATCCCAATGCTTCTTACTACAGTAATTGGTAATATTAGTTTAACTCATGGTTTAAAATTAGTTGATTTAGCATTTCCAAAAGAATATCTTGAAGAATTTAAAGGACCCAAATTTGGAATTGATGGTATAAGAAAGCTTATGAAAATACCAGAGCGCCCTTTATTAAACAATATGGTTAAACCATGTACAGGTCACACTTGTGAAGTTGCTGCTGATTTAGTATATAAAGCAGCTGTTGGTGGCTGTGATGTTGTGAAAGATGACGAATTGATTTCGGATCCTTCTTTTAACAGGTTAGAAGATAGAATTGTGAAGGTAATGGAAGCTGTTGACAGAGCAGATTCAGAAAAAGGAGAAAAAACACTTTATACTATTAATATTACCACAAAGTTTCCCGAAATGTTTGAATATGCTGATAAAATGATAGAACTTGGAGCTAATGCATTAATGCTTAATTATCTAACTTCAGGTTTTGAAGCATTGAGAGCGATTGCCGAAGATCCTTCAATAAAAGTACCGATTTTAGGGCATATGGATTTTGGTGGGGCATATATTGGAGGTGAGTGGACTGGACTGACTTCGATGTTAGTACTTGCAAAATTCCCTAGGATGTGTGGAGCAGATACTGTTGTAATCCCCGCCCCTTATGGAAAGGCAGAAATTCTTGAAGAAAGATATGAACAAAATTTAAAAGCTCTTAGGTATCCATTCCAACATATAAAACCTACCTTACCAATGCCTAGTGGTGGAATAACGCAAGGTATGGTAGAAAAATGTATAAAAGAAGCTGGATTGGACATACTTATAGGAAGTGGAGGAGGTATTCATAGTCATCCCGATGGTCCCATTTCTGGTGCAAAGGCGTTTAGACAAGCAATTGATGCGGTTATGCAAGGTATTTCGGTTAGTAAATATGCCAAGGATCATGAAGAATTAGGTAAAGCTCTTGGAATATGGGGTACTGGGAAAACACAGTTAATAGAATAATAAATTAATTTTTATTTTATACTTTTATTTTTTCTATTCTATAAGTGATCTTCTTACGAGAATTCTAGTTTTTGTCTTAAAGTCTTCAGGATTAAAAAAATTAACAATATCATTTCCACTAAGATCTATAACTTTAAGATTTGGTAATTTTTTTATATAGTCAAGATTTTCAAGATGACTAATCTTATTATTTGACAAAATTAGATGAGTTAAATTCTTTAATTCGATTAAATCTTTTATATCGTTTATTAGATTATTAGATAAATCTAAACTTTTTAGATTTTTTAAATTTTCCAATCCAGTTATTTCTGAAATTGATTGAATATTATTCTTCCAGCCCCAAGGAGTTCCTTTAACTTCATGCTCTAAGTAATCAGATAAATCTAATTCCCTTACTAAAGCATTTTGCGATTCTAACTCAAAAAACATATTAGGGAATTTACTAGAGAGATTTTGAATGGTGAAATAATTGATTAAAATTTCAGCTAATTTGTTTTTTGAAAAATTTTTAATTTGACTCGATTTTATTAACTTTTTTAATGCTTTTTTGAATTTTCTATTCTCATACCTTTTTTCATAATTTAAATAGCGAATCTTCCTGATTTTTTTTATTTCTTCTAAAAAGATTGAATGGGATTCCTTTGGATAGTAGTTTTCAAGAGTTTTAATAATATTGATTAAACATTCATATGAATCTTCGTGTCTAATTGCCCATTTTAATGGAAGTAAAGCTTCTTCTACGAAATATTTTGGAAGATATAAAATAGCACGTGCTCTGATTCTAGAATTTAAGTCACTAATCATCAAATTTTCATATAATTTAAAAATCTCCGGACTACTTGCCTTGATTTTATCTAAAATTTCAATAGCTTCAAACCTATTAGATTCATTCTCTGAATTTTCAATTATTGAAATCAATAACTCTATAGCAATAGTTCTATTTACATAATTTTCAATATAATCTTCATAAATTTTCTTGGGAGATGAAGCCATTTTCCATAAATTAGTAGTAAATGTTTATTTCATGCATTAAAATATATATATAATTATGAGAATTTCCTTTCTGGTACATTTTTGAATTTTTCCGTTAGAGTCGCTTTTAATCTATTGAAAGGTTTTAAATTACCTGAAAAGGGTGAATCAATACCATGATGTAATAAAGGTTCTAATTCTTTTTCAACGTTTTCAATCTTTTTTAAATTTCCTTCAGAAAGAAAAGAAAGAAAATAATCATTTTGATACTTCTTAAAAGTTAGGAATCTATAATTTTGAAATCCTAATTTAACCGCTATCCATCGAGGATAGGCACCAGTATTACCTAAAGTATTTGCTGCAATTGCTTCGATTTTTGCGGTTAATAATGACTCTTTCATTTCAATTTCTTCAGCAGGATTATCATATTCTTCAGGTGCTTCAATTTGCAAATATTCCCCTTGATCTAAAAGAAGAGAAATCACTCCAATCGACATTGAAGATAGACCAAGATAATCAATTCTTATCCAATCTTCTAAATAGGGAAGATCCTGGTCTGTAAAGACATCTTGTAAAGCTAAATATTCTTTTAAAATAGATTTTAGAATCCCTCTATAATCTCTCTTAATCTCACTTTCTTCAAGTTTATTAAGATTATTTACATCCTTTCCTTTTACTAAATCAGAATAAAATTTTGCCATTTGTTCAAGTATCCATTTTCCTTTTTTATCAGGAAACACACCATATACTATATAGATTATTCCATTTTTGACGTAAAATTGGCCTTTTTCTTCTTTATAATCTTTAGAAATGAGAAGCATCTTATCAAGTTCTCCTCCAAGAATACCCGTCGCTATAAAGTCCAAATTATTAGTCAATTCTAATAAATATTTATATTTCTGATTACTATGAAATAGTTGTTTTCGATCAACAGAGGTAACCCCACAAAATTTGACATATTCTTCCTCATCTTTTAAAAAAATGATTTCATCTTCTAATGAAAACTGAGGTTGTTTACTCTTGACACTAACTCCCTTTAACCTTGATGAAACTGTAGTAGTTTTTGTTTCAAAATTTTTTGGTTTGATTTTAGTAGAATTAATATTATCATCCTTGTATTCAAATAAGTTAGCTAAAAATTTATTACATTTTGGACAAAGTTGATTTTTTGGATAAGGTTTTACAATAGTATATCCACAATGCTCACATTTTACCTTATCCTTATTTGTAGGGAACATATTATTATTCAACTCCGCATGTGGAAAAGCCCTATTAATAATTTGAAAGAATACATAAAATAATTTGATTTAAAAAAATATAAAACTTTTGAATTTTGATTAAAAATTTATAGATATTTTTTAGCTACTTCTTGGAAAGCAGACAAAAATTTATTATTTTCAACCTCAGTTCCAATAGTAACTCTAAGGTAATTATAGAGACCTGGTTTACTGAAATGTCTTACAAGAATCTTTAACTCTTTTAGATCCCACAAAAATTTTAATGTTGTTGACTTGTCGTCAAATTTTATAAAGATAAAATTAGCGTCAGAAGGTAAAACACTCACTCCATTAAATTCATTCAAATTTTCGGTTAATCTTTTTCTTTCTGAAATAATTTTTTTATTTTGTTCAAAAATTTTTTTTCGATGTTTAATACAAGATAATGCTGCCTTTTGTGCTAAATAATTTGTATTGAAGGGTAATTTAACCTCATTCATTAGTTTTATTATTTGTGCATCTGCTAAAGCATATCCTAATCTTAATGAAGCTAAAGAAAAGCTTTTTGAGAATGATCTACAAACAATCAAATTTTTTAGTTGTTTTAATAAAGGTAGACATGTTTTCTCCGAAAAATCAGCATAAGCTTCATCAACCACAACGATTCCTGGAAAATGAGTACAAATTTTTAGAATTGTCTCATTATCAAATGATTTACCATTCGGATTATTTGGTGAATTAATAAATAGAAGTTTACCTTTTACATCAAAAACAGCCTCTGGTATTGAAAAATCATCATTTAGTTTAATTTCAGTAACCTTAGCGCCATATAGAGTCGCTAGTACTTTATAAAGCCCATAAGTTGGATAAAATATAACGACCTCATCTCCTGGATCGACGAAAATTTTGAATATTAGATCAATAAGATCATCAGAACCATTTCCAATACAGATTGTATTTCGATTAGTTAATGTTTTCTTATCTAACAAGAGTTGGTTTAATACTGCTTTTCTGACTTCTAATGCTAAAGGATCTGGATACTTTCTCAATTGATCTTTCCCATCTATTGCATTTTTTATCTCTTTTATTACTTCTGGAACAGGGGGATAAGGATTCTCATTTGTATTTAACTTAACCCATCCTTCTTCTTCTGGTTGTTCACCAGGCTCATACGCTGTATATTTCTTTAATGAATCTCTTAATAAGTTATCAAGTTCCATGGTATATACCTAAATAAATATTTAAAAAAAGCTCAATTTGAGCTCTATCTTAATAAATTAATATTTTATGTAATGACTTTATATAATTTAATTTTTCTTTTTTAGTCTTTTTTCAATTGACTTTTTATGTCCTATTAAACCTTCAAATTCGGCAAGTTTTAAAGCAGATCTGCTTAAAATCTCTAGTCCCTGTTCGCTACATTTTAGAACATCAATAATTTTAAGAAAATTGTAAATATTTAAACCTGAGTATGTTCTTGCATAACCACCTGTAGGAAGGATGTGATTAGTACCCGCACAATAATCTCCAACTGAAACTGGTGAATAGGGCCCTAAAAAAATTGCACCTGCATTATTTATATCATCAATTATCCTATCAGGGTTAAATATTAAGATTTCAAGGTGTTCAGGAGCAATCAAATTACTCACTCTTATGCAATCTTTTAAATCTTTTGCTTTTATAATTAGAGATTTCTTTTCCAAAGCTTTTTTTATAATCTTTCTCCTACTGTTTCTATTAACAAACTGAGGTAATTCTTTTTTCACCTTTTCAATAAGCTCGTTAGAATCTGTAACCAAAATCCCAATATTATCTGGGTCGTGCTCGATTTGTGATATTAAATCTAAAATAACTAGTTCATAATCTGTGTTCTGATCAGCAATAATTAATATTTCAGAAGGTCCAGCAGGTGTATCAATTGCTACAACATTAGATAATAATTGCTTTGCTAAATTCACCCATTTATTTCCTGGTCCAATAATCTTTTGAACTTTTGGTATGATTTTTGTACCATAAGCCATTGCAGCAATTGCTTGAGCACCACCTACTTTATAAATATCTTTATATCCAAATTCAGCAGCTGCTACAATAATTTCAGAAGGAATTCTTTTATTTTTTTTAGGTGGGCTACAAATTGTTATATTTTTAACACCAGCTATATATGCTGGAGTAACAGCCATCAATACTGTACTAGGATAGATTGCTCTTCTGCCAGGTATATAGATCCCAACTGATTCTAAAGGACGATATATTTGACCTGCAAAAACACCCCTTTCAACTTCAATAGACCATGATTCCTTCTTTTGAGCACGATGAAAATATATAAGATTTTTTTTTGCATATCTTAATGAATCTAATAATTCATTATCAATTTCTTTATAAGCAAATTGAATTTCTTCTTCGGATACTTTTATCTCTTCTTCATGTAATTCGATATCGTCAAATTCTTTTGAAAATTTGATGATAGCCAAATCTCCTAAATGTTTAACTTTATTGATGATTTCTAAGACTTTGTTTTTGATTTCCTCATTATCTATGCTTCTAGGAATTAATTTATCTATTTCATCTTCTGAGATTAAATCTGAATTGATAATTTTTGGTAACATTAAAAACTCATCTTCCAATTACTTAATTTTTTCTAATGGAAGTATTTGTCGAGGTTCATGGACTACTAAACCTTGAGCGAATTTTCTTAAAAGAGGTATTAAATTTAAAAATTCTTCTTTTTTAATGATTGTATTAACTGCATACCATTCATCAAAATCTGTTCTAGCCAATTTTGATACAGTAGGACGCTTTAAAGCAGGAAGCTCTGATAAAATTTTATTTAGATTTTCTTCCTTAACGTTCATAAATATGTGTAATTTCTTTGAAGCTTCGATTACTCCCATAAGAAGTACTACAATATCTTTAATTTTTTCTTTTTTCCAATTATCCTTAAGGGCATGTTTATTAGCAATTAAAACCGCAGTAGAAGTATCAATAATTTCGATAATTTTTAAGTTATTAGCTCTTAATGTAGTTCCAGTTTGAGTATTATCAATAATAACATCGACTTCTTCAGGTGGTTTTGCTTCAGTTGCGCCAAAAGATAAAAAAATCTTAACTTTTTCATTTTCCCCCCAAGATTTCCAAGGTGTTATCACTAATGGTGCTTTATCACCATATATTTTTTTATAAGTTTCATTATCTTTTAAATAGTTCAATGAAAGTGTTAAATACTCAGTGGAAATTCTTAGAACTTTTTTATCTTCCGAAAATTTCTGTATTAAATCATCAAGCGAGTTTATTTGATCCCATCTATTCGGCACACTTAGTACAATATTTACCTTTCCAATTTCTAAATCCAAGAGAATTTCTACATCAGCGCTTGTTTCTTTAACCCAATCCCTTCCAGAGATTCCTAAATCAAATTCATCTTGATCAATTAAATAATTGGGGATTTCTTGAGGTCTTAATAGTTTAATATAAATTTCGGGATCTTCTACAGCAGGTCTATAATCCCTATTTGATGAAAAAGATAATTTTAATCCTGCACGCTCAAAAAATGATGAAATCTCTTCTTGTAAACTCCCTTTAGGAAGCGTGAGTTTTAAAATATTCTCATTCATCAATCATCACATCTATTATTGTAATATATGATTTAATAAATCTAAGATTCTGAACTTAATTAATATTGTTTAAAAAATTATGTAAAAACTTAATTTTTAAATTGATCAAACCTATTTTTTTTATAATAATATGATTTCAAATTACTAGTAGAGTTGAGATAGATATTACTTCATTTGCGCTTATGTTTGATGTTCTAGAAGGAGGTGTTAGCGAACCAATTATTTGGAATATGGATAATTTAACACCTGATCGATCAATTA
Organism: Candidatus Hodarchaeota archaeon; assembly: GCA_048887165.1. Classification (GTDB taxonomy): domain Archaea; phylum Asgardarchaeota; class Lokiarchaeia; order Sigyniarchaeales; family SOKP01; genus SOKP01. The sequence continues at coordinate 33,429 of JBHLJZ010000006.1, read as the reverse complement.
TTATTTTAGACGAAACTAATCAAGTAGTTTGGTTATGGTATGGTAGTAGTCAGGGACTAGTAGCAAGAAGAACTGCCTTAAGACAAGCTGAATCCCTTAAAGGCCATGGTTATCAAGTTGGAAAAAGTATTATAGGACGTGATATTAAATACATCAAGGAAATAGACCAAAGAAAAATCGGTAGAGATCCTATTACCGATGAATTAAATAAAGATCTCCAAGCACTTTTAAACCGAGATTATAAAGAATTAGATAATTATGTAGTTACATTTGAATTAAGAGAAGCTGAAAAACCAGCTATTAAACCTGTAGTTAAAGAAAAACCTAAACCCGAACCTGTTATTAAGCCTGAACCCGCTTCTAAACCTAAGCCTATTGTACAACCTGAGCCTATTGTAAAACCTGAACCTGCACCATTAGAAGTAAAGGTAGAAGCTCCCAAACTAGAGAGAGTTGAAAAACCAGATCTAAGAACTGAAGCAAAAATAGCATTTGTATTAATGGGTATAATGGATCACTACGATGATATTTGGGTTTCAAAAAAAGATGATGGGAGTTATGCTGTTGAAATGATGGATGGTCCAATTTGCCAATTCTCTATAAAGGAAGGTTCTAAGATTTCATTTTCGGCAGATTCTTTTAAGGGGATCTCAACGAATGTAAAAACAGAAATCCAAAAGAAATTTGTAGAACTTTCGAAATTAATATAATTCTTTTTTTCTAATTTTTTTTAATATCTGAATTTAAATTAAGAGCTTTTTTAATATTTATTAAGAGTAAGCACTTAATTCTATATTTAGAAAAAAGAAATTTTTTAAGAATCAAGATGAAATTCAAAAAGCTAGCAATTCTATTTTCCAAATTGGAGAGCACGTCGAAAAGGCTCGAAATGATTGATATTTTATCTAAATTTTTTAGAGAAATAAAGGAAAGTGCAACCTTTGACGATATTGATAAAATTATCTACTTGTTACAAGGTCAATTGGTTTCAAATATTAAACAGTTTCCTAAAATGGGAATCGCTGAAAAAATGATTATCGAGGCATTATCTTTACATTCTGGTATCGATCCTAAGAAAATCAAGGAAGTTTTATTAAAAAAGGGAGATATTGGAATTACAGCTGAATTGATTTTATCTAAAAAGAAAACCCAAAAGTCGTTATTTGATTTTCATGATTCTGATGAGTTTAGGGAAACATCTTTAGAGATTTCTGAGCTTTATTCAGAATTAAAAAAGATAGCTTTAACAGAGGGTTCCGGTTCTCACGATATAAAACTTGGGATCTTAAGAGGATTGATGAGAAAATGTTCTCCATTAGAAACAAAATTCTTGCTACGAATCATTACATCAACACTAAGAGTTGGTATTCAATCTCCTACAATTATAGAAGGATTAGCACTTGCTTTCACAGGTACAAAAGATAATAAAGATATTATTGAACGAGCTTATACTTTATACCCTGATCTTGGAGAGATTACAAAACTCTTAGCAGAAAAGGGTTTGGAAGAGTTAAGCTCCATTGATATTGAATATGGTGTTCCTTTATTAAGTATGTTGGCATCAAGAGAAAATTATACAGAATTTATCAATAGATTAGGAGTTCCATTTGTAGCTGAATATAAATTAGATGGAGAAAGATTACAGATCCATAAAAAGGGAGATGATATTATTCTGTTTTCAAGACGCTTATTAGATATCTCAGATCAGTATCCTGATGTTTGTCTAAAAGTTAGGGAGAATATTAAAGCAACAAATGTAATATTTGAAGGAGAAGTTGTTGCTATGGATCCCTTTTATGAGAAAATGCTTCCATTTCAAGTGTTGAGCAAGCGAAGAAGAAAATATGATGTGGAAGATATTTCAAAAGAAGTACCTGTTTGTCTTTTTGTTTTTGATCTTTTAAAATTTGAAGATTTGTCTTATATTGACAAATCTTTACCTATTCGTCGAAAAAAGCTTGAAGAAATTGTTGATGAAACAGATGAATTGCGGTTAGTTAAATCAGTTTTAATACATTCAGTTGATGAACTACTAGATTTTTTCAATGAGGCAAGGGAAAATGGAACTGAAGGAATCATGGCAAAATCAATCAAAGATGATTCTTTTTATCAAGCAGGAAATCGGGGTTATAAATGGCTTAAATTAAAGGGATTAGAAGGTGGAAAATTAAAAGATTCAATAGATGTCGTTTTAGTTGGAGCTTTTTATGGGAGGGGCAGAAGAAAAGGTGTTTATGGAACGTATATAGGGGCTGTTTTTGATCCTGAAAATAATAAATTTGAGGCATTCACTCGAATAGCTTCTGGTTGGACCGATGAAATAATGGAAAATTTAAAGGAAGAGATGAAGAATTTTGAAATAGAAAAAAAGCATCCAAGTGTTATTTGTGATGACAAACCAGATCAGTGGTTGAAACCAGAATTAGTTATAGAGATCATCGGAGATGAGATTACGGTTAGTGATAAATTCTCTTCATTGGGATATTCTCTAAGGTTTCCTGTTTTTCAAAGAATAAGACCAGATAAAGGTCCAAAAGATATAACTACAGTGGAGGAAATAAAAAAGTTATATGAAACACAATAAATCAATAAAAAATCTTTAAACCTTTTCTTTCTAATTCTTTTAAATCTCTCGGAATACTCTTAAAATTATTTTCTCCTAAATAAATTTCTTTTAGTGAAGTTAATAACTTTATTGTTTCAGGCAATTCAGTAATATTATTTCTGGAAAGGTTTAAAATTTCCAAATTTTTCAGGTTTCCAAGAGTTTTTGGGATTTTTTTTAACTTATTATCACTAAGATTTAACACTTTTAATGAACTTAAATTTCCAATTGATAACGGGATGGATAATAATTCGTTCCTTTCTAAATCTAGAGATTTCAACGAAGATAGTGCCCCTATAGTATTTGGAATCTTTTTTAATTCATTCCAACTTAGATTAAGTATTTCTAAGGAGGAGAGTAAACCTATCGTTTCTGGAATAGAGACCAACTTATTGTCATGAAGATTTAATTCCTTAAGGTATGATAGATTTCCAAAATTTGAGGGTAATTCAATTAATTGATTTAATCTTAGATTCAGTTTTTCTAAAGAAATCATTAATCCAATTGAGTCTGGTAGAAAATTAAGTTCATTCTTCCATAAGAGCAACTCTTTGAGAGAAGTTAGGGAACCAATAGTTTTTGGGAGTTCTATTATGTTATTTACATTGAGATTTAACGATTCTAGAGAATTTAAAGAACCAATCCAATCTGGAAGGATAGTAAGTTGATTATACCTCAATATTAAGACTTTAAGAGAATTGAGGTGCTTTATAGCTTCTGGCAATTTAGTTAATCCCTTAAAAATAAAATCTAATTGGACAATTCTGCAATTTTCAATTGAAAATTTTAAACGCCATACAGTTTTCTGTAAATAAATTAAACAGAAATAATTAATTAAAATTTCAGCTATTTCTTTGATTGTAATCTCATCCTCTTGTTTTCCTTCGCACCATAACTCAATATCTATTCTAAAAGCCTTTTCATTTATTTGTTTTATTTTATTAAATAAATTTACTTTTGAGATATCATCTTCTTTCTTTATTGATTGATTTATGATACCAATAAGTGATTCAAAAATAACTTTTAAGCAATTGGGTGATGATTCATGATGAAGTGCCCAGATCATTGGTTCAAATGATTTTTCAAGGAAGTTAGTTTTTAGAAAAGTAGCAGCAATATTTCGTATTTTATCACTTGAATCTGAAATCAACAAGTTTTCGAATAGGTTAAATAAATTCTCTTCTTTATTATTTGAATTGTCACCAATTTTTCCAATTTTTTCTAAATACTCAATGCTTTTGACTCGGATATTAATATTGTTACTGTTTTCAATTAAAGTTGATAATTGTTCAATTGCTGAGACTTTATCAATAATTTTGTTAAAGAAATCCTCGTAAATTTTTTTAGGTGTTAATTCCATACCAAATCTTAGTTTTTAATTTTTATCAAAATTCTATTTATATATCACTAATCCTTTCTTTTCTAAATCTCTTAAGAAGTCAGGAATATCGATAATAAAAGTAAAATTTAAATCCAAAATTTTTAGCGAGTTTAGATTTGCCATTGATTGTGGAAGACTATTTAATTTATTTCCCCATAAACTCAATTCTTCTAATGATCTTAGCGATTCTATCCATTCAGGCAATTTAGTAAAGTTATTCCAACTTAAATTCAAAGATTTAAGATTATATAGTGAACTAAATGATTTTGGTAATGACTCTAAGTTATTATTCCATAAGACTAAGGTTTTAAGTGAACTTAAGTTTCCTATAGTTTTAGGAAGTTCTATAAGTTTATTATCATATAGTTGTAAAATTTCGAGCTTTTTAAAGGAACAAATCCAATTTGAGAGTCTTTTTAATCTATTTCCTCCGAGCCCAAGTTTTTTTAATGATTTTATTGATTTTAAACTTTCAGGTAATTTAGTCAAATTGTTTAAACCTAATTCTAATTCTTCAAGAGAGGAGAGCCCTTTAAAGTTTGAGATTATATTATCTAACTTATTACCATGTAAATCAAGAATCTTTAGTTGAGATAACTTTTTAATTGTTTTGGGGAGAGTTTTTAAATTATTTGATCTTAAGTCTAACTTTTTTAGCTTTTTAAGATCCCCTATTGAGTGTGGTAATTTGCTTAATTTATTATATCTTAAATTTAAGAATTCTAGTGATGTTAAAAATCCTATTGAAGAAGGTAGATTTTCAATTTTGTTATAACTCAAATCTAAATATACTAGAGAATTAAGATTCCCTATAGATTTAGGGATAATTGATAATCTATTAAATTTTAAATCTAAAATCTTAATTGAATTCAAATATTTCAAAAAAAAAGGAAATTTCTTAAGAACTCGCCATCCAAAAATATGAGTGCTAATGTCAGATAGATCTAATTGAGTTATTATCCCATTGTGTAGTTTGTAATTAACCTGACCAAACTTATTTTCTAAATAATCGATAATTAATTGATTTTGAACAATTTTTGATAATTTTTTTCCTGATAAATATTCTAAATTATCTTTTTTACCTAAATCTTCTATGCTTTTTTTGAATTGATCATTATCAAACTGGTTTATTTTTTCAATTAAAAGAGATTTGGAAAATGAGGTGTTGAATTCTCCAATAATTTCAGTAATAATTAAAAGACATTTAAGTGATTTTTCATGGGCAAACACCCATTTTATCGGTTCTAAGGATCTATTTAAAAAGTTGTTTTTTATACCTCTAGCCGCTTCATATCTGATCTCTTTATGTGAATCTGAGACAAGCAAATTTTCTAAAACATGAAATGCTCGATCATCTGTTGGTTTGATTTTATTTAGGGTTTTAATACTTTTAACTCGAGTAAGGAGATCATCACTATTATCTATTAATGAAATTAATTGATTAATAGTTGATGTCTTATCTAATTCATTATTAATATAACTTTTATAAATAATTTCTGGAGATAATTCCATTAAGTCTCGAAATTTGAATTAATTTTTAAATTTATTTTAGATCAATAAAAACAAATATAAAAAGAGAATTAAATTATTGATTTTTACGAAATTGATCTTAATTTCAAAGATTTTTCTCCAAACCTAATTCTTTTATCTTTTCATGAGAGGGTAAGCCAGTGTCTTTGTTCCAACCCCTCTCATCATAATAATCATCAAGTAATTGATCAGCAATTTCTTTAGTGATAATTGTCCCCCCAAAAAAATCTTTAAATTCGAGATTCTGATCGCCATACTTTAGCAATTTGAACCAACCTTGGGGAAATTTATCATCTTTTCGAGAAAAACCAGCCTTAATATTCATGAGCTTTAGTAAATTCCAACAACGCTCAGCAGATTTTATTAATTCTCTAGAATTTAGATCAAAGCCAGTTACAGCATTATAAAACTCAGTAACTAGTTCTATTCCCCAAAAACGATTCATCTGTGCTCGAACACATAATCCTAGACTAGTTAAAACAGTATACCAATCCTCAGAATATCGGGTTAATCTACCAACATTCACACCCATCGCTTCGCGAGGCGGAGAAAAAATACGATTAACAGCATAATCCGGTATTCCCATTCTTTTAAAATGTGTTTTAAATTTTTCTATACTACTCGCCGCACCAACATATGTTGGTGAACCGCCAGAAGCCACGTGAGCACCTTTAGGATTTACTACTTGCTCAAATTCCATTGTTCCTAGTTTTGTAAGTCTAGGTTCCCAAATAATATCTAAACCTTTAACTATATACATTTCTTCCGCAAATTTTTGATTAATTTCAGCTAAATCTTTCCAACCATTAGCTAATATATTCCCAAATCCTTCTCTATGCACTATTATTTCAATTAATTTCGTTAAAGTTTTGTAATCTCGATTCCATTCAAAGCCAACCCTTTCTTTAGTAAGAATACCCTTTTCATATAATCTACTTAAATAATCAAACAATGAAGTTATTGTAAGTGAATCTAATCCGTATCTACTAATTAAGTCGAAAATTTTTACTGCCTGGTATGAGGTGTCTATGCCATCAACTATTAGCATCATAAATGGATTAATAACTGATGATGTGTAAGTAATTAATCCGTTAAATTCACCATCTTTAATTTCAAGGATGTCTTTGTCTCCCATTGGACAAGATGGGCAAGCCAAACGTCTTTTTTTTAGCTTTTTTATATAAAATTTTTCACTAGTTTCTCTTGCTTTAGTCTTTTCCCCTTTAGCATATAACATTATGTTTACTGGTAGATTTCTTAGCATTCCCAATTCAATCCATGATTCTCGATGGGGATAATCTTTTATTCTCTTAATTTGTTTTTCATATAAATTCTTAAATTGTTGAGGATTTGCTATTTCTATATCTTCGGTTCCTTTAACTACTATTCCCTTAAGAAGTTTTGAACCCATAACTGCTCCTAATCCCCCTCGACCAAATGTTGATGTCTTATCTATTAATGTTAAAGCACCATAAACTAGATTTTCCCCTGCTTGACCTATAGCAATTACACTACTATTTTTATATTTTTTCCAGAAATAATTGGTAGTCTCAGTAATGTCTTTACCCCAGAATTGTTTAGCATCTAAAATTTCAACATAATCATCTAAAATCACTAAATAGCATGGTTTTTCTGATTTACCTGAAATTATTATGTGATCATAACCTGAGAGTTTTAGGTTTAAACCAAAACTCATGCTTCCACATGAATTAGCTATTGCTCCAGTTGCAGGAAATTTTGATAATCCAACAATGCGAGAAGCACCTGGTGTAATTGTTCCTACTAAAGGACCTGCTCCCAAAATAATATAATTTTCAGGACAAAGCGGATCGCTCTCCGGTTTCAAAACTCGACTGCCTAAAAGACAATTCATCCCCATTCCTCCTATGAATCGCTTTAGGTCCTCAATATCTTCTTGATATGAGATAATCTTATTGTCAGTTAAATTAACGTCTAAAATTTTACCTGTGAATCCGAAAAAGTTCACTAAGTGTAATCACCTTCCTCCTTAAGAGCTCCGTATAGACAATATTGCACACAAAGTCCACATTTAGTACATTCGTCCAGAAACTTAATATGGGGGAGAAGGGCATAAGCATTTTCAATCTTAATATAGGCTTTTTCTATTGAAAATTTTCCACTGATGTTAAAAGAACATATTAGTTGGCAATTTCTGCAACCAGTGCATAAATTTTCATCAGTAATAATTTTTAATTTATTTGCCATTTCTAAAGCTTTTGAATTATTTGAGATAATTAAATGAAATTAGTTATATATCGAAATGTAGATATTTAAATTTTAATAGTAACTCCTCTATCTTTTAAAGCTCGTAAAGGTTTAGATAACTCATCTATTTTATTGAAATTTAAATATAAAGTTTTTAAATTTGGCAGTGACGCGATTGACTCGGGAATTTCTTTTAAATTATTAGCCCAGAGATTTAATTCTTCTAAAGAAGATAAAGAGTCAATCCAATTAGGAAGCGATGATATCTTATTCCAACTTAAATTCAATTTCTTAAGAGTAGAAAGAGTTTTAAAGCAATTAGGTAAGTCACTAAATTTATTATTTCTAAGATTTATTACTTGAATGTGGGATAAGTTACCGAGAGAATTAGGAACTATTTTCAGATTATTATCATAAAGATTTAGCTCTTTGAGTCTATATAAGGATCCTAACCAATTAGGAATTTCATTTAATCGATTTCGTCCAAGATTTAACTTTTCTATAGAAATAAGTCCTTTTAAATTATTTGGTACGGTTTCCAATTTATTCCAACCTAATTCAAGCTCAATTAGAGATGCTAAAGAATTAAAATTTTGAGGAAGTTGATTTAGTCGGTTATGATGAAGATCCAAAAGCTTTAAACTTGAAAGTAATCCAATCGCATTAGGTAGTTTATTTAAATAATTATCCCTCAGAATTAACACTTCAAGGTTAACGAGCGAACCTATTGATTCTGGGATATATCGTATATGATTAGATTTCAAATTTAACACTTTAAGGTTTGGTAATGATGAAATGGATTCTGGAAGTCGAGATAGATCATTAAAACTCATATCAAAATACTCTAAAATTTTCGATTCTTTGATATTTTCAGGTAGATTTTTTATCTGATTATTGCTAAGATCCAATTTCTTAAGAAAAGAAAGAGATAGGATCGATTCAAGAGAATTCGTTAATTTATTCAATCCTAAACCTTGATATTCTACATTAGATAAGTCGAGATTTATAATAGTACCATTTCTATCGTATTCAAATTTAACATAGCCAAATTTCAATTTTAATGAAGATATAACATAATAGTTTATTAATATCTCAGCTATTTCTTTATTTGAAAGCTGATCGAAAGTTTTCTGTTCAATTAAATTTTTAACGTTGTATTTGTATTTCTTTTTATTAATCTCTTGGATTTTTTTAAGCAGAACTGATTTTGCTTTTTTAGTATTAATTTCACCTAAATTTGTTATTATGGCGATTAGAGGACTAACAGATTTTTCATGCTGCAATCCCCATTTTAATACAGGAATTGCTTCATCTAAAAAAAGATTTTTTAGCACTTTAGAGGAAATGCATCTTACTTTATCATTACTGTCGGAGATAAATAGATTTTCTAAAACACTGAAAACCCTTTTATCTTTTACATTAACCTTTTCTAATATTTCAATACTTTCTATTCGGGTATTAATATTTTCAGCATTCTCTATTAAAGCAATTAACAGTTCAATAGCAGACGATTTATCCAATTCATTACTTTCGAGATCTTTATAAATAGCTTTAGGAGTTAAGGGCATTTTTCTGTTAAATGTTAATGGTGACTAAATTAAAAAATATGTTTAAAAAGTTAAATCCTTTCTATCATCATACCCCCTAATATAATGGGGCCTCCAGTCGAATTATAAATCTTTTCAGCTTTATTAAGTTTTGATTTACTTTCTGAATATATCTTAAAAATTAGTTCTCCTTCTTTTATTCTTGCTCCTTGTTTCTTAAATATTTCCACACCAGAGCGTTTAGAATGAGGACATCCTGCAGTTTTAGCGATTTGGTTAATGATTGCATTATTAACGCCCGTGATATGTCCCTCTTTTGTTGCATAAAATTCTTTTATATGTGGTCCTAATTCTATTTCTTCTGGCTTAATATCTGGATCACCTCCCTGAGCTTCAATAATGTTTTTCATTTTTTCATAAGCTTTTCCAGATCGTAAAATATCTTTAGCCAGAGCTTGTCCCAAGCCTTTTTGTGCTTTACCGCCCATTTCAAGTATAATCCCTGCTAAATCTGTAGATTTTTCAATCAGGGAATTTGGTCCGGCATCATAATTCATTAATAATGTAAGAGCTTCCTTTGCTTCTATTCCCGGCCCAATTGTGTGTCCAATTGGTTGATGGGCTAATGTTAAAGCACATTCAGCCTCAATGCCAACATTGCTAGCAATCTCTTTGAAAATATAAGCAAACTGTTTTCCTTTATCAGGAGTAGGAAATTTAGTACCTTCGCCGACCGGAATATCTAAAATAAGCTTTTTAACACCCAAGGACAATTTCTTAGTAAGGATTGAAGGGATCATAAGTCCCATAGGATCCATATGAAGGGGACGCTCAATTTCAATCAATATATTATCCGCTGGTGATGTATTAAGTGCACCTCCCCAAATAATACACGCATTTTCTTTTGCCACTATTTCTTTCAACTCATCCGAATCAAATGCAACAGGCGCTAAAACTTCCATACTATCGGCTGTTCCCGAAGGAGATGTTATTGCCCTTGTAGATGATTTTGGAATTGTTAAACCAGCAGCAGCGACGATTGGTACTATAATTAAAGAGACCTTATTTCCAGGAACACCTCCTGTTGAATGCTTATCATATACATCCATTCCGAAATAAAAGATTTCTCCACTTCTTACTTCTGCTAATGTTAAGGCTGTCATTTCTTCATTGTCCATTCCGTTTATTGAGACCCCTGTAATAAATGCAGCTAGATCAATTTTAGAGAGTGAGCCAGAAATGGCATCTGAAATGATTTTATTTATTTCTTCTCCGTCTATTTTCTCTCCATTTATCTTCTTTTTTATATATTTAAAGGAATCAGGTGGATCAGCAGGTTTAACTGATATTATATTACCCTCTTTTAACTCCTTCTTCTCTCTTAATATATCTGAGAAAATCCCGATCTCGCCAGGTTCTACAATAAAGCCTGAATAATCTATTTGAACAATAGCAACCCAAAATTTATCATCAATTGATTTTGATTTAACATTTTTAAGAAAAACCCGTTCTCCTGCTTTTTGACCTATTTCTTGAGCGTCTTTAATATTTAAAACGATATCTTTAGTATTACCAGTTTCAAAGTTAATTTTTTTTACTTTAAGTTTCATTTCTTCAATTAAATTTTGTATTTTATAGAGAAATAAGAGATTGAGGATTTATATTTTTATTGTAAAGAACTTTTAATTTAGTGTTGTATTTTAAATTTTAAATGTAATTAAAACTAAAAGGGAAAACAATTATGAATAAATTTCAGAAAGCACAAAAAATTCTCCAAGAACTTAATGTAGATGGTTGGTTAATAGTTTGTTGTGGAGATAGTGATGCTAATTCTCGCTTTTTATTAGGTGTTGCATCCCATGCAAGACATTATATATATGTAGCTAGTGATGGAAATCATAAAGTGATTTCTGTTGAAATGGAAGCACCAATGATTAAACGCTCATTAAAGAACAGAGGAATAAATGTAGAAGTATTAATATACAAAACCGCAGATGATTTAATTGGAATTTTAAGTAAATTACTTGATAAACAGCGACTTGCTCTAAATTTTGGAGAACATGTTTTAATTGACACAGGAACTGAATATGCGGATTATATCTATGCGGGAGATTATTTCTCTATAAAAGATATGGTACCTCAAACGGAGCTTTTATCTGCTGCTCCTATAATTTATGAACTTAGAAGTGTTAAATCAAAAGAAGATTTAGATGATTTTAGAAATGTGTGTAAAGTAAATATTGAGATTTTAGAAAGTATTCCTGATTGGGTGAAAATTGGGATGACAGAAAGAGAAGTTAAGGCTAAATTGGAATATGAATATATGAAGGTTGGCAAACCTTCATTTGATGCTATTGTCGGAAGTGGTGCACACTCAGCAGATCCCCATCATAATACTTCGAATAAAAAAATTGAACAAGGTGTTTTATTAATTGATACTGGATTGCAAATCGATCAAATGTGTTCTGATATTACATGGACATTTTGGGTTGGTAATAACCCTTCAGAGGAATTTATTAATGCGTATAATCTTATCTATGATTGTAAAAAAGTCGCAAACAATTATTACATTGATGGTACTCCAAATAATCTCCCTGCTAAAAAGTGTCGAGAATATCTTGCTGAAAAAGGAATAGATCATGAAAAATTATTCTTTCATGGTTTAGGACATCCAATTGGTTTTGAGGTTCATGGTATTGGAGCTAGAATAAAATGGAATATGCCTGATGAATATACACTTAAAGAGAATATGGTTTATACTAATGAACCTGGATTATATTGGATTGATAAATGGGGTTTAAGATTAGAAGATGATGTTATTATTGGCAAGGAGAAATGTGAACTATTAACTTACGCTCCAAAAGATCCAATCTTAATATAAAAATATTTAATTCTAGAGTTTTATGGAAAATGGAAACTCTTTAACTTCTTCAATCATATTCTGATCAGGATCGGTAAATTTAATATTAAATTTTATTACATAATCTCCTGCTTCTGTGGGTTTTAAATTTGTTTCCCATTTCAAATCTTCATTAGACCTAAGAGAATATATTTGTTTATTTGTAGTTCCTCTCATTATTTTCAATTCATCAGGAAATTCAACATCAATATTTACATCTAATGCTTCACCTTCGCTTTTATTTTCAACGAGGATCTCTAAAGGAAATGTTTGTCCAATTAACGGAGGTCTTAGATTTTTAATTGAGACAGATAGACTTGCAGGAGGAGAGAGAATATTAGGTTCAATAATATTTGTTGTATATATAAATAACAAATTATCATTTAATTCAAAAATTAGATCCATAGGACCGATATAGGGTTTATCAAGCTGAAAGTGAGGCTTAATTACATAATTTATTTCAAAATCATTAGTTAATTCTAGTTTGAGCGGAAAATTAGGTTTATTGCTTACAGTAAGATTATCTGATAGATGAATGCTGACTTTATTTATTTCAATATTTTCAGTTTTATAGTTATAAAATCCATCTTCAAAAATAGTTTGTAATGGTTTCATTTTAACATCCAATTTGAGTTTAATCTTATCATTCGTAGTATATTGCTTTTTGTCTAATTCAAATGACGTTAATGGAGAAGTTTGACATTCTGCTATCATCAGAGCTTTCCTTAAAAGGTCTGTTTCAACATTATTGAATTTATAATCATTTATATTATCCTTTACTCTCTCAATTGAACTTTTATTTTTGTCTCTTAGTGCAATAGTTAAATTCGTTGCAATTTTTATTAAAGGACTTTCCTTAAAATATTGATTATCAACTTTTTTTTGAATCCTTTTTAAAAAATCCAAAGCTTCTTCTTGTTGAGCCTTTATAAATAGGCATAGGTATGATAATATTGAAAATAATAAATATTGAGCATTTTGATCGTTAGCACTTTTTAAATTTGAGATATAATTAAGAGCATTACGATACAATTCATTAGCTTCTAGATACCTTTCATTATGCAAGGATGCTCTAGCGGCTAACCTATATAGTTTAAGAACAGTATCAAATTTCTCAGATTCTAAAAAAGATTTAGCAGAATTAATGAAGCTATCTCTAGCTGATTCATACTTGTGAATTTCTAGAAAACCTTGCCCCGAATTATGGAAAAGTTTCCCTGCTTTCTTAAATTGTCTGGCTTTAAATAATTTTTCAGCTTTTAGAAATTGATTTTCAGCTTTGACTAGTAAATTTTTACCCATTCACGATTCACAATATCTATATGAATACTTCTATAAATTAAATTTCAAATTAAAAATTACTCTTAATCTTGATCTGATTCTAAAATAGTAATTAAAAATAAAAAAAAATTGATTATGTTTAAATTTTCAACTTGTTTATAATGCCAACATTATAAGTACAAATGCTATTAATATAAGAGTTCCTCCAAATCCAGTAAGAACACCTGTTGCTAAAGGAGATACCCAAATAAAGATGACAAATCCTATTAGTAGAACTAACCACCAGGAATAATCTATGACTTTGAAATCTACGACATCAAATAAGATCAGAAGTAAAATAATAAGTAAAATCAAACCGAAAACTCCATTTAAAATAGGAATAGCTCCTCCAGATATGAATAAATCGAAACATTCATAGATTGAAAAACCGATACCGACTAAAAGAACCATTTTTGAAGCCTTATATGGTTTCTTCTCCATTATTACTTCAATTAAGGCTGCTAATAATAGGAGAATTGCAGGAAAATAACTACCTCCTAAAAAGAGTGCAAATAACAATAAAACTACACCAAAGATAAGTATTAGCCACCATTGATAAGGAATTTTAACTGGTCCAAAATCGACCAGTTCTAATGCTACAAAGATTAAGAAAGCAATAACTAAGCAAATTATTCCCCAAAGAATGTTCAGGGGATTTGCAGCAGCATAGAAATAAGTAATTCCTAAGGCAAGAGTATAGAGCATACCAATGAAAGCAAGTAATTTTGGTGCTGTAATCTTTTCTGTTGTACTTGTAACTTCACCCATCTTTTTTCACTTTTTTATTTAATTTTCAATAGTCTTTTAATTTCTATGAAATTAAAATTAGGATTTAACTAGAATCACGAGTTTAAAAAGATTTACCAATTTTTTATTATATTATTAATAGGATTATAATCTGAAAATCAAAAAATAAGTTTTAAAACATTTTTCCGAGACCATTGCTTTATGGTTTGTCATCTTACGACTAATTTTTTTTCATAAGATTCATTCATTCGGTTTTTTTCTTTTTCTTATCTTCTGAATCTGAAGATTTTTTTAAAGGATTGCTACCCAAATTTTCAATAATTTCTGTTATTCTAGTTACTTCTTCTTGGAATTTTTGTCCTTCTGCGGCACTGCAGTGAAATAATTGTATTCTTTCAGGTGAAACTCCAGCAGTTTTTAATATTTCACGTGTGAATTCAACATTCTTAGCCGCTATTAGATTACCTGTTTCATAATCACATTCTCCTTCATATCATCCTGCGACAATTACACCATCAGCACCTTTACCAATGGCTCGCATCATTAAGCCAGGAGTAACTCTTCCAGTACAGTTTATTCGAATCGGTCTAATTGTTGCAGGATATTGAGCACGAATAGTTCCCGCCATGTCCCCAGCACCATATCCTCACTTCCAACACATGAATGCTAAAATCTTTACTTTATCTTTTGTTGCCATATAAACCACCTCTCTATATTTCCTCTAATATAGCATCTATTTGTTTTTCATATTGAGGTTCTCGATAATATCGTAGTGTTATAGCTTCTGAAGGGCAATTAGCTAAACATGAGCCACAACCTCTACATAAGATCTCATCAACAACAGCACCTTCGGCTGTAGTTTGAATAGCATCGTAAGGACAATTTAATTCACATAATCCACATTTTGCACACTTTTCAGTATCAACTGTAGCTCGAATCAGCAAAATTCTATATTTATCTTTTCCCATTAATCTTGCAAGAGAAGATGCTGCAGCTCTACCTTGAGCAATTGATTCTGCGATTGATTTAGGTCCCTGTGCAACTCCAGCAAGTACAATTCCAGGGATTTTTGTATCTATTGGATTTAAACGTGCGTGAAATTCCTTAAAAAATCCGTCTTGACTAGTTTCAAGTTTCAATATCTTTCCTATTTTCTCTACTCCTCTCGCTGGAAGCATTGCAGCAGATAACACAACCATGTCATATTCGTACTCTTTTAATCCAGTATTACTTAATGTATTTTGTAATATGACTTTGAGATTATGGGTTTCAGGATCTTCATAAATTTTTGAAACATTAGTCCGTATGTATTTAATGCCCTCTTTTCGAGACGCTGTAAAATATTCCTCATAATTCTTACCAGCAGCTCTTATATCCATATACGCAACACTTATATCGATTTCAGGATAATGCTGTTTAATGAGCTTAGTATTTTTAATTGAAATCATACAACATACTCCCGCACTACAGTAGGTTTGTCTTGATAAATCTCTTGAACCTACACATTGAATAAATAGGACTTTTTCTGGCTTCTTTCCATCAGACGGTCTAACAAGATGTCCAACTGTTGGACCGTTTGGAGCTAGTATTCTTTCTAGTTTCATTTGAGTTATAACATTAGGATAAACATTATAACCTAAATATCCTATTTCTGGTTTATATTCATCCCAACCAGTTGCAACAGCAATAGAACCAACTTCTATTTCTACAATTTCATCTTGTTGGTCAAAATCTATTGCATCGACTTCGCAAACACCTTCACATAATCCACATTTTATACATCTTGTCATATCAATTTGAGCAATAGAAGGTACAGCTTGAGCAAAAGAGATATATATTGCTTTTCGGGGATTCAACCCTTCATTAAATTCATCATACCCGTAAGCAGGACAAACTTCAAAGCACGAACCGCATCCATTACAGTCATTATTTACATATCTTGCTTTCTTCCTTATTTTTACTTTAAAGTTTCCTACAAATCCAGATATATCTTCAATTTCACTATAGGTGTAAAGATTTAATCTTGGGGTTCTTGCAGCTTCTAGCATAACTGGTCCTAATATTCAAATACTACAGTCATCAGTGGGAAAGGTACGATCGAGCATCGCCATTTTTCCACCGATAGTAGGACTTTTCTCAACTAAGTACACCTCAAACCCTTCATCAGCCAAATCTACAGCAGCAGTTAAGCCTGCAACTCCTCCACCGATAATTAAAGCTTTTTTAGTTATATCAACTTCTTTTATTAAAATTTTCTCTAAAAGTGCAGCTCTAGCAACTCCAGATCGAATAGCGTCTTCTGCGGTACTCTGTGCTCCTTGTTTATCTTGTCTATGAACGAAACTTGAATGTTCACGGATATTAACGAATTCTAAAAACGATGGATCTAACTCCATTGATTCAAGAACACTTTTAAAGACCGGTTCATGAGTTTTTGGAGTACAAGAAGCTACTACTAATCGATTAGCATTACTCTCAATCATTTTTTCTTTAATAAATTCTGCTCCTGGCTCAGTACATAATGATATATAGTCTACAGCCTCGACAACATTTGGTAATGTTTTCGAAAACTCTGATAAGGCTACAGTGTCAATAATTTCTGCAACATTTAGGCCTCATTGACAAATTGCAATGAAAATTCGGATATCATCGCTTTCATTAACTTGAATGTTCTTAGTTTCTACCATTGCATATCATTCCTTCTTTTCTTTTTTTGAAATTTCCTCCAATCTTTTTGGTTTTATAATTAATATGAAGTTTAATGTATTATTTTATTTTAAAACCTTTGATTAAAAAAATTAACTTTAAATCAAAAATCTTTTATGTATCTTTTATAAGTTTATGAATTAAATACATAAAATTAAAGATACATTTAGGAATTTAAGATGTTGCTAATTCTATTTCAACCTCAAATTGGTTCAATGGATAATTATACTCCTATTATTATGATGATTTCATTGTTAATAGCGTGTATTTTCATTTTAAAAATCGGTTTAGCTATTTCTAAAGCACAAGTAAGAAAAAGTATGAAGTGGACTGCAATTAGTTTTGGAATTCAATTTGGAATAATTTTTTTTATAAGTTCACCAATGATGTTGTTAGGAATGTTTATTTGGCGTGGGCCACCTCCTCTAGAAGTGCTTATCCCCACCATTGTAATATCAGTTTTCGTCGAAATAAATGTTGTGAATTTATTACATAGAATCGGAATTAAAAAGTCGATTATAATTGCGATATTTTTGATAGTTCCTATTACCGCGGCATTATTTGCCATGGGTTTTGTATTGGGCGACCTTGTTTACACTTATTAATAAAATTTTATAGTTTAAACTCTTTATTAATAATTCTGTTCATATTAATAATCTCATTTCTAGCTGCTGCTTCAAATTCATGGGGAGAGTATTCTTTTGACTTATTATAAGCATAAATTATGCCTCTTGACGAATTAACAATTCCACCAAGACCATTTTTTAAAAATGCATATTTTAGATCCTTCGCTTGTGCACCCTGTGCTCCATAGCCAGGCATCAAAATAAATGAGTCTTTTACAAGATCTCTAACTTTTTTCAATTGCTCAGGATAAGTTGCTCCAACTACAACTCCTAGATTATGAAAACCAGAAAACTTAGGTAAATCTCTTGCCCAATTATAAACCAATTTAGCCATTTGGATGTAATTTCTCTCTAATGTAATATTAGTTACTTCAACTTGAATTTTGGAGTCAATTTCTTCCCGTATACTCGCACTAAAAAGATCTTGAAAATCTTTGCTGCTCGGGTTTGAAGTTTTAACAAGAATAAACAATCCCCTATCCTTATAATAATCTAAATAGGGTCTAATCCCATCAATTCCAAAGTAAGCATTCAAAGTACAAGCATCCGCATTATATAATTGAAATGTTGCATCTGCATAAGCTTTAGATGTGCTAGCGATGTCATTTCTTTTAGAATCTAAAATGACTAATAAATCATGTTTATGCGCAAATTTTATCGTTTCTTTTAATGCTGTTAATGCATCATATTTTTCATAAAAGGCAATTTGAGGTTTTATAATTGGGATTAGATCAAAAGTATTTTCAATTAAAGTTTTATTAAATTCTAATATAATTTTATTTGGATCTTCTAATTCTTCGATTAAATATTTTGGAATTTCTCCATCATTTTCTATCCGGGGATCGAGTCCCATACACACAACGCTGCGTTTTTCCTTTATTGATTGGATTAATTGTTCAATGAAATTCATAAGATAATCTTATTTCTAATGAGTATTTTAAATAATATTATTCTTACCAAAAGACTCTATTCTTCCCATAACTGGAGCATGAGATCAAAGATCATAGTTTTTTCACTTTTTTCTACCATAAAAGGATACCAATTAAGGTGTTCTTCAAAACCTAATTCAAATCCAACTTCGCTCTTGGTTTCCCCTATGTATTTATATTTACTTGAATTTACCCATTTCCATAAACCAGCCCATCTATTACTCATTTCCTCAAAACCCTCACATCTAGACAGAGCATAAAGACCTCCTGGTATTATTCGAATGAATATTTCTTTATCAACTTTAATTTCAGGTGTAATTGTTATATAGTAACTATATCCATGTGGTTCTGGATTCTCTGTTGGATAAATATTTCTTCCAAAAATGCGAGATTTCGAACTTTTTTTAAAAAGTCCTGAATTAATTGCCCAGAATTCCATCTTTTTCCAAGAATCCTCTTCTGGAGCCTCTGAGAACGCGTAAAAATATGCCGCACGCATAGATTTTAATTGTACAATTCTAATATTTTCACTCAACTTTTTTAATCCTCATATTCATCTATTATATTATATATTTCTTCAATAAGATCTTCGATTTTAATAGTTTTTTGTTTTTGAGTCTTCATATTTTTAATTGTGACTTCATTTTGTTCCATTTCGTTTGGTCCAATTATCAATGTTATCAAAACTCCTAATTCATTAGCTTTACTTAATTGATTTTTCAAATTGCTGAAACGATAATCAACAAGGCAAGGAAAATCTTCTCCACGAACTAAATTAGCTAATTTCAAGGCATAAACTGACACATCTTCACTTATGGATGCTATGTAGACGGTATCAGTATAATCTTTCTCCTTAATTTCTTCAGGAATCAGATCATAGGTTCTTAAAAATAAGGTTAACATAAGAATACCTAATCCAAACCCTGTTGCTGGTATCAATTCATCTGTAAAAATGGATAGTAAATCATCATATCGACCTCCGCCAAAAATACTACGAATATTTTCTTTTCCAGTATCATATACTTCATATACAATGCCCGTGTAATAATCTAAACCTCTTACAACGCTTGAAGAGAAGCTACAATACTCTGAGAGGTTTGCATCAGATAATAACTTTTCAAAATTTACTAATTCTTTATAACCATCAGATTCATAGAATTGATCTGGAATTTTATCAAATTTTTTCATTAACTCTTCAATTGAATTAGATTTTTTTAATTTCAAGATATTCTGAACAACAATTTCGTTTTCAAAAAAGTCATAAACATATTTTTCAAACTCTTCTTCTTCCATTTTATCTGATTTATCTAATACTTTATAAATAAAAGGAATCTTTTCTTTAGGAATTTCAAGTATAAGACTAGATAAAGCATCCATGAACTTACGACTATTATAATAAATTTGGTATTGTTTTGAGGTTGCACCAAATTGGGAAAAAATGTCTACTATTATATTAAATATTTCAAGATCAGCATATAGGTTATTTTCACCTAAGATATCAAAATTGATTTGTTTGAATACCCTACGTCGTCCTTTTTGAGGTCGTTCATAACGGAAACAGGTTGGAACTGAAAACCATCTTAATGGTTTTTTAAGTTCTTGACTTTTACGAGCTACGATACGAGCTAAGCTAGGAGTAAGTTCAGGAATTAGAATTAGTCTTTCTCCTTCCTTTTTTTCAACAATGAATGATTGCTCATTTACTAGCTCATCTGAAGACTTTGCAGCAAAGATTTCGATAGGTTCGAGCGGTGGAGTTTCATACTCTTCATAACAGTAAAGTTCCGCAATATCTCGGATATTCTCAATTACCCAGTTAATCTCACGAAAGTCAGGTGGATAATAATCTTCCATCCCTCTCAATGGCTCTTTTGAAAACTTTTTTGACACCTAATTACACCATAGAAAAATTATTAAATTATTGTAAAGAAAGAACATTACAAAATATTTTTTTCTATTTTATTTTCTATTTCAAAATAGAATTCTAATTAAACATAGAATTTTTAAATTTGTAAGATTGTTGTTAATTAAAAAATAAAGAAAAGTTAATTTTAGAAGAGAAAATTTATATTCTTTATTTAACCCATAAGGAGCTTTATTCCCTCCTCAGCATCCATAACATTTTCTACAACAAATCTATAACCCTCAACAGTGGTATAAAGAGCGTATCTTTTCAAGAGAGCATTTGTCGCCTCTTTAGTTTTATCATCTGGAAATTCATACAATGCATAAGTTTGCCAATTTCCATCTGCATTTACAGTAGTTACATTTAAAGTTTTTTTTAGAAAATCTGGGTACGGAGGTTTGTCCTTAGACATATAAACTTTCAATAATTCCTTATATTTGTTTGGTGGATACCATCCTCTAATCATAAATTTTCCCATTTAGATTTCACCTCAAAATTATTCGATTAATTGGTATAAAAAAATAATTAAATAATAAATTTAACGTTTTTGTTCAAGATTAAATTTAATTAGAAAATTACGTTTTAATTAATATTAAATAATAAACTACTATAGGAGTTGTTAAATTTGGACGAAAATTGGAAGGATAAAATACCGACGCCTGCCCTTGTTCTAAATTTTGACATTATGCAGAAAAATATCGAGACAATGGCAAATTTTGTTAAGGAAAATAAGGTAAATTTGAGACCACATCTAAAAACAGCCAAATTACCTATTATTGCACATATGATTTTAAAAGCAGGAGGAGCAAAAGGAATTGCTGTTGCTAAAGTCGGAGAAGCAGAAGTTTTTGTTCAATCTGGTATTGATGATATATTAATTGCGAATCAAGTCATCGATCCAGATCATATCAAAAGACTGATAATGCTTAATAGATATGCATTAGTAAGATGTGCTGTCGATTCAAAAAAAAATGTTTTAGATCTAAGCAAATACGCAACTCGAGCAAATATAGAACTTGAAGTATTAATGGAAATAAATCTAGGATTAGGACGAGCTGGAGTGGATCCAGGTGAACCTGCGTTGGAATTAGCTAAATTCATACAAGAAACTCCAGGGGTAAAATTGGTTGGATTGCAAGGATATGAAGGACATTTGACTCCTATGATGAATCTTGAGCAGAAAGAATTAATGACAAATGAATGTATGAAAAAAATTGTTGAAACAAAAAAACTGTTAAGTAAAAATGGTTTTAATGTCGATTACGTATCAACATCAGGCTCTGCAACATACATGTATGCTGCAAAATTTGAAGATGTATCGGAAATTCAACCAGGTACTTATGTTTTTTCTGATGAACACTTGCATAGAGTAAATCCAATTTTTGAACCTGCTGTAACAGTTTTAAGCACAATTCAGAACCAAACTGGAAAAAAAGAATTTACTCTTGATGCTGGTACAAAAGCAATTCCTATTGGAGATGGAAAGCCAATAATAAAAGATCATCCAAAAATAAAGTTTAGAGTCATGAATGAAGAGCATACCCAATTAAAAGCGATTGGATCTGATTTTAAGATTGGACAAAAACTAGAATTAATTCCTGCTCATGTATGTATCACAATTAATCTTTATGATTATGTCCATGTCATAAAGAACAATGAATATATAGGTAAATGGGAAATACTTGCTAGAGGAAAAAATTATTAATATAATGGGGGCTTAAGAAATTTATGCCAGATAATGAATATATACATCCTGGAACTCCTGTTGCTGGACCTTATACTCCAGGTGTCAAGGTTGGAAATCTATTGTTTGTATCAGGTCAAGGTCCTAAACAAGGTGCAACTGATATAAAAGACCAGACATACACTACTTTAGAAAATGTTAAAGCAATTGTAGAAGCAGCTGGGGGTAAGGTTTCAAATATAGCTCATATCAAAGTGTACTTAAGAGATATGAACAATTTTGGTAAAATGAATAGAATCTATAAGAAGTTTTTCGAAGATAATGGTGTTAGTAAAGATTTTCCTTCTCGTACAACCATCGAGGTATCGAATCTCCCGGTTGCTTCAATGATGTTAGAAATAGACGCAATTGCTTCTTTATAATGAAAGTAATTTATTTTTTTTTCATTTTTATTTAGTTTAATAATTATTTATTTAGAAAATAAGAAAAAAAAGAAAAAGTAAATAGAGAGATTTTTCAGCCAGGTTTTAAAATTAATTCCTCTATAATAGTTTTTAAACTATCTAAAGAATTATAAATGCAAATCTATAAATATCAACTAGTTATAGATTATAGTATTAAAAAGAAGGAATAGGAGTTAAAAATCATGACTAATTGTTTTATGGGCAAGATTTTATGGGTTGATCTCTCTACTGGTGCTTTTAATGAAGAAGAAGTTCCAGAAGATTTATATCGTCAATATTTAGGTGGTTATGGATTAGCTGCGAAGTATATTTATAAAAATATGCCTCCAAAAGCAGATCCGCTGGGAGCTGAATCCATATTAGCTTTTTTCCCAGGTTTATTAACAGGTACAATAGCACCATTGACTGGTAGATATATGGTTGCTGGTAAATCTCCCTTAACTGGAACTTGGGGTGATTCACATTGTGGAGGTTTTTTTGGTCCAGAAATTAAGAGATGCGGGTATGATGGAATTTTAATTAAAGGGATGGCGGATATACCAAAAATTTTAACAATAATTGATGGTGAGAAGAATATTGTTGATGCTTCAGATCTATGGGGTTTAGATGCAGTAGAAACCGAAAATAAACTAAATGAAAAGTTTGCTGGAGCAAAATTTGCTAGTATAGGACAAGCAGGGGAAAAATTATCATTGATTTCAGGAATAGTCAATGATAAAGGAAGAATTGCGGCAAGATCAGGATTAGGAGCAGTAATGGGATCAAAGAAACTAAAAGCAATCGTTTTAAAAGGTAATCAGTCAATTTCCATCGCTGATAAAATTACTCTAACTGATTTAACAAGACAATATAATGAGGGTATCAAATCAGCTGAAGCAGGTTCAATACAATTATGGAGAGATTTAGGAACCCCATGGATGAATGATGTGGTAGCTAAAACAGGAGACGCTCCTATAAAAAATTGGGGTGGAACTTCTGCTGAAGATTTTCCAATGGAAAATTTAAGTAAATTAACTGGGATTGAAATCGTTAAATATAAAGACAGAAAATTTGGTTGTTTTGGATGTCCAGTTCAATGCGGTGCTTTAATGAAAATTCCAGACCTTGATCTCGAAGAAACACACCGACCTGAATATGAAACATGTGCAAGTTTTGGTCATTTGTTACTTAATGATGATTTAAAGTCAATCTTCATTGTAAATGACTTATGTAATAGAGCAGGTTTAGACACGATTTCTGCTGGTGGAACAGTTGCATTTGCAATAGAATGCTTTGAAAATGGGATTCTGGGCTTAGATGATACTGAAGGATTGAAATTAAAATGGGGAAATTCAGAAGCTATTATAGAACTAGTTAAAAAAGTGATTAATCGTGAAGGTATTGGTGATATTTTAGCTGACGGGTCCAAAATTGCTGCTGAAAAAATCGGGAAAGGTAGTGCTGAATATGCTATCCATTCTATGGGTCAAGAATTAGGGATGCATTCACCAAAATATTATAAGTCTATGGGAATGTCATTTGCTTTTGATCCTACACCTGGTAGACATACATCAGGAAGTTTAGATATGATGGCGGGAGGACCTATGTTGAAACCGGATGGACTATTTCCAGGTTTTAGCTTACCTAAAAAATTTAAACGCCCTGGAGAAGAAAGAAATGAAGCTTTAAAGCTTTCTTCTGCACTTTGGCAGACAACTAGTTGTGTAGGTTTGTGTCAATTCGCATATTTCTTTCAACAGTATCCTTTAACTGATTTTATTAAATCAGCTACAGGTTGGGATATAAATATGGATGAATTATTAAGAGCAGGAGTAAGAATCCAAACCCTAAGACAAGCTTTTACAGTACGAGAAGGAGTTGATATTGCTAAAAATAAGATACCTGAAAGGACAGTTGGAGTCGACTATAAAGCAGATTTTAAAGGATACTGTGAAGCTATAGGGTGGAATCCTGAAAATGGATACCCTACAGAACAAACACTAAGTGAACTTGGATTAGAATTTGTAATTAAAGATTTATATTAACAATAAATTATTTTAATTTTTTTAATTTCTATTAGGTTAATTTTTGTTTCAGAGCTAAAATAAATGTGTTTTAAATGAAGAATAAATTTATTATTATGCATAAAGAGGATAATTGTGCTACTTCTTTAGAAGATATTCCAAAAGATGAAGAGATCCTAATTAATGATGATTCTATAAAAATTATTCAATATATTCCCGTAGGACATAAATTTGCACTAAATAATATCAGTAAGGGAGAAAGAATCATAAAATATGGTGAGATAATAGGATTTGCTACTGAAGAAATAAAGAAGGGGGATTGGATACATACTCATAATATAAAAAGTCATTATTTAGAGGGGATTGATAAATGAGTGAAGAATTTTTAGGATATGAAAGATCAAAAGGTAAAGTTGGCATTCGGAACAAAATTGCGATTATCTCTTCTGTAGTCTGTGTTAACCGAGTAGCACAGCAAATTGCTAATCAAATAGAAGATGCTGTTGCAATAACTCATCCTCTTGGTTGTGGACAATTTGGACCAGATTTTTCTTATACCCAGAGAACATTAGTTGGATTAGGAAGTAATCCAAATGTTTATGGTGCTATTGTTGTAGGTTTAGGATGTGAAAATTTAAATAATAAATTAATTGCCAAGAATATCAAAAAAGCAAATAAACCTGTTGATTTTTTCAATTTGCAGGATATTGAGGGCGGTTCAAAAGCTGCGATAGAAAAAGGGATTAAAATAGGAAAACAGATGGCTGAGGAAGCTAAAGAACTAAAAAGACAACCTTTTAACTTTTCAAATTTAGTATTAGGACTTGAATGTGGAGCTTCAGATTCGATTTCCGGGATTTCAGCAAATCCAGCAGTGGGTCTTATTTCGGATAAAATCATTGAATTAGGAGGCACTTCAATATTACCTGAATTTACTGAATGGATTGGAACAGAACATTTACTAATAAAAAGAGCTGCTAATGAGAAAGTTGCTGAGAAAATAAACTCAACGATTAACATATTTCTCGATAATACTATGAAACTAGGAATAGATTTTCGAGAGATACAACCAACACCTGGTAATATAGAGGGAGGATTAACTACAATCGAAGAAAAATCCTTAGGAACTATAGCAAAAGCAGGAAAGGCTCCAATAAATGGCATATTAGAATATTCTGAAACTCCAAAAGGAAAAGGATTATGGTTAATGATAGAACCAGGTTTAGATGTTGAATCAATGACGGGATTAGCAGCCGCAGGTGCTCAAGTTATAATAATGACAACCGGTCGAGGTAGTCCATGTGGTAATCCTGTAGCACCTGTTATTAAAATCTGTGGCAACCCAAAAACATGTGATTGGATGGCAAGTAATATTGATGTAGATGCTAGCAAAATTATTACCCAAAATTACCAAGTTAGAGACATTGCTCAAACCTTATGGCAAAAATTAAAAGCTACTTGTAATGGTGAAAAAACCTATGCAGAAATATTAGGTTTTGAAGATATAGCCATATGGAGGTGTTCAGCAGCTCCATTTCAAATTTTTCATTCACAATAATTAAAAAAGGAGATCTATATTATAAATAATGAAATAGTTAAAAAGGTTAGAACAGCTTGCCCTGCTCATTGTGGGATTGATTGTTGTGGTATCTTAGCCCATGTTAAGGGAGATCAAGTTATAAAGTTAGAGCCCGCTGATTTTCCAAATAAGAACGATAATAGGATATGTTTACGAGGATTAAGTAGTTTAGATATTACTTATCATCCCGATCGTTTAAAATATCCTATGAAACGCACGGGAAAAAGGGGAGAAGGAAAGTTTGAACGAATTACTTGGGCGAAAGCATATGATATTATTGTTGACGAGTTCAAAAAAATTTCGAGTCAATATGGATGGAAATCAATCGGATGGGTTTTAGGAGGACCTGGCGCAGGAACTACTAAGTTTGGAGCATATCTTAGACTTGCAAGTTTAACCCAAAGCACAAGAGTTAGCGCTTGGGGTTATGGCGATGCAGGCTTACCATGCGGAAGTCGTGTTATACTTGGACATCAATTTCCTTATATTCATTTGCAGGGCAAATTTTGGCAAAGAGAGTGGCCTGAATTATTACTAGTGTGGGGAACTAATCCAGGAGAGTCAATGCCTTTACAGAACATGCGTAAAATAATGGATGCTAAAGAAGAGGGTACACAAGTAATCGTTATTGATCCACGTTTCACAATTACAGCCTCAAAAGCGGACCAATATATTGGATTAAAGCCAGCTACAGATAGTGCGCTTGCATTAGGAATAATGAATATAATTTTTCAAAATAATTTGCATGATAAAAATTATATTATAGATCATACCAATGGACCTTACTTAGTTAGAATGGATAATGGAAAACTATTAAGAGGAAAAGATATTGGAGAAAAGAAATCTGACGCATATATAATATGGGATGGAGCGTTAAATTCTCACAAAGTAGTTCGCCGTAAAAGTTCTACAGATACTTGTTTAACAGGAACATATAATATCAATGGAATTGAATGTAAACCTACACTTCAACTACTTGTAGAACTTGCTGCGCAATATTCTCCTGAAAAAACAGCTAAAATTACAGGAGTTGCTCCAGAATTAATTATTAAACTTGCAAAAAGAATCTCTACTGCAAAAGATGTCACATTTCTAACGAATATGGGATTTACTCGGACTTATCATGGTGATATTTCCTTGAGGGGTTTAATCTCTGTGGCAGCAATAACTGGAAATGTAACTACCTCCTTTAGTTCAGGCTATTTACCTGCAACGCTTAATTGGGAGCCATTTCTAAAAGCTAAGCCGGGTGAACCGAGTTATCATAGATTAGGAATCCTTAAACTGTATGATGCTGTGATAAAAGAAGATCCATTTCCCATAAAAGCAATATGGTTTGCTTTTATTAACTTTTTAAATCAATGTGTTAATGCCAATAAAGTTATTTATGAATTTTTCCCAAAGCTTGAGTTTATAGTACAAACAGAATTATTTATGACCCCTAGTGCTAAATATGCAGATTTAATATTACCTGTTTGTAGTTTCTTAGAATTTTCAGACTTTTTGCCCTTTCCCTATCCTTATATTCAGCTGCAACGAAATGTTATTAAGCCACTTTTTGAATCAAAATCAGATGTAACTATTGTTTCTGAATTAGCAGAACGATTGGGCTATGCTGAGTATTTTAAAGGGGGAGAAAATGGAATGATCGATATAATCATGGATCATCCTACTTTAGATGGTGTAAATAGGAAAGTTTTAGAAAAAGGAGCTGTGAAATTAAAGCCATTGCCAGAAGGCGGTTCATTTCCATTAAGTTTCGGTACTCCCTCGGGTAAAATTGAATTATATGCGGAACAACTACTTGAAGATGGTCAAGCCTTGCCTGTTTATTTACCTCCTATCGAAGCTCCAGTTACTCCTGAAAAAAGAAAGTATCCTTTAACCTTTATTCAAGGACATAGCCGTTTTCGAACTCACTCGTCCTTTGCAAATGTCCAGTCTCTTTTAGATTTAAATCCTGAACCTATTGTTGAAATCAATCCCGTAGATGCAAAATCAAGAAAAATATCTAATAACGATTATGTAACTGTATACAATGATAGAGCGAGAACTACATTGAAAGTTCGTGTAACTCAAAGTGTTCCGATTGGAGTGATAAATATCACTGAAGGTTGGTGGATTGATCAGTTTAAGGAAGGGAGCGTAAACCACTTAACCCACGATGTTATCAATCCCGTTCATGAAAAGGTCTATGAACCAAATATGCATATGAACGATGTAGCCGTAGAAGTTAAAAAAAGTGAGGTAAACTGGCAATGAATAAACGTTTAGGTCTAATAATTGATCAAGAGCGATGTATTGGTTGTGAAGCTTGTACTGTAGCATGCAGAATTGAGAATAAGACTAAAAATTTCTGGATTACTGTCGAAACCCAAGGAGGACAAGATAAAGATATACCAAATGGAGTCTATCCAAATTTAATCTTAAATTTCCTTCCAAAATTATGTAATCACTGTGAACGCCCTCCTTGTGTTGATTCTTGTCCTGTTAATGCTATAGGTAAACGAGAAGATGGAATAGTTATTTTAAGTCAGGATAAATGTACTGGATGTCAAGCTTGTTTAGATGCTTGCCCTTATAGTATTATTATATTTAATAATGAAAAAGGTATCGCTGAAAAATGTAATTTATGTTCTCACAGAATTGATGAAGGACTTGAGCCTTTCTGTGTTATATGTTGTGAGGGTCAAGCCATAGTATTTGGAGATTTAAATAATCCTAATAGCAGAATATCTAAGATGATTTTAGAAAGGAAAGCCTTTCAACTTAAATCGGAGAATGGCACTAAACCTTTGGTTTATTATTGTCCTCCAAAATCTAAAATGAATTTATAATAATAAAATTCTAAAAATGAAGAAAGGTAAATATAATGACTGAAAATGTAAATGAAAAATATGAGAAGGTTGCAGAGATAATAAATAGAGCTGGAGAATTTTCTTATCCGATAACCGATACTTTAATTGAAATTTTGAAGTATAATATTAATGAAGAAAATCTAGATTTAGTTTTAGGGTTTACTAATCAGATTTCCCAAACAATGGAACAGTTAATAAAAAACACAGGATTGTCAGAAAATCAAATTCTAAAGAAAGCAGAATTATTAGCAAAGAAAGGGGTAATTTTTAACCAGCCCAATCGCCAAGGGGTAATAGTTTATAGGCTATTACCCGTAGCGAGACAATTTGAATATACCTTCATGAAAAAATTAGAAGATTCACCAGAATTTCGAACCTTAGCTAATTTATATCACAAGCTTGATAAAGAAATCGGAGCTATTATTCAAACTAATTATAAAACAATAGTTTCTAATCTAGATAAAAGATTACCAATAGATCGTACCGTATTAACTAGTTTTATTAATAAAGAGACGGGGAAAGAGATTGAAATTAATGAAAAAATTGAAAGTCCGACTGAAAGTGTTTTACCTTCGCAGAGAGTTGAAGAAATTATAAATAAATACGAGGATATAGCCGTTGGAAATTGTTTCTGTCGTCAACATAAAGATCTATTAGGAGATCCCTGTAAGCAAACAGAAATTAGAGAAAATTGTTTCACATTAGGAAAATCTGCTCGACATACTGCAAAACAAGGATTTTCAAGACTAATTTCTAAAGAAGAAGCTCTTGAAATTATAAGAGCTACAAGAGAGGATGGTTTGGTTCATAAAGCGTACCATCTTCATTCTGATATAACCAAAGAAGAAGTGGCGATTTGTAATTGTTGTTCTTGTTGTTGTTTAAATAGTCGAAATCTAATGGTTGGTCCTATTGTTAATGCTAATAACTACTTAGCGAAAGTAAAAGTAGATGAATGTATTGGGTGTGAAAACTGTGTTCATAATTGCCATAATAGCGCAATATCATTAAACGATGAAAATATTGCAGAAGTTAATGAGGAATATTGTATAGGATGTGGTGTATGCGCCTATTTTTGCCCCGAAAATGCAATTTTAATGATAGAAGGGCCAAGAGTTGTTCGGATGATTCCTCCTCGAAGAATTGAAAAAATAAATTAAATTTATGGATTTTTTGAATTTTATTTTATTCTACTATAGCGTACGCATTACTAAGTACTATAGTCCTATCAGTTCGAACTTGAATTAAATAACGATCCTCTACTCTCCAACCTTCTGTAGTTAATACCTCTCCAGGGTATACTTCACTAGTAAATCGTGCTTTGAATTCTTTAAGGCGATTGACTTCTCCATTACATGCACCGTAAACAATGGCACGAGTTGCAAAACCGTAAGTACATAGTCCATGAAGGATTGGCCCTTTAAATCTGCCACTTCTACTAGCAAACTCAGGATCTATATGTAAAGGGTTCAAATCACCATTTAATCTATATAAAGCAGCCTGATTTTCATTAGTTTTATAAGTTATAATAAAATCGGGTTCTATCCCTTCGGGAGGATTTAAAGGCTCCGATTTAGGACCAGAATCCCCACCAAATCCACCTGCACCAAGATAGAAAAAAACCCATTTTGTATCAAATATCTTTTCACCTTCCTTAGTGTGACCTGAGACATTCATATGAATAACTGCTGCTTTAACTTTATCAAAAATATTAGTCACTTCTCCTTGACAAATTATTTCACCAGAGGGAGAAAATGGCTTGTAAAGTTGAATGGATTGTTCACCATGAACAAAATGAGAAAAATCAATATTTCCTAATTTGTTTAACTGCAGACCTGAGCCTGCAACGATGCATGCATAACTCGGAATTACTTTTATTCCTCCTTTATAGCCCTCATATATAAATTCTAACTCATTTGATTGAGCACCAATACCCAATGCATATAATGCAACATCTTTCCAATTATATTTATAAATTACTTCATCCGTTTTTTTTCCTACCATATTCAAATCTAATTTAGCCATGATTCAAATCCTTATTTTTTATTTTAAAGTTTTTCTCTGAACCTATTTAAAAGTTTACTTTAATTTAAAATTCTATTAAAAAGTTATAAGTTCTATCTAAAAGGATTTTTATCCTTTAAGATTTTTTCTTTATAATCTTCTAATGGTGGAGGGCATAAACCTTTTTCAGTTGCTTCTTTTTTAATTGATTTCATAATTTCTCCTAAATTAATCGATACAGGGCACCAATGATAACAATTTTCACATCCTGTGCAGAGAAATAAGCCATCTTTTACGGTAGCTTCAAGTCCATTGTGAATATAATCTCTAATAATTGCGGTTGCTCCTAATCCATATTTTGAAGCGTAAATATTACCAAAAGCACGTGAAGCTGTACAAATGAAATTACATGAACGACACCCGATACACTTAAGGAACTCTTTATATAATAGATCGTTATTTTTTGCTTTGGTACGCCAATCGTCAACAAGAATAACAATTAATTCCTTTGCTCCATACATTCCTTGTACACTTGTACCCTGAATATCAGAAGTATTAGAAGGTCCAGAAATAAGACTAATATACCGAAAAGATACATTATTAATTCGGGATTGTATTTTTGTTATTAAAACAGCATCAAGAAGTGTAGGTACAATTTTTGTAATCCCACAAACAACAATATGTTTTTCTGTTGCTCTCGTCAACAAACTTATGTTTCCCTCATTTTCACCTAATACAATCGTCCCATCCTCTGCAGAGATCGCATTAGCAGATGTTAATGAAACTTTTACATCATTAAGCAATTCTTTTCGATAACTATTTCTAAAATAATCAACAATATCAGCTGCTTTAGGTTCAAGTTCGATCCCATATACTTCTTTGATTTTATCGGCAATTTCTTGCTCAGTAAAGTGAGCACCGGGACCAATTTGAAAGCTAGGGAGTTCATATTTAAATAATTGAACGAGTACATCCCCTAAATCAGTTTCTTTTATTTCAATATTATTTTCCTTTAGAACGTCAATAATTCCTATGTCTTTAGCTTCTACCGATTTGGATTTATATATTACTTTACTGTCTCCTAATTCTTCCATGAAAATTTTTTGGGCTTCTTCATTAGTTTTTGCATAATAGACTTTCATATTATTCACTTTGCTCATTATTTCAATGCATTTCTCTACGTGCGCCTCCATGTTTACTACGAAATCATCTCTTACTTTTATCAGATGATCCCTATATTTATCTACAAATTCACGACTTGTATCATCGTATGCATATCTCATATCGTGTTGTCTAACTTTTAATGTGCAAGCTAATTTCCAAAAATCTGCAAATTGTCTTTCAAGTGTATCATCTCTTTGAGAGGTATTAATTTTTTCCTTTACTTCTTCATAAAATACTTTTCCCTTTTCACTCAACTTATAGGATCAACTCCTTCCAAAATTTTCATTAGAAAATCTTCAAACTTAATTACAGGTTTTTTAATGTTGTTCTCTTCTTTAATACGTTTTAAAGCAGTATAACAAAAAGGACAGGCTGTTAAAAGAGCTTTTCCTCTTTTTGATTGTTCAAATATCACTTGAGAATTGTAATCGCTATTTTCTTTAAAGATTGAATAAACTCCGCCCCCTGCTCCACAACAAGTACTATTAATTCTATTGTTATCCATTTCAAATAATTCTATATTCTCTATTGAATTTATAATATCTCTTGGTTCTTCGATTATAGGATTTTTTGCATTTCTTAAATGGCACGCATCATGATAGCATACCTTAATTTTTTTCCCTTCATAATTTAAGTTTAGTTTTTTTAAATTTTCGGGTATAGCAATAAACTGTAGAAAATGGTTTATTGCTATATCAAAATCTTCTCCCAGATATTGTTTATAATAGCGTGATAAGTAATTATAACACCCAGCACAAATTGTAACAATTTCAGAAACGCTATTTGATTTAAGCCAATCATATACAAACTTAATATGAATTTTTAATTCTTCTTCGCTTGCGAAATGATATGCTAATGCACCACAGCAAGGGACGTTATCAAGAACTATATATTCATTATCGATTGCTTTAATAATTTTAACCGCATTCTCGCAAGTATCCTCGTATCTACTGCTTGATAAACAACCTAGAAAAATGAGTTTGGTCATAGTAAATCTATCCCTAACTTTAATTATATTAATAGATTAAATATTGAATAATAAAAACATTTTTTCTTTTAAGAAAAGATTTTTTAATTTGATTGTAAAAAAAGTTAAAAATCTGTGAAAAGTGGTTGTATGACATTTAATACAAAATGGTTCAATAAGAAGTGGTGGGTTTCACCACTAAATTATTCAAATGAAGTTCTTAATACTTTAAACCTTCCAAATAAGGTATATATTCGTGATTCTACCATTAGAGAAGGCGAAGA
>JBHLJZ010000005.1:0-80259 GCA_048887165.1 Candidatus Hodarchaeota archaeon | reverse complement strand
TTTATATAATTCTATCAAATCCTATCACTTTAATGAAACTATAATTTCAATTAAAATTAAAATAGGAAAAAACTTATACAAATATAAGAATATTTAATACTTATTCGGTTTAATTTATTGCAACATACATCAATTGGACTTAATCACACAAAAACCGTAAGAGTTACCCACGATCTCCAAAGACAAATATTAGAAATAACATCTTTTATAAGGGTTTTAAATAATTATTATAATAAAAAAAATAAATTACAAAATCAAGTTAAGCCCCTTATTCTTAAACAATTCAGGGAAGAAGGATTAAAAACTCTAGAAAATAATAAAGATTGGCTTCATTCTATTCCGACTGTATTAAATACATTAAGTAACAACTTATTAAGCAAGATTGACTCCTTTAAATTTCCTGACAGCATTCTACTATTTGAGGCGTGGATGAATTTAGGAATTGAAGCATTATATCCGCGATTTGCTTTATATTATAAATTTCCTGGATTTTTGAAAGGAGAACTAACTAGATACATTTTTCATTTTACATTTTCGACTTCTCGTGGATTTGGTTTTCCAATATATTTTGGACCAGAATTTTATGGATATATTCTAACCTATGGCAAAGTTTTAGAACCTATTTTAAGATGGAGTCATACTGTTTGCCATAGAGCAAATCAAGCCATATTTTTAGTTGGAAAAAGATTTAATATCAAACGACACCACCCGGGTGAGTTTGAATCTGTAATTATTTCTGAATACATGAATAATGTATTTAAAGGAATAGATACCTTATTACATGGTTATTTTACAAATGATCCAAAAAAATTAGGAAATTTCTCAACTTTAGAAGATGTTCTTAAGAATATTATATTTTCCTATTCTATTGGGGATCATGCTATGAGCATTAGACCTAAAATGGAAAGTCTAAATATTGAAATTCCATTAATCACACATCAGGAAATTGTAAAGAAGTATAATGTAGACTTTTATTCCTACATAAATGAATTGAAAATGGTTAAACGACTATTAATTAGAAAAATTATTCTCTATAAAAAAAGAAGGAAGGACTTAATTAAGAAATTAAAAAAAATCGAGAGAATTAAACACCTATTTAATCGATTTAAAATAATTCCAATTCAAAATTCTAAAGAAACAAATTTTTTCATTATTGGGAAGCTAACAAGATTTTTTAAACTTATGGAAAAAATACTAGAATTATTATGGAATACTCCTTTATATACACACACTATTCACACACCTACAGATTACGAAAAGGAAATAATATCAAAGTGGAATTTGGATGAAATAAATAATTATAAAAAAGAATCTATCGATTCGGTATTTTTGTTGTATGTTAAATATTATGAAAAAAAATATAAGTTCAATTTTGATGAAAAAGAAATTCTAGATGCTTTAAGAAGTCTAAGAGATAATATGGCAAAAATGTGGTTATATTTTAAAGAGAGACAATTTAAATTTGCTATTAATAAGTTAAATGAGTTATCAACTCTCTCATTAGATGATTCAAATTATAATAAAAGTGTAAAAGAAAATCTCAATAACCTTATTCCAATATTTTCAATTTACGAAATATTTAATAGATCTCTCTCTGAATCGGTATATCCCGAATCTATCCCTCAAACTAAAAAATTTGGGGCATATTTTGCCAGTTTTCTATCCTCAAGATATAATCTTCTTGGAGTAAACTTAATGCACATTTTTAATAATTTGGCATTTCGTAATTGGAGCTATTTTATAATAAAACACAAATTCAATCGAAACCAATTTTTTCAATTTGTAATAAAACTACCTATTTGGAAGTATATTCCAACAAAGGTGAAAATAAGAATACTTAAGAATAATTTATAATTCAGAATTTTTCGTTAATTACCACTCTAAAAATCCTGGGTCATCAAAAATATCATCTATTTTTCGTTCTTTCTTTATGTCACTCTCATCATGTTCAGAAAATAACGATTCTTCATCTGTTTTAATGCCTTTTTCTAATTCAAACGTGTCCAATTGTAATAGTGCTTCTTTTTCTAGCTTCTTATACTGCTCGGCCTTGGATCTCCATTTCAATACTTCATCTTCATCTATATTTTCGGTATCTTCTAATATCTCAGCTGCTTTTGCTTTGCATAAATCTGATAAAATTGAATAAGATAAAGCAAGCTCCCCCCATTGATTATCTTGTTTTAGTTTTGTAATACGTTTTTCAAGTCTTAAGATTTCTTGGTCAGCATAATAAATATCAATAAAATCACCAAAAGCATCGACAGGTTCCGAAATTGAATTAACCAATACATCTTTAGTTAAGCCACAATACCCACATTTAACAGTAGCAATAGCAGATTTCCTAATGTTCTCTACTTTTACTGACTTCTCTCCACAATTTGGACATGTAAAGATTTTTGGCACTTTCTTTACTCGTTTATAAGTCTGCTGTTTTCTTTTTCTTCTTCCCATTGAAACTCAACTTTTTAAAATAGTTAATTTAACTTTCTAATTCAATAAGTAAAAGGAAATCAATTCTAAAAAATTTTCGCTTTTTTATACTGTAGACTCAAGGAAATCGAAAGATTTTTTAGGAATGCTTAATTACATCATTTACTCTTTTTAACTGAAATAAAATAATCAATTATTACATAACAAGTGGATTTTAGGTTTGGACCATAAAAAATTAATAATGGAATATGATAAAGGCTTAATTGAGAAAATTCTTGACGATTACGATATGAGGTATGTAATTTTATTCTTATATATTATTAGAAACGATTTATTTAAAGATTTAACAGATGAAAAAATTATAGAATCCTACGAGAGGATTTTAATTTTAGATGAAATATATAAAAATAACATTTTGAACTTTTGGACTGAAGAGTTTATCGAAATTGCAATAGATTTAGGATTATTTAAAAACATTCGAAGCCTCAGAGAATTTGAACAAAAAGATGAGGATTTTATTGTTAAATTAGGAGATGAAACAATAACAATAGAAAAAGATACTATTTCTGTGCCAGATGATACTTTATTTCTAATAATTAATAAAAAATTTAAGGATTTAACGCGAAGAAATTTTAATCTGGCTTTAACCAAGTTAAAAGATGTAAGATGTGAAACAAGTAATCTAATACATAATTTTATATTTGAAATTGGAGAACATGATTATACACTATCAGATGATCTTTATTATATCCTTGACCAGTTTGGTAATATATATCAAGCTATAAAGATTGAAATTACTATTGAAGGATTTTATCAAAGATTTAAGGAAATGAAAGATAAACTTACTGGATTTATTGAAATTTTTGATCCAATATTGAATAACCAGCCTGTTATAAGGAATATAAATAAAGCAATAAAAGAACAAAAAGATATTATTAAATTTCTCAAGGATCAAAAAGTACAATTCTCCGATAAATTTAATTTTGATAAAATCGATAGTAATAATAAAATCTTTAAGGAATGGAACTCCCAGTTATTATATTTATTAGACTTTCGATATAAATCTGAAGAAATTGAGAATAAATTATTAGATATTAAAAGGATTTATTCTGGTAGAAATAAAAAATATACTTATTTTGAATTTATTGAAAAAGTCTCGTTTAATGAAGAGGATATTGTAAATAATATTCAAGAATCTCTTATTGAATTAAGAAAAAAAGTAGTAGAATTAAACGAAAATCTCTCAAAATTTACTAAAAAACAACTAAAGTTACTAAATTTGGATTATGAAAGATTATTAATTACTTCTATTGATGATTAAATTGAAATGTCCCGCATGTAATATTGATATGCAACCATTAGTAGCAGGTATTTTTCAATGTCCTCAATGTAAAAAAATCCTAAAGGAAAAGGATAGAAAACTCGAAGATGAAACTACTGAGAAGATCGAAGAAGGAGATTTTCAAAATGGAGATTATTTCCATAATAATGTGAGCTTAAATAAACAGTATGAAATATGTGAAAAAGGGATTACCATAAACAAAACACAGAATAGATTATTAGCTGTTTTGATTTGCCATAGCGCTCTTTTAAAAGATGAGAAATATGTTAGAATTTCTTGGTGGAAAAGCTATCAACATGCAGGAATGTTTAAAATATATGATAATCAAGTTCTTAACAATATAATAAAGGCGTTAGAAAAGATTGAATCATCTTTTGATGAATTTTGGAATTGGAAAGGAAAGTATGGAAAAAATGAGCCTAAAACTGAAGATGAAATAGAAAAAGAAAAGAGTATAGATCTTATAAAATTTAGAATAATCGAAAATAAAACTTGTCCAAAATGTCAAAAAAAAATGGATAAAATGAAATCTCATTATGAATGTCCTCATTGTGGAGAGATTGTGATTCTAGAAGGTTATAATCAACCAATATTTAATATAGCTCCCGCAGATCTAGATTTACATTTTCATGCTAATTTTCCGATTAATTATTATATGCCTGTAAGTGGTATAACAGTTAAATGGTTGATGGGAGAATGGAAAGCCATTGCTGTCATATATTCAAAAGATAATCCAAATAAAAAGTGGTTAAGATTTTATTGGTGGATCCGAGATCTTGGTAATATATTAAAGTATGGCCAGAGAGAAATGGGGGACGGAACTCAAATGGGATGGAAAGCCCAAAAGGGAGTATCTTCTCCAAATATATATGATAAAAAAATAATAATACCATTAATCAATGCTCTAAAGAAAACAAAATCAGAATTAAATTGGTAAAGGAAAATTTTTACTAAATATAAAAAAAGGGAGATACTATGGTAGAGTTTAGGGAAATTACATGGAGAGATTTATTAAAGGATTTTGAAAGTGGCCTAAATAAAGCAATTGAAGTACTTGAAAATAGAGATGTAGAGAATATACCTGGAGCTAAAGAGGCTTTAATACAAAGATTAAGTGATATGAAAATTCATTTCCCAAAAAATAATGGTGATATCTTTACAAAATCTATTGATGATAAAATTCAAAATGCATTCTTTCCCAATACTACTAATTTTGCAGGAGCATTTTCCAAAATTTTAAAATCAAGAACTCATGAACAAGATTTTATTATAAATGAATTATTAAATGGATTTGTAACCTCTAAAGCAAAAGCGATTGCAACTGGATCTCAAGGACCAATAATAGATAGAATGGTTGAGGCATTTAGTAAACGAAATGATTTTCATATTGTTGATTATCAATTTTTTGCAATGTTTGGTGATCCAAATAAGCCTAAGCATTATGTAAAAAAGCAATTGGAAGAACTAATAAATATGTTTGGACTTATTTCTAAAGAATTAGTTGTTGAAAAGGATATTAGAAGAAGTGAACAAAAAGTTTATACTTTTTATACCTTTCCAGACGAAATTGTAAAAATACTTGAAGAAAAATATCTTATTATTGATGAAGAATTAGGGTATGCATATGTTTCAGAAGATTTTGATAGAAATATTTTTATTTGCATGTTTTTAGCAAATATTGCTATAAATAGAGATAATCTTGAGAAAATCGGGGGTTCTTACACAGTTAACGGAATTTCTGCAATATTTGCCTTAGTCCTATTATTAAGCTTCATGCCTAAAGTCGCTGTCGATGAAACCAATCCAATACTTAACGATCCTAATTTCGATGAGCAAAGAATGAGTGTAATCCCGAAATCATGGATGATGAAACAAGTGTTGGAACCTTTATTCGAGCCACTAATCAAGATTATTGCTTACAGGTTAGGCGGAGGACAATGGTTAACAAAAATTATAGATTCAGAAGTAAATAAAAAAATCCATAAACAAATACGGTTTTTGTTGAAAGATGTGAATAAATGGATTCTAGGAAACCTATGTAGAGTAGAAATACCGATTTTTGTTGAGATTGCGAATATATTCGCTGAAGTTTTAATTGGCTATGGGGAACAATAAAGTTAAAAAGTTTAGTGAGAATTTAATGAGTTATAAGAAAAAATCTACAAGAACAATAAAACCAGGAAGAAAAAGGGAGAAATGGACAGACATTTTACCTAGATATTTAACTTTTATCAGCCATATGCGCCCTATACTTAGAGAAACAAGAAGAATCATTAGTGATCTAGATGCTGATCTACTGCTTGATCCTGAAGTATTAGATAAAATACGACAGGAAGAAGAGAAAAGAAACATTAGAAAAGTTAGAGCTCTTTCAGAATTTTCTGCGATGTACAGATCAAACGTATATGAGATAATTAAAGATTTCATTATAAAATATCGAGAAGAAATTCCTATTATTGATATTAAAGATTATATTATTGACTTTCTTTATGAATCAGTGGAAGCCTTAAACATTTTACGTAGAATAACCAATCCTGACGAAACTAACTTAGAAAACACTTACTTATACAGATTAGTTAAATTTATTGAAGAAAAATTATTTCCAAGAGGAACTAATTTTAAAGTAATATATGAAAAATTATTAAGCCATTCAATTGATTATTACGAATGTCAAAGACATATACTTCAACCTCATACTTATTATCGTGAAAATATTGAAAGTCCTGATTTCTTTGAAATTCCCGGGATGACACCTAAAATCTATCAAATAATAAATAACATTACATCCCTTTATAATTTAGATCCCAATTTTGGAGAATTTCCTGAAAAAGAAAATTATGAAATTCCAATGATATTAAAAAGTGAAGTATTTTCCCCATATATAGATTCTATTGCTAATGCAGAAGAAGATGCTATTGAAGCATTAGGCGAAAGAATAGGCTTAAGAATTATTGATGGAATCTTTTTAGCTCCTAAGGAAGATTTTGTAGATATCCTTTTAGATTCCAACTTTTTGCGTGAAAATAAGCAAACAGACGGCTCTATAAGATATTTACCTCAATTTAGCAACGAAACATTAATTTTATATTATCTCGCTTTCGCTGCTCACAGAAGAGGATTTTTATCCAAAGAACTGATTAATTGGATTTCTATGAATTTTGCTTTTTTAATTTTCATGGGGATTTTAAAATGGAAATTAACTGATGAAAATATTTTTTATTCTATTTTCAAGGATTTACAAACAAATGAGAAAGTCCTTCCGTATTTAATGAAGTTAATTTGTTTCCCAAATTATCTAGGCTTAAATAAAATGAAAATTAGAGATTCACCCCATTATAGAAAGGAAATTTTTAACTTTATAGGGTCTCAAATTGATAACCTTAAGGATTTTATTTATGAGATAGCGGAATATTGTGAAAAATTTGATAAAGAAAGTAAAAATAAATAAATTACATAAAAAGAGTTGAGAAAAATTAGTAATTCGAAAAAAGAAGTTGAAGTAAAAATTACTTATACAGATGATGTAATAAAAGAACGGATGGGAAAATATGGAGCCGTTTATTTTCCAAACGATATTAAAGAAACAGTAGATGATATTTTAGGTAATGAAATTAAGAAAGAGATTCTTGATGACTTTTTCAAGGCGTTAAAGAAATATGATGATTTTATGGCACAGTTAAAAGGAGCAAAACTTAATCCAAGTTTAACAGTTCTTTTATACGGACCTCCAGGTACAGGAAAAACATCATTAACAAGAGGATTTGCGAAAAAGTATGAAATTCCAATCTGTGTAGTAGAAACTGACAGGCTTGTATCACCATTATTAGGTGATACTATTAAACAAATTAGACGTGTTGTGGATTTATCGGCAGAAATAGCTAGAGATAGAGGCTCATTTATATTATTTTTTGATGAGATTGATGCTATTGGCTCTGAAAGATCAAACATTCATGAGGTTGGAGAAATTAAACGTGCTGTGATATCATTTTTACAAGTTATTGATAGAATTAACTACGAAGGGGTTCCATTAGCAATTTTTGGCGCGACCAATCATCAAAACCAACTTGATTCTGCAATATGGCGAAGATTTACTTTCCATTTAAGCTTTGAATTTCCTGATTATAATTTAAGAAAACAAATTATTGAAGCATTTCTTAATAAGGTCAAAACTGCTAAGATTGGTGTTGATAATTTAATTTTCGATAATTTAAATGAAGAATACGAAAAAATTCAAGAAATTATAAATTCTTCTGAAAAGAAACTAGGACATAAAGTTTCTGAATTTGATAATATTTTATTATGGAATGAACTCCATAAAAAACATAAATCGGATGGTTTACTAGAATTAACTTATGGATATTCGGGATCAGATATAGAAAGAGGCACTAAAGTGGCTATTTTAAAAGCTATCAATACAGAGCGATTAACTTATGATTTATTTTACAATTCATTAAAAATAGTTGGCGGTACGGCGATTCATGTGGAAAGACAAGATATTTTAAGCGATGCAAGACAAATTCTAAAGAAAACTAATAATAAAAAAGATTTTCCAAGTCCACGAGAATTATAAAAAATATAGTATTATGTAAAATGACAAATAAACAATTGTTTGATCTAGATAAAATTAAAGAATTAACATCTCCTATTGAAGATCTCCAAATAAAGCTTAATCAATTAAATGAAATTTCAGAAATATTAATAACAAACAAACAAAATTTAAATCAACATTTTCCTGATAAAGAAAACTCAAATGAATTAGAAAGTTTATTTTTGCTTATAGAGAAATTAAATAATGCTCTTATCAGAATTTCTAATGAAAATATTAATAGTTACCTAGATTTTAGAGAAAATTTGATTAAAAAATACAAAGAAAACTTTAAAAATCGTCTAATAAATCTAAAATTACGAAAAGAAAAAACTCAGCTTATTGGTCTATTTTTAATAAAGAATAAAAAAATTTCAAAAATTGTGAATCAAATATCTCCTACTCCTGCTATTGATATAAATCAATGGCTTGAGCTATTTGATTCTTTAAAACAAAATTCAATTTTTACCAAAACTGTTAGGAGATTCACAATTTTTTATAATAAAATACTTCAAGAAAGACTTGACAATGAATTAAGTAATTCACCAGATAATATCGATCCTTCAGTAAAAAAACAATTTAAAGAGAAATTTTATGATAATCCTGAATTAACTTTTGAGAAATTTTTAAGAGATTTTGAAAATCAATTAACTCATGAAGAAATTAAAACTAAAAAAGAATTCATAAAAAAAATTAGGGAAAGAGAAGAATTACAAAAATTAAAAAAGGAACAAGAAGAAAAGAAAGGTCTTTATGAAGATTATCTAAAGTTATCTCATAAAGAATTTGAAAGAAGAAGACGAAAAGAGCGAAGACAAAAGTTAAACAAGATAACAGATACTGCAAAAAATGGGAAAAATTTAGAGCTAAGTAAGGAAATCACTGAAAAAATTGAAAAATTTAAATCTCAATTCGATCAATCTTTTCAGGAGAAATATCTAAATGTTGAAGATAAAGAATTAGATCCACTCGATATAATTAGAAAGAGAAAAAAGAAAAAAGAAGACGAGTATAAAGAATTTAGAGATCATTTTGAAAGTATCGAATAATTAAACATAAGTGAAACAATCATCACATCGCAAGACTTTAAAATAAATATCGGAACTAAGGAATTAGAAATAAAAGATAAATACACCTTGGTTCTTGGTAAATTCAAAAAAGATCAATTTGCTAAATATTTTAATAATAATTACTCAATCATTTTAAAAAATTTAAAATTGATATCTCTAGAGAATTTTATTAAGCTATTTCAGATCTTCCATGAAGATTTTAAAAATATTGATAAATCCATAAATTTACTTTCTTTTTTAAAAGAATTTGACAAATTAAGTGTACATAATAGCGAAATTGTATCTCAATTTTATCA
Organism: Candidatus Hodarchaeota archaeon; assembly: GCA_048887165.1. Taxonomy (GTDB): domain Archaea; phylum Asgardarchaeota; class Lokiarchaeia; order Sigyniarchaeales; family SOKP01; genus SOKP01. The sequence continues at coordinate 70,533 of JBHLJZ010000005.1, read as the reverse complement.
ACTTGTTCAGTATTTAATACTTATCCTTAAATTCAATATACTAAAGAGAAAAAAAGCATCATTGTTAGAAGAATTAAAACTCTCAAAGAACTTCCAAAAGTCAAGCAATTTAGCAGCAACAAAAGATTTATTAAAGAAATTGAATGATTCTTTAGAACTGAATAAAAATAAGTTAAGATATTTAGAACAAGATTATTTACAGCAAAAAAATCAAATGAATCAGATAAAAAATGAAATTTACGGATATAATCAGAAGATTCAGGATTTAAATAAAGAGAAAAAGAATATATTTGGAAAGATTAATAAAATTACTCGTAAAATGGAAATTGTAGCATTAAATGAAAAAGATAAAGAATTAGCTCCATCTTATTCCCAAAGGTTAAGAGATCTCCAAATTGAGGCAAAAGAAACACAATATAAGATAAATAAAATTAATGAAAATTTGAAAAAATCAAGGATAAAATTGCAAGAAATAGAACCACAGTTTATGAGCTATGAAAAAGATTATCAAAAGATATTAGAAACAATTCAGAATGATGAAAGTAAAATAGATAATTTACAAGACGAAATAATAAAGGAGATTAAAAATTCTGAGACTATTTCAATTATTGTTTCAGATAATACTAAACTAAAATCAATAAGAAGCCCAAATGTTATTAACAAACAAATCAAAGAATTAGATAATGAATTAAACAGAATAAAATTACCAAGTATAGTATTCAATCCAGAATCTTCATTTGATCTTTCTTTAATAAGAATTAAGTTTCAAGAGTTAGAAAAACAGATTAACGAGAATAGTAAACTTAAGGTTGATTTTAATGAAACTGATATATTTAGTTCATTTGAAGGTTTTAGAAAAATTGAAATTATTATTAAAGATTTAGAATCTTTATTAAATGTTTTTTTACAGGAGATAAATTTATCAGCTAATCTTGAGATAACAATCGACGAAAAATCACAAAATTTTTTCATATTATTGATTTTTATAAGAAACAATAAAGAACAGATAAACTTTGAAGAACTAACTACTCCAGAAAAAATATTTTTCGCAATAACCTTTTATATTTCAATAAAAGTGCTAACTAAAAGTAAAAATATTTTATTTTCCAATTTATTCCTTCCTACTGCTTATAATAAAAGAGGATCCATAATTAGAACAATAAAAAAAATATTACCACATTTTAATGTTGAGAAAAGTTTAAGTGACTTTTATCTGATATTTATTTTATCCAATTTTGAATTAAAAGATAAACTTAAGAACTTAAAAATCGTAAAAATTGATGAGAGTTGATTTGAAAAATTATGGAAAATACCAATTTTGAAGAAACTGTCGAAAAAATAACAAGATTAATATTAACAAGTCCTCAAAAAATGATAAGGGAAGATGATCTTAGAAATTTATCTAAGGATTTTAATTTTGATGAGATTATTGGTAATGTATACTTGAATTTGAAACGTGCTGGATTTGAATTTATTACATCGAAATTTTTAGATCAAAAATACTATGTATTAACCATTGATGGAAAAGATGATAACATAACTCCTTCCCAATATGGTACCTTGGCTTTAATCGTAGCATTAGCTAAAGAAGTTGATGAAAACATAAAAGTTAGTGATATGAAAAAAATTTTTTCTGAAGTATGGTCTTCTGACGTTCAATTCCTAATTCAAAACGAATATTTACGGGAAGTAAAAGATTTAGGTTTAATTAAAGTAACACCTTTAGGAAAGGCTGTTTTAAAAAATGTAATAGAAGATTTACGGTTAAAGAACTTATTAGATATATTTAAAGATAAATAGGAATTAAAAAAAAAATTATTCTTCTGGTAAACTTTCTAAATCCATTTTAAATTGTTCGAAGATTTTTTTAACTCTATCTGCAGATGGACCAGTCCCTCTTACCCCATCTTCATCAACAATAATTTTTCCGTTTAAAATAGAAATTATATTTTGGTCTTCTATGTAATTTACGTGTCCTTTTGAAAAAATCTTTGCTATTCTATCTGCCAAAGCTTGCATAGGAAATGGTTCTTCTTCTACAGTAACATAATTATAATAAGATCCCCTAATTAATATTTTAGGAAAAGCCTTATTTTTTTCATTCTTTGCGTTAATTAATATGAGATCTAAAGTTTCGGATACGCCTTTAAGGGTTCCTACAAAAAATTTTTCTTTTTCTAAATATACTTTTACAATTTTATCAATCAGTAGGCCTAGTTCTGTATTATATTGTCTTAAGCTCATTTTATATCAGCATTTTTTTGTATTAATAAAATTATTATTATCTTTTAATTCATAATCTACCTTAATTATATCAATTTTACTCTTTTATTAGGAAAATAATATATCTATTAGTTCAAGAACATTTTCTCCTGTTCTTGCACTACTAGTGATAATCTTGAGATTAGGATTAATTTCTTTTGCATCATTTATCATTTCTTCAATATCAACATCCATTACATCAATTAAATCTATTTTATTAATAACAGCTATATTTGAATATTTAAATAGCATTGGGTGTTTTCGAATAACCCAAGGGCCTTCTGTTATTGAAACAACAACTATTCTCTTTTTTGCACCTAATATAAAATCAGAAGGACAGATAAGATTACCAACATTCTCAATAAAAACAGTATCAAATTCGCTCATATTATTACTTTTTAATACTTGAAGAATATGATAGGAATTTAAAGCACATTCCTTCCCAGTATTTATTTGCACTGTCTTCACTCCATGTCTTTCAATTCTATTTGCATCTATCCTTGTAGCCACATCTCCATTAATAACGAGAATTTTTTTTTCTTTTGATATCTTTTCTACAATTGCTTCTATAAGTGCTGTTTTTCCAGCTCCAATAGCACCAACGATATCGAATGAATTAATATTATTTTTCTCAAAAATCTCTGCATTTGATGCTGCTAATTTTTCATTATTCTCGATTAAATCCTCATTTAACTCTATAATTTTAGAAACTTCGTTTTGAGGCATATTTTTTATCCTAAATAATAATATTAATAGGTTTAAAAAAGTAAATTATTTTTTATTCATATTTTTTATGAAAATCTATTTGAGATATTTAATTTATACCCTTTTATATTGATGTTTAAAGATTATATATGCACCTAAAATCCCTCCTAAATCCGGTAGGTACACCCATAAATATAAAGGTTGGAATAACGCAAGAAGTAAGCCGGGGATGAGTCTAATAAGTATAATAATATATAAAAACGTTTTTCCTTTCATTCTAACTGGAAAAAAATACATAAGCGCTGTTATTTCTCTATTCATTACAGGAAACATTGAATAGGAAATTAACCCTATAATACCACCCCATGCTAATCCTACATAATCAAAACTAAATTCTAAAGAATAAACGGTAATAAGTGCTAATCTCAACAACAGATAGAATAAAATAGAAAATAAAGTGCAAATTAGATATAATTTGATTAGAAATGAAGTACCATAGGTTAATTCAATATTTCTGGCAATCATATATAAGAAATACATCATAATAATAAGAAAAAAAATCCAAATTATACTAGTTTCTGCGATAAATAATGAAGTTAGCAATGTATGAAAAGTAAAATTAAAAATTAAACCGTTTAAACTTAAAAATATAAATTTAGGTATTCCATAGTATTCGAAAAACAAAGCTGCGATCGAAAATGTCATAACCATTAAAATTATAATTTTTGTCCCTTTATAACGTACAGTTCCGAACGAAGATCGATCATAACTCTTTATTGTACGACGTTTTTGCTTTTCTTGCCTCTTCAAATATTTTTTTAACTCTCTTGGTCCTTTAGATAAATATTCTTGTGAAACAGGTTTTGCAATTGTTCTTGCGGAATATTCTCGACTGGATTTTGGCACAACTGGAGTGTGTTTTAATTCAAATGTACATTGATGATTTTCAGGTAATCTATGCTTTTTACAAAAGGTCCCTCCACAATATTTACATTTAAAAGGCAAATATCCAATTTCTACACCACATTGTTCGCAAAATGTCATATTTAATCAGTAATAATAATTCTTTATCAAAAAAACGATTTTATTGCTGAGATACATGAAATTAAATTTTTTAATATATATATTTTAAGCTTTAACATTTGATAACTTTTATCAATTACATAAATCTGTATATCATTATTTTATTAAAAATAAAGATCTATACTAGCGGGGGTATAGACAATTATGCCTGTTATAACTACAAGAGTTGTTAAAGATGCCATTAATGCAATATAGACTCTTTTATTCCATTTCCATATGTTTTGCCCATCCAAAATTCCTATTGGTATCATGTTAAATGTACCTAACATATAGTTTAAGTAAGCTGCTAATCCGAAAAAATAATTCAAAGGATACAGCGCTTGCGGGATAATAAATGAAATTATGAAAAGAATTGATCCATAAACTAAATTCACTACGGGACCTGCAGCTTTACATAATCCGGTTTTTCTATCAATTTTATCCAAACCAAGAACAACAACAGCACCTGGTAATGCTAGAGAAGGCAGAAGTGAAGAACCAGAAATTAAACCTATTAAACCAGAAATTAATCCAATAGCAGTTATTAGCATTCCAAAAGTAAGAAGTCTAAATTTTGTCTGTAACCCGAAATGTAAAGCAGTTTGACGATGTCCAAGTTCATGAAAAAGAAATGCCGTCATGTAAAAACCTGCAAGCATAAATAATGACCATCCATAACCGAGTGAAAATAATTGTTGATCATAAAAATTTATTAAACCAATTATGAATATTAGAATACATCCGATTAAAAAATGAAACAATTCTGATTTATGTGATAATAGAATTCCTTTAAATTCTATTCCAGAGTCTGGATCAAAAGCATTTGGAGGAATTTGCTGCTCTTGGCGATACCAAATGTAAGTTCCATCAGTTGTACCACGACTAACCGAACTCATCTGTGTAGGTTGAGGATATTGTTGCTGATATTGAATATAAGTAGGTTCTTGATATGGTGGAATTGTAAATTGGTCTTGATTTAATTTAAGACTTTCTTTCACAATTTTACATTCATGATCAACAGGATCTCTATGGATAGAGCAATAAGTTTGTCCACATTCAGCACAGAGTATTGTTTCGGATAATTCTCTTCCACAATGATAACATACTGGCAAATAATTGACCTCTTTATTATAAAAAATTTTGTTATATCAAAGAATGTTATAAGTGATATAAAAGTAAAGATTAATAATATTTAGTTTATTCTTATATTATTTTATAAGATATTAATTCTTTTAACCGTAATACAGATGAGGATTATGAGTGAAGATAAAGAGGAAAAAGAAGAAAATTTAGATGAGGAACGTAAAAAGTTAAATAATTTAGGAGTAAGGAGTACTTGGAATATATTAACGGATCTTACAAAAAAGAAGAAAGAAGAGTAATCTTTCTATTAGAAAAAATTAAAATTTATATAAACAAATTAAAAAAATAATATACTATAAACTAAAATAACTTATCTAAAACAATAGAAAATAGTTGATTATTACGGGAAAAAAAACTATTTATTGCAATGTTTGTGAACGTGAAGTTGTTTTGCGGCGTAAAAATTTTGATCATATCTATCATGAAGTATTATGTTTTATGGTTATGCTTACATGCGGACTTGGGTTTTTTATTTATCTAATTCTTAAATATAGCAAAAAAAAAGACAGATGTCCAAATTGTGAAACTCAATTTGATTTAAATAATCTTCCTGAAAAAAAGATTTTAGAAATCGAAAAAAAGAGCTGAAGTTTATTTAATCTTCATTTTGCTTTTACATTTTGGGCAGATTTTATCGTTTTCTTCTAAAACTTTTTTCATAATTGTCTTTTGGTATTTACATTTGGCTTTAGTACATATTAATACATACCGTGATAACTTAATTGGTGCTTTAAAAAGTTCACTTTCTTTAACCTGTTTACTTTTTTGGTCCTTTTTTTTTTTCCCTGGTTTTTTTTCTTCTTCTTCAGTTTTAATCCATTTATCTAATCCCAAAATTTTCTCACTTCGATTAATTTAATATTATAAAAGTGAATAAGAAATATTTCTAAATTTGAGAATTTATAACTTAATTGTGTTGTTTTTCTAATATTATTTTATATCTTAGAATAAAAATAAATCTATATAAAAAGAAATATAAAAAAAATCTATATCCATATTTTTGAACTAAAAAACCTGCTCCTTACCAGCAATTAGATTCTTTCGCAATTGAATCAAGTGCTCTTTTTCTAAAAATTCATCCGAAACTTCATTTGCAATCTTCTCTATACTAGCATAATTCACATTATCAGCTCCAATTAAACTTATAGAATTGATCCAAGGATCATTTATAGGGCGTCCAATTTGAGATAGGAGCTTAACATGGGCTTCAACAATATCACCACGCCCTCTATTTACAATTTCTGTTGCCATATTATGGGCAAGTACATTGTAGATTTTTCCTACGTGATTAATAGGATTTTTACCGCATACTGCTTCTAAACTCATGGTTCTGCAAGGAGTAATTAATCCATTCGATCGATTTCCGCGTCCTACTTCTCCATCATCACCTGCTTCCGCGGAAGTGCCTGTAATTGTCAAATAAATTAAATTTTTTTCTAAAATATCTGCTACATTTACTTGTACTGTGATTTCTCTTTCAGGAATAATTTTTGCTGCTAGATCTAGTACCGCATCTTTAATCTGATTTGTATGACTCACATATTCATCAATATCATTGATATATTTGCTTACCATCGCAGCAGCAACTGTGATTCCGACTTTATTTCCTACTCTTTCAGTCATAACCTTCACGTCTTCCCCAGATCCTTTACATTTGTCCTTAAATGAAGGTGAATTAATAAGCCTTTCTGCTTCAAGTGTAATTTTTTCAGCATCTGAATAGGGAGCATAACCAACACCAAAACTTGTATCGTTTGCTAAGGGAACTTCTTCAGAATGATGAGATTCATCAAAGACGCCAGTTAAATCTATCGAGCCTGGTCTAACAGCATAATCGAATTGAATGTGTTTTTCAAGATCAAGATTTCTGAAAATACTAGCTAGTACTTGTCTTTGGGTATCAATACATATGGTGGGAATAGGAATGTATTCCAATTTACTTTTACCTTCACCACACTCTACTAAAATCTGATTTATTGCTCGTCCAACTATTAGAAAGTATTGTGGTTGAATAATCATACCACCACCATATTCTGGTTTGGCAGTGCCACCAACTAATGCTGCTTTATCAACATTATGGTGATATACTCGTCCATAATTCTCCAAATAATATACACATAATGCTCTTGAGCAAGCATCTGCAACTGCGTCACAAACAGTATCAGGGTGCCCTAATCCTTTTCGCTCAACAATTTCAGGGAAATCGGAGTGCTCAACGGCAAATTTTAGATCCCATTGATTAATTTTTAACATTGTTTAACCAACAACCTAATTATATAAAAAGTTATTTTAAGTATGTTTTTAAATTAATGATTAATTAAAATAATTATTAAAAATATTATGCTGGAAATGCATGGAATATGCATTAAAAAAATAGTAAATAAACTTTACGTATTGATAACATGAACATTTTACCAGATCTATCTGAAATCAAATCTTTGAGGAAAAGTTTAAATATTAGCCAAGAAGATTTAGGGAAGCAATTAGGTATACCTCAGTCTACGATATCAAGAATTGAAAATGGGACTATGGATCCACCCTATTCAAAATTTAAATTAATTTTTGAGTTTTTAGAAAATTTAAGTATGAAAAGAAAAAAATCAGAAACTACTGCTGCAGATATAATGACTGATAAAATTAGATCAATAAAGTCTGACTCAAAGGTAAAAGAAACTATCGACATTATGAGCGAATTTAGTATCTCTCAACTTCCTATTATCGAAAATAATCAAAATTTGGGGAGTGTAACATCAAAAAAAATTCAAAAGTTAATAACAGACAATCCAGATATAATTAATCTTGATGTAATGAAAATAAAAGAGCTTCCATTCCCAGAAGTTGAAAAAAACTGGAATGTTAAAGATATCTCTAATCTATTAGTAAACTATCCTGCCGTTTTAGTGAAAGAATTTGATAAATACATTGGTATAATCACCGACTCTGATTTCCTCAAGCTTTCTAGTAGATATTAAAAAATAAGTGTTGAAATTGAACAAAAAATTATTAATTTTGTATTAAATTAAATAGTCTAAATTAGATATTTGAATTAACAAAAAAGTTTTTTTATAATATTACACATTTACCATATGGAAACTGATGACTGAGCAAATTCTTCAAAAAATCAATCAAATATTAAAAAAAGCTGATTTTGAAACATTATCCTTGGAAAACTTTGCTAGTGAAAAAAATAAATTCTGTTTTGATCTTCTAGTAAAAAAAAATAACTTATTTTTTAGTGTAAAAGTTTTTCCCAATATTGATAATCTTAACCCTGATATAATAAAAGATTTAAAATCTTTATCAATATTACTGAAATCCAAACCAATTCTAATAGGAATTAGGAATAGATACAATAGATTAGAAGAAAATACAATATATATTAGAGAAGATTTGCCATTTATCTCATTACATACATTAGAAAATATATTTAATAATCAAAAATATCCATATATCCTCGCAAAACGTGGCGGTGGTGTAATATTTCTTGATGGGGATCTCATGAAAACATTGAGAGAAAAACTATCGATAAGTAGAAAAGACTTATCAGACAAGTTAGAAGTCACTAAAAGAACTATATGTGCTTATGAGACAGAAAATATGAGACCATCAGAGAAAATTGCGAATAAAATATGCGAGATTTTACAAAGTAATGAGATCTTTAAAAAAATAAATGTTTTTGAATGGAATATCAAATTTGATTTTAATCAAGAGGAAGTTCCTCGTGAGGAAGAATTAAATGAATTTGAATCCCATATTCAAAGTATAATTAATGATATTGGAATTTCAGCTTATTGGTACAAAAAGGGGCCAATACCTTTTAAATTGTCGTTATATTCAAGAAAACCAAGTAATACTTTAGATAGCGATTTTTATCCTCTTTTTTCGGGACTTTCTGAAGAACAAAAGAAGATAAATGAATTAAATCTTAAATGTTTGCGAACCTTCACTAATATCTTTCATAAGAATTCTCTTTTTATAATTAATAATAACGTGAAAATATCTGAGAGTTTAAAAAAGAGGAGCATTCCGATTGTAAAAATAAAAGATTTAGAAAAGATTGATGATGAAGATGAATTCATTGAATTTATCCAAGAATCCCAAAAGTGATTCAATCTTAATTTGCGGAATAGATGAAGCAGGTAGAGGCCCAGTATTAGGTCCTATGGTTTTATGCGGAGTATGCTTTACGAATACTAATATAAGTTTGTTGAGTCATATTGGAGTAAAGGATTCAAAAAAACTATCTCGTGAAAAAAGAAGAGAATTAAGTAAAATTATAAAAAAGAATTGTTATTCCCATAAGATTTTAATTATTGATACTGAAGAGATTGATAATAGAGAAGAACAAAAAATAACTATGAATAAACTTGAAGAATTAAAAATGGCTGAAATTATTAATTTTTTAAAACCTGATGAGATATATATTGATGCAGCAGATGTAAATGAAGACAGATTTGGAATATCGATTAAAAAATTACTTAAATACGATCCAAAAAAAATCGTTTCAAGACATAAAGCAGATAACCTCTATCCTATTGTTTCAGCAGCATCAATTATTGCAAAGCATAAACGAGATACTATTATAGAAGAATTAAAAATAAAATTTGGTGATTTTGGATCCGGATACCCATCTGATAATAAAACTATTGAATACCTTCAAAATTGGGCTAGAAAGAAAAAAAATCTTCCCCCTTTCACAAGAAAAACTTGGGATACTGCAAAAAAAATTTTTTATAAGGAAGTAGTAAATAAAAAAATTACAGAATATTTAAAATAATTCACTTTTTAACTAAAAGAACCATATGATTAGCAGCATATTGGTGAATACTATAGCTTTCAATAACTTTATAACCATCATTTTCGAGAACTTTTCTCTCATGAGCATAGATTTTATCTGATTTTTGAATACTGTCTATAGATTGAGACTTAATAGCGAGAATAAGTAAACCATCACTTTTTAAGTAATATTTACAATTTTTTAGGGCAATTTCAGCTTGATTGGGTTGCGCAATATCCTGATAAATTAAATTTATTGATGTGAAAATAGATTTAGCATAATCACTGGGATAATTAGCATCAGCTAAAATCGGGATAATGTTTTTCCTAGTTTGAGTATTCTGAATCAATTGTCGAATACTACGTTCAGCAAATTCGACTCCATAAATAACACCATCAGGTGTGATATCTGATAGGTGAGATATTGTTGTCCCTGATGACGCTCCTAAATACAAAGTTTTTAAATTATTAGAAAAAAAATTGAATTGTGGATTTTTTAATATTACAGCAGCTAATTTACTTCGATAAGGATCCCATTCTCTATATTCTTCTCCTCTATACAATACTAATTTTTCCCCATACACTCGCTTTCCTGGAGTTAAATTTTTTGTATATAACCTTAATTTATCTTGACTTCCAGAAATATATACATTGCTATATTTTGGATGATTTCTAATTTCTACTTCAAACATCTAAATCTTACCTCTTCGTTTTCTTCCTTTTTTGCTTTTGAGTCATTCTTTGAGCTTTTTTTTCCACAATTGGAGGTTTAGGATATTTAAGATCAATTTCTTTTACCTTTTCTTCAATATCTTTTGAAATCGAATCAGCAATAAATTCCCCACCAAAATAATCTACTTTTGCAGCAATTCCTATTTTTCCTGAAATTAAGCGAGAAATCTTTCCTCTATTCCATGGTTTACTACTTCGAATTAGGTTCCATTGAAAAATTAAGCCATGTTTTGGTTGTTTCTCACCTGTTTTAAGAAACCTATATAATGCTTTTTCAGCTCCTAATAATTGGATACGCGAGGCTGGCATGTATGCAAGCTTTTTTAAATTGCCAGCTTTTGATATCAATTTAGCGCCTATTAAACTTCCGACTATTGTTGTAAGATTTGGTGCGAAATCTTCCATTAAGGCTTCTAAATAGCTTTCTAGTTCGATCCTATATTTATCTAATGACAAAACTTGGTTAGCAAATTCTTGAATAATTGTTAAATCAATGTCAGCTCCCATTGAATTTGAGGCTAAACTCTGTATTCTTTCAATTCTCTTTTCCTTAAACTCAAAATTTCTTGCGATATTATCAATAATAAAATTCTCTCTATTACCTAACGTGGATATCATTTCTGCTAAGATTACATTATCTTCAACTAATTTATCAGTCAACTCCGGAAAATGTAATCCATACCATTCTCTTAACCTGTTCATAAATAAACTTATTGATTTTTTAAGGATATCAAGAGTTTCAATAATTTGAATAATTATAATGTCATCTTGCTCTCCAGCTTCTTTTACTTTCTTCTTAATTAACTCTTGTTCAACTTTTTTGTAAGTAGCTAAAAATTGCTCTTCTGTTTTACTTAGACCTATATTTTTAATTTTTTCTTGTAAATTAAAACGGAAGTCTCTAAACTCCAATGATTTTTTAACATAAAATGTTTTATATTTTAATTTTAAGGATGTAATTTCTTCTAATTGTTTGTTATCAAAAAAGAATTCATCAAAACCTGAAGTATTTAACTCTTTTAAAAAAATTTCGTAATCTTTTTGCAAAGTTTTGGAGTCTAATAAAGAATAAAATACTATAACTCTTTGAAAATCGTCATTAAAGTCAATAAAGTTAACTATATTTCCAACTTCATCGACGGCAAAAATTCCAATTAACGTATCTATTATTAAGCACTTCATTTTTCTTAATTTATCTAGGAAATAAATTCTTAAATAATAATAATAATAATGCTTTAAATTATAATAGTAATGCTTGAAGTAAATATTTCTGGATTAAAATTAAAATCTCCTCTCATTTTAGCATCAGGTATTTTAGGTGTCTCTTTTTCTACTATGAGAAGATTGATCGGTGTAGGAATGGGAGCCATTACAACTAAATCTATTGGTCCAAAACCTAGAAAGGGTTATAAAAATCCTTCTATTATTGAATTGTATCCAGATACATTCTTAAATAGTGTCGGTTTAGGAAATCCGGGAATCGATAATTTTATTTCTGAAATTATAGAAATTAAAAAATATGGTTTTCCACTAATCGTAAGCGTTTTTGGAGAAAACAATGCTTCTTATATAAATGTTGCTAAAAAAGCAATGCTAGCCGGAGCAGATGCTATTGAAATTAATATTTCATGTCCGCATGCGAAAGTATCATCTATAGGTGTTGATGAAGATTTAACATTTTCTCTGGTAGCTGGTTTAAAAAAAGAAATTCCAATCCCTTTGTTAGTAAAACTCAATCCGAATGTAACAGACATAACAAAGATAGCTTTATCTGCTGAGAAAGCTGGAGCAGATGCGGTTGTTGCTATAAATACATTAACTGCTATGACTATTGATTTAAATGTAAGAAGACCAATTTTATCTCATGGTAGTGGAGGTCTTTCAGGTAAAGCAATACATCCTATAGCTATTAAAAAAGTATACGACTTATATAAGGTATTGAAAATTCCAATTATAGGTTGTGGAGGTGTTTTTGATTGGAAAGAAGTTATAGAATTTTTCCTAGCTGGAGCTTCTGCTGTTCAAATCGGTACTGCACTATCTAAAGGTATTAATATAATTAAAGATATAATCCATAATTTAGTTATTTACCTAAAAAAGAATAATCTAAATTCTATAAATGATTTAAAAGGTTTAGCGCATCAGTTCAAAGTCCAGGAGGTACCTGATTTTGACTAAAAACATCATTAGAACTGTAAAAATTATAGAAACTATAGAAGAGTGTAAAGATATAAAAACAATTACTTTTCAATTGGATAATACAAGTACCCCTTTAAAACCAAAACCTGGACAATTTGTTATGGTTTGGGTTCCTGGTGTAGATGAAATACCTATGTCGATTTCAGGTTGCGACAATGAGGGCAGATGGAGTATTACAGTTAAAAATGTTGGAGAGTGTTCTAATGAACTTTTTAATTTAGATAAAGGAGATTTTATAGGAATAAGAGGACCATTAGGAAATTACTTTAAATTACCAGAACAGAACTCAATTAATTCAATCTTGATTGGTGGAGGTATAGGAACTGCTCCTCTTAAATTTCTAGCTTCTGAATTATTAAAACGACGATTCAAAACTATAATTATTGAAGGCGCTACAAACAATAATGAATTAATATTTGCTAATGATTTTAAAGATCTTGATACGAATCTCTCAGAAATTATTTACTGCACAGACGATGGTAGTTATGGACTAGAAGGACTTGCATCTAGTGCATTTGAAATATTAATTAAAAAAAAAAAGAAAATTGATCTTTCTAACACCATGGTCTTTGCATGTGGTCCTGAAAGCATGCTCTACAAGATATTAAAAATTTGTGAGAAATACAATATAGAACTTCAAGTAAGTCTCGAGAGAATTATGAGGTGTGGGTGTGGTCTATGTGGATTATGTGTCATTGATCCAATAGGTTTATTAGTATGTGAGGATGGACCTGTATTCGACTTAAAGCTTTTAAGAAAAATGGATGATTTTGGCAAATTTAAGAGGGATTTTTCTGGAAAAAAAATTTCAATAAATAATTCTAGCACCAGGTAAAGCTGGCACTTTAACAGCTTATTTTTTATAATTATATATTTTTATAGTTATGAATGATTAAGAAGAACAAGTACAAAATTTTTAAATTAAATATTGCGCAAAAAGTGTGTTCAATGAAAGTTCTTATAGTTTATGAGACTAAATACGGTAATACTAAAAAAGCTGCTGAAACTATCGGCGAAGTGATTAAGGAGGCTGGAAATGAAGTTACGGTCTTGAAAGTTGATGCTGTGGAAATGGATATCATTAAGAATTATGGAGCAATTGTTATAGGCTCCCCCACATATGCGAGTAGCCAAGCAAGCAGTATTAAGAAGTTTATTTCTTCGCTTTCTGTTAAACAGGATACAAAAATCGCTGTTTTTGACACGCATTCCGGAGATGGGATAACTACCGGCGGTATGATGAGAAGAGCAGTGAAAAAAATGGAAAAGCAAATACAGAAAAATCCAAAATTAAAGAAAATTTTGAATGGATTGCAAGTAGCTGTTAAAGGGATAAAAGGCCCTCTTGTTGATGGAGAACTCGATAAATGTAAGGAATTTGGAAAGGAGATTGCAAAAAATCTTAAATAATCTTTTTTTTCCTTATTTTAATTTTTATTTATTCTTATTTTTATTTAGTACAGTTTTTTCAAAAAAATTTTTCAGTTTTAGATTATTGAATACTATGAACAATGATTGATCTTTCAGAATCAGAGAAAACAAAAAAAATTTCAAGAGAAGTAATAGAATTTTTATTAAAACATCCAAAGATTTCAAAAAATAAAATAACAAATATAAAAAGCCGAATTGGCAAAAAGTATAGATATAATAGAGTTATTAAGAATGCAACAATCTTCAATTATGCAACAGAAGCAGAAAGAGAAATTATAACTCAAATGCTAAAAAGAAGAACAACAAGAACTTTATCCGGAGTTTCTGTGATAGCAATAATGACTAAACCACTTCCGTGCCCAGGGATGTGTATTTATTGTCCAGGTCAGGATTCTCAACCTGATAATAAGGTGGCTCAATCTTATACAGGACGTGAACCTGCAGCAATGCGTTCAATCCATAATGATTATAATTCTTTTAAACAAGTAAAAAGCAGAATTAGTGATTTACAAGCTATAGGGCATCAAGTAGATAAAATTGAATTAATCATAATGGGAGGGACCTTCCTTTCAGCTGATACCGATTATCAAGAAAAATTCATTAAGGGTGCTTATGAAGGGGTAATTAATAAGAAAGTTAAATCACTTGAAGAAGCTAAGAAGCAAGCCGAAAAATCGAAAAGAAGATTAATTGGTTTAACTATAGAAACAAGACCAGATTATTGTAGAGAATCTCATGTTGATAGAATGTTAAACTTTGGAGCAACACGAGTAGAACTCGGAATACAAACTGTTTATGATGATATATATGAGTTAGTTAATAGAGGACATACTACTCAAGATAGCATAGAAGCAATTAGGATTGCAAAGGATAGTGGTTTAAAAGTAAATGCTCATATGATGCCTAATTTACCAGGTTCAAATTATTCTAAAGATATTGAAACATTTGATACTTTATATAAAAATCCGAATTATCGCCCTGATATGTTAAAAATTTATCCCTGCTTAGTAATAAAAGGAACAAAACTATACAATTGGTGGAACCAAGGTAATTATATGCCTTACAGCACCGACAAATTAATCGACTTGATTGCAAATGTAAAACAAAATCTTCCTCCATATGTTAGAATACAAAGAATTATGAGAGATATTCCAGCATCATTAATTGAAGCAGGATGTAATAAAAGTAATCTAAGACAATTAGTTCACGATAGATTAGACGAATTACATACTAAATGTAATTGTATTAGATGTCGTGAATTTGGCATAATTAAAAAAAATACTAATTTTGACGAAAACTCTCTTGATGATATTAAATTATATCGTTTAAATTATGAAGCTTCGCAAGGAGTAGAGGTCTTCTTATCTTATGAGAATTTAAAAGATCATTATTTAATTGGGTATTTACGACTCAGGAATCCATCCAAATTCGCTCATAGAAAAGAATTAAATGATGGTAAGACTCTTATTGTTAGAGAAATAAAGGTTGTAGGTGAGTTAGTACCAAAAGATGCTAAACCTTACCGTTATAGCCAAGTTCAACATAGAGGATTTGGAAAACTATTAATGGAAAATGCTGAAAGGATTTCTTCAGAAGAATTCGATGCTAAAAAGTTATCTGTAATAAGTGGAATAGGTGCAAGAGATTGGTTCTATGAATTGGGTTATAAATTAGATGGAGTATATGTTTCGAAAAAACTCAATTAAAATTTTTAAGATTTTTGTCTTGTTTTAGGTCTTTTTAGCAGGAGTCTCCCTTTTCAAATGATCCCTAGGTTTTTCAAACCCAAAATCTCTATAAAATTGTCATTTATAAATGATAATATTAAAATTAAAATCTTCATATCAACAGGAATCTTGTTTATATAAAGGATCTTGCGTAAATAGGTTAACATTATAATTATATAGATTAAAATGTTTCTTCAAAAATGAAAAATTCTTTAAAATTTTTGTTAAGGTTTATTAAGCTTTATTTTTATAGAAGATCATATATAAGATATTTTAAACTATATTTTTAAAAAAAAAAATCTTTCTTAGTAAAAATGACTTCAAAAAGATATCTGTCAAATAAAAAAACGTCTCAACTAACAATATCTATTTCTCCAGCATTGAAAGATTGGATTAATAGATATAATAATAAATTGCATAAAAAATTTCCAGATGACAAGAGATATAAAAGTACATCTTCTTTTATTTGCTCCGTAATTGAGAATGTATTAAAAATTTTTGAAAAAGAAAAATCACTAGACGATTTTCAAAAATTAACTGATAAAGAAGTTGAAAATTTATTCAGCCAAAATACAACATTATATTCTCCCTTTGTTGAGCTTTCGTTGGTAATGGATAGTCTTATGCCGATTGATTCAATTATTAATACCAAATTCTTCTTTAGTTATTATAAGTTTTATCTAAAGAATATTGATCCTTATGATATTGATAGTGTTAAATTATTCTATGAAAGGATAAAGAATCGTTATTTATATACTAATATCACCAAGTACATAAATATTGAAATATTAACTAAAAAAGATTATAAAGATTATGAAGCTATTCTTGAACAGTCTAGTAATTATAAATATTTACAAATAACCAATGTAAAAATATCAGTCGCTCTCCTTGGAATTTTAGGAGTACGAGTAGTTGATGTATATTATTCTGAAGAAGAAGAGTACTATTTTAGAATAAAGCTTGCGCCTACCGACCTATGGTTTGATAAGAGAGAAGATAGGAAGGAGAGAATTTCTTTAGCAAAACAAAATGTAAATTTCATTGTAAATCTAAGTAATACAGTAGAACATGAATCACCACATTTATGGCAAAAATTAGCTGAAGATAATGATGTCATAGTATGTTTTATAAATAAGGAAGTCCAAAGTAAGTGGATAAAAAGATTAGAAGATGACCTTAATAAATTTAGTAATAAAGGAGCTATTTTATTAAAAATTTTAAAATTTTTTGAACGACTTCACTGGATCCGAATCGAAAATGAAGAAAAACTTGAATTTCAGTTAAGATTGTTAGAAGAAAAAAATTCAACTCAAATAGATTTCTTAAAAGATTATTTATCAAAATTTGCTAAAGTTTCAAAACAAAATCATAGATATTACTTAGAACAAATTAAATAGTAATCCTATGATTGTTCTATTAATTATTACAATTTTGTTAGTTTGTTTTGGGAAATGATTATTTACCTTAATCTCATAACCATTAAGGATAAATAGAATTTTAGCTACATCTTTATTATAATAGATTTTGTGGATCCTAATGGTTGGCAAATTGTTAAGTGAACTTGTTCATGATACTCCACATTTATCACTAAAAGTGCCTTTATCTTATACTAAAGCTCTTAAAGAGAGTTCTGGAAAGCCGATGATTATAAGACAAGCGGAGGGTTTAAAGCTTACCATAGAAAGTTTACCTCTTATTATTAGACCAGATGAAATTATAGTAGGAACTTTTGATAATGAAATTCCAGTAGCAATTCCAAGACTTGAGGCAAGTGGTTTTAGAATCTTGAAAGAACTCGATATACTTCCTAATCGTAGTGTAAATCCAATAAATATTAAAGAAGTTGATAAAAAAATTTTAAGGGAGGAAATTGCTCCTTTTTACGATAATTTTAAAGTTGATACACATGCAAGAGAAATAGCTCCAGAAGAAGTATTTGAGACATCTTTCAGTGGATGTGCATATGTTGCAACTGAAATAGGAGGCATCGCTCATGCAGTTATAGATTATCCTAGGCTTCTTTCTATGGGATTAAAAAAGTATATCGATTTATCAGAAAAAGAATTAATAGCATATAACAAAGTTTTAACCTCCGATTCAAATGCGGCTAATAAGATTGCCTTTTATAAATCTATGATCGTCATTTCTAACGCTTTAATAAATTATAGTAAGAAGTATGCTGAGCGGGCTGAAATCTTAGTAGAAAAGGAGGATAATCCGTTAAGAAAAGCAGAACTAAAAAAAATAGCGGAAGCATGTAGGCAAGTTCCTGAAAATCCACCAAGGGATTTACATGAAGCAGTTCAGTTCATCTGGTTTATTCATATGGCCCTTCATCTCGAAAATTTTGAGCATGGAATCTCGTTTGGAAGAATTGACCAATATCTTTTAGCTTACTATGATGGTAATAGTAAAAATGCTTTGAAACTTTTTAAAAATCTATTATTAAAAACCAATGAAATAATAGCATTATATGACTCAATTGCTACTCAATATTTTGGAGGTATGGCAACAACCCAAAATATATTAATTGGTGGTTTTGACCAAACTGGAAAAGATGCTACAAATGATCTTACGTATTTATTTTTAAGAGCTTTTGATGAGACAGTAGTTCCTAGCCCTAACTTAGTAGTGAGATTAAATAAGCAAACCCCTCATAAAATTTATAAAAATATTGCAGAAATCTTGGGAAAGGGAAAAAATATTATAGGTTGTTATAACGATGAGATAGTTTTTAAAAGTTTAATGCGTTTTGGGGTACCCATAGAAGAGGCACGTGATTATGGAATAGTTGGGTGTGTAGGTATATCCACTTCAGGTACATCATATGATAATACTGGAGCAGTATTTCTTAATACTGCAAAGGCTTTAGAACTTGCCTTAGGTACTGATAAATCCTTTATTAGTCAATATATCAAAAATACTTTCGATCCGACTAGTTTTAATTCAATAGAAGATGTAATTAAAGCATTTAAGATACATTTAAAATCTATGATGGAAATGGCTGCTATTGCTGCGAATGCTTACCAACAGGCTCATAAAAAAATTAAACCCACGCCTCTAATGTCATTATGCATAAGAGGATGTTTTGAAAATGGATCTGATGTAGGAGAGGGTTCTGCGAAATACAATTTTTCTGGTATTCACGTTACTGGATTTTCTGATGTAATTGATTCTCTTGCTGCTATTGATTGGGCTATTTTTAAAAATAAGAAGTATACCATGGAAGAACTATTAAATGCTATCAAAAATAATTTTAGAGGATTTAAAGAAATGCGTAATTATTTCTTATATAAATGTCCAAAATATGGAAATGATGATCCTCGCGCAGATAAATATGCAAAGAGATTAGGAGAGATACTTTTTGAATCAGTCGAAGGACTTAAATCTGCAAGAGGAGGTAAATATCGTGTAGGTATTCACGCCATGACAACACATGTAGGTTTTGGAATTTTTACAGGAGCACTTCCTTCGGGTAGAAAAAAAGGTAGACCATTGACAAGAGATATTGCACCAGGTTTTACCGGTGAAAAGGGTCTTACAGCAGCAATCAATAGTATAACTAAATTAGATCACTCTTTAATGGCAAATGGATTAGCCTGCACATTAAATATTGATCCTGAACTCCCGAAACTTAAGGATGGAAAAATATTGGAGTCCTTATTAAGAGCTTATATTGAACTAAATGGATCTCATATACAGTTTAATTCAATTTCACTGTACGATCTTCAAGATGCTCAACTTTTTCCAGAAAAATATTTAAATTTCATGGTTCGCGTTTCAGGTTATAGTGCACGTTATATAGACCTCCCAAGAGCAGTCCAAGATGATATTAAAGCAAGATATTGTTATAATAAGCTATAAGTTATTAAGAAAAATATTTTTAATTTAAGCTTATTTTTAACTATTTTAAACACTAGGTATTAATTTAATCTATACCTTTTTGAAAATAATTAAAAATATTCTTACTTCATTAGATATTGTATTTAACAAATTCTAAAAAAATCGATTAGAAATGGAAGAATTTGATTATGAAAAATTAGGTCTTAAGTGCGGTTTAGAGATTCATCAGCAGCTTGAAACAGACAAAAAATTATTCTGCAGATGTCCAAGTAAACTCCAAGGCACCAGAGAGCCTGATTTTATGCTAAAGAGGTTTATGAGACCTGTGTTGGGAGAGATGGGAACTTTTGATAAAGCTATGCTGACAGAATATGAAAAAGGTATGAATATAGTATATGAAAGTTATAATGATGTTATCTGTACATATGAATTAGACGATACTCCTCCTTTTCCTTGTAATGAGGAAGCAAGAAAAATAGCATTACAAATAGCATTGCTTTTAAATGCAAATATAATAGAAGAGATGCACGTATGTAGAAAAAATTATCTTGATGGAAGTGTACCTTGTGGTTTTCAACGTACTATGATTTTAGGAACCGATGGATATATACAGCTTGAAAATGGGAAGAAAATTGGGATTTTTATATTAAGCCTAGAAGAAGAAGCTGCAAGAAAGATAAAAACTGATAATAAAACTAATTATTTTAGATTAGATAGATTAGGAATTCCTTTAATTGAGGTAACAACCAAACCAGATATTAATGATCCTTATGAATGTAGAGAATGTGCAGAAAGAATTGGATTATTACTTTGGTCTACCAGTGTAAAAAAGGTAATAGGTTCAATTAGGCAGGATATCAATGTAAGTATTAAATCTGGAACAAGAATAGAAATAAAGGGAGTACAGAAACTGGGATGGATTCCAACTCTAATTAATCATGAAATTTCACGTCAGTTAAAATTAATTGAAATTAAAGATGAATTACATAAAAGAGATTTAAAAGAAGATGATGTTCCTAAGATGCCAATTGATTTGACTAATGTTTTATCAGGAACAAAATCTAATTTTATTTCTAAGGGATTAAAATCTGGAAATAAATTATTTGGTCTCAATTTTAGTGGATTTAAAGGATTGTTTGGGAAAAATTTGATGGTAGATTATAGATTTGGAACTGAAGTAAGTAGTAAAGTTAAAATTCTGACTGGATTAAAAGGGATTCTTCATTCGGATGAAGATTTGAAAAAATATAAATTTTCTGAAGATGATTTAAAAAAGATTAAAAATGAATTAGATTCTAAGGAAAACGATTGTTTTGTATTAGTACTTGGACAAAAAGAAGAATTAATGAAAGCAATGGAAGTTATTATTGAAAGAGTTAAACATGCCTTTAATGGAGTACCTCCAGAAACGAGACGAGCTCTAGAAAATGGTAATACAGAATTTTTAAGAGAATTGCATGGTGGAGCAAGACTTTATCCCGATACTGACTCTAAAGCGATATTTAATAAAGATGATGAAATTGAGGAAATAAAAAAAAAATTACCTTCATATCCCTGGGATGTAATAAAGGATTATTCGAATAAATACAAAACAGAAAAGAGGTTAATTAAGAAACTTATATTTAAGGATAAAATAGAACTTTTTGATAATCTCATTAAAATATATCCTGACAATCCTTCCATTATACTTACAACACTTTTAGAAACTACCACTGCTCTTAGAAGAGATGGGAAAAAATTAGAAAACATAAAAGATCAAGACTATATTGATATTTTCACAAAACTGAAGAAAAAACAAATAGGAAAGGAAATAATAGAAGATATATTAATATTAAAAACTGAATCTCCTGATTTAACCATTTCAAAAATCATAAATAAACTTAATATCGAAGCTATTTCTATAAATGATTTGAAGAAAATAATTAGAGAAATTATAAATAAGAATATAGAGCTGATTTCAGAAAAGAAAATGAGAGTAATGGGACCATTAATGGGTGAAATTATGGAAAAAGTAAAAGGAGGAATCGATGGAGCGTTGGTATCTAAAGAATTAAAGACCCAATTGACAGAAAAGTTAAAGGAGTTGAAATAAATGGAAGACAGATATAAAGGATATAAAGGGGAAGCTAAAAAGTTATTAGAACAAAAGAATATAGGAGTGTGGGACATAATTAGAATTACTACTAATAAAACAACATTAGAAGGAATAATTCTACCTCGAGCAGAATTTTCTGCTCCAAACTATATTGAAATTAAATTGGATAACAATTATAACGTAGGAATTAATGTCTCTGATATTTCAAAAATAGAAAAAATTGGAAAAAGACAAGCAAATTATAAAATCCCTGAAAAATTGTTTCCTGTTAATAAAAAACTACCAAATGTAAGACTCCTGGGTACAGGTGGAACTGTTGCATCAAGGTTAGATTATACTACTGGTGCAGTTATTCCCTCTTTTACGCCAGGAGAATTATTTAGTGCTGTCCCTGAATTAGCAGAAATATGCAATCTCGAATGCGAAATGGTATTTGAAATCTTATCTGAAAATATGAAATATGAATATTGGCAAAAATTGGCACAAAAAATAGAAGGAGCTGCTAATTCAGGTATAAATGGAATTATGATTGGCCACGGTACAGACACTATGAGTTTTACTAGTGCTGCTCTTTCATTCATGCTAAAAGATTTATCTATACCTGTTGTGATTACAGGAAGTCAAAGAAGTTCAGATCGTCCTTCTTCAGATGCTGCTTTAAATTTGATAAATGCTGCAACCGTTGCTACTTCTGATATAGCAGAAGTAGTAGTAACCATGCTTGGATCTCATTCCCATGACTATGGTTTAATCCATAGGGGAACCCTTGTAAGAAAAATGCATTCTTCAGTTAGAAACACGTTTCGAACTATAAATGATATACCTCTTGGAATGGTAAGCAACAGAAAAATAAAAATGTTTAAAAATAATTATAGGAAAAAGAATAATACGACTACAATGGCAAATACTGCTTTTGAAAAAAAAGTAGCTTTATTATATTTTTATCCGGGAATGGAAAATGAGCAAATAGAGTTTTATATAGATAAAGGATATAAAGGAATTGTTTTTGCCGGTACAGGATTAGGACATGTAAGTACATTCATATATAATTCAATACAACGAGCAATTGATGAGGGAATCACCATTCTTATGACAACCCAAACCTTACATGGTTTTGTAGGTATGAATGTATATTCAACTGGAAGAGAATTACAAAATTTAGGAGTAATACCTGGTAGAAACCTTTTGCCAGAAGTTGGCTATGTTAAATTAGGATGGGTGTTAGGCCAAACAAAAGATCCAAAAGAAATTAGAGAATTACTATTAACTAATATTGCTGGAGAGTTTATAGAAAGAGAACTTCCCATTGCATTTAATTATAACATCGATGAATTGATAAAAGACAAAAAACTCTAAACTCTTTTTCTTATAATATCCTAAATTTAACTTTACGATGAGTAAAATAAAAAAAAATTTAAACTTTCAATAATTAGAAAAAGTATCTTAAAAGAACTAGTGAAGAATATGGGAAAACGAATTTTAGCACAAAGGAAAGGACAAGGAAATTTATGGGCAAGATCTCCAAGTCACAGACATATCGGAGAAGTAAAGTACCGAGCATTCAAGAAGAATGAAAAAGCATTTAAATTTAAGGTAACTGAGTTGATTCATTCTCCAGGAAGGGGTGCTCCTATAGCTAAAATAAAATATGAAGATGGTCAAAGAGATCTCTGGCTCCCTCCTGAAGGTGTTTATGAAGGAGAAGAATTTATTCAATCTAAAACGGGCTACGGACAAGACGTAAAAGTAGGGAATATTTTACCTTTAAAAAAGATGCCAATCGGAACTCTTGTGTTTAATATTGAAGGAACGCCTCAAGATGGTGGCAAATTTGCTAGAGCCTCGGGTGTAGCGGCTATAGTAAGAAATAGATCTAAAGATAAAGTAGAACTGTTATTTCGATCAAAAAAGACAAAATGGTTCCATGAAACGTGTCTTTGTACTGTTGGAGTCGTAGCTGGTGGTGGAAGAACAGACAAACCTTTTCTTAAAGCTGGCAATAAATTTCATGCCCTCAAATCGAAAGCAAAGAAATGGCCCATTGTTCGTGGTGTAACAATGAATGCAGTTTCCCATCCATATGGTGGAGGAGCGAAACAATCACCTCACAAACCTACAACAACATCAAGAAATGCTCCTCCTGGAAGAAAAGTAGGACAAATAGCTGCTCGAAGAACTGGCTATAGGAAATAAATTTATTATAGCTTATGAAACATTATCTCTTATTGATAAATTTAAAAATTAAAGTATTTTTTACTTAAATTATTATATTAAGTTCATGAAACCTTTTCAATTACTAATCAAACCTGTTTCTTTTGATTGTAATTTAAGATGCACATATTGTTTTTATTTACGGGTAGAGAATCTATACACTACTTCTAAACACCCCAGAATGAGTTATGACACCCTTGAACGGATTATTTCACAATTTCTTGGATTTAGGTTTAAAGAATCGATTTTCGGATGGCAAGGTGGTGAACCAACTCTAGCTGGTTTAAATTTTTTTAATAAAGTTGTTAATTTTCAACAAAAATATGGTGAATCTGGGCAGATCATAGGAAATGCATTTCAGACAAATGGAATTCTCATTAATGACGAATGGTGTGAATTTTTTAATAAATTTAAATTTCTTGTAGGTCTAAGTTTAGATGGTCCAAAGGCAATTCATGATAGATATCGAAAAAGCAAAGGTGAAAAATCTGTGTGGCAAAAAGTTATGAATGCTGCTGACGATTTGAGACGAAATAATGTTGAATTTAATATATTATGTGTTATAAGCCGATCTAACGTTAATCGTGTTAGAGAGATTTATGATTTTTTTATAGAAAATGGCTTCTATTACTTACAATTTATCCCAGCACTTGAAATCGATCAAAGTGGTAAAAGAGCATCATTCTCTATAAATTCTTCTCAATATGGAAAATTTTTATGTGAATTATTTAGTTTATGGTGTAAAGATCCTGATAAAGCTTCGATCAGATTATTCAGTAGTATTTTGGCATATCATCATGGTGCCCCTAGGGGATTATGCGTACTTGAAGAAAACTGTGCTGATTATTTATTAGTGGAATGGAATGGTGATGTCTATCCGTGCGACTTTTTTGCTCAAGAAGAAGAAAGACTTGGAAATTTAGGAGAAATAAGCTTATCTGAATTAAAAAACAAAAGAGACAACAATTTTGGACTTAGGAAACAAAACCTTTCTAAAGAATGTCTAAACTGTGATTGGGTTAATTTATGTCATGGAGGATGCTTAAAAGATAAAAATTTTCCAGATAATCCACATCCAGATAGATCCTTTTACTGTGAAGGTTATAAAAAATTTTTTGAATTTTCAAATAACTGGTTTCTACAAAATTCAAAATAGCTCTTTAAAAAAAGGTAAGCAAAAAGTAGTTTTATTCTAATCGAAAATTGAAACTGATGTTTTTTAATAATTCTTTATATCTTGAACGCAATGTGACTTCTGTGACTCCAACAATACTAGAAATATCTTTTTGGCTTACTTTAACATTTCTTATCTTAGCGACTAAATAAATAGCTCCTGCACATAATCCTTTAGGATCCTTGCCAGATATCGATGTTTTGTTAATAAAGTTTTGTAAAACACGCATAGCCTCTTTTTCGACTTCAATTCCCAAATTCAAATCAGCACAATATCGCGGAATCAATGATACGGGATCAATATGAGAAATTTTTAAATTTAACTCACGTACAAGAATCTTGTAGCATTTTTTTACGATATTATCATTAATTGATGCCTCTTCTAAAATTTCTTGAAGTGTAACAGGTACTCTCTCGTCTTTGCACGCATAATAAGCACATGCAGCTACCATACCATTTATAGATCTTCCTCGTAATAGCTGTCTCTTAAAAACTTCCTTATAAAGCCGTACAGCTGATTTCTTTACTCTCTCCGGGAAATTTAAATTACCTCCTATACGTTTCAATTCTGTTATCGCCATTAACATATTTCTTTTTTCCCAGGATAAATGAGTGTTCCATTTTGCAGCACGTCTTAGATCAGGATTCTTTATTTTAGTCCTATCGATTATTGTGCTTAAACCAATATCAGGCATCAAAATTGACATAGGAGACCCTGTTCTCTCCTTTTTGTCTTTTTCATGTTTTGAATATGCCCTGATTCCACTATGGGTAATATCTAACCCTCTCTCTCCAACAACTAATCCACATGCTTGACAAACAGTTTCTCCCCTTTCTTCAATAGATATTGTGGAACCACCACATTCAGGGCAAAAATTTTGTGTAACATCTATTTCAACAACCATATTATAAATACCTCAACCATAACCATAAATTAGATACAAAATATTTTTTTTCACGGGAATTTTTTGAACATAAAAAATATTATTTTGTACACACAACTTTTTTTTGGTTACTATATTTTAGCATAAAATCATATATAAATCTTTTTGTTATCACAAATGATCGTTCATGAATATCAAAATTTTTATGACTAAAATTGTATATAAATTCTTTAAAAAATAGATATATCACATAGGTATATCTCCAATCTAATCAGTTTTTAACTAATTTTAATGTAAAAAATTCTCTTTTTTTTCACACGACAAAATAACATTACTTAATGTAAATTTTTATTGGAATTATTCAGAATTAATTTGTTGTTATAGATGTAAAAAACAGTTTTAGAATTAGATAGAATTAAATAATCTTACTATTATTTTTTTTTTGAAATATTTTTCAAAAATAATTATTAATTTGTGGTAAAAAGGGTAATCTTTAATATATTTTTTACAAAGGTGAAATGCCGATAGTTAAAGAAACTAAAGATATACAGGATGATGAGAAAGACTCAAAGGATAAAAAAGAGAAGACAGAAAATGGGGATTCAAAAAAATTTTTCGAGAGACCTTCTTTAACGGATGAGGAAATCGAAAAATTAGATTTAAAAAGTGAAAAATTAAAAAAATTAGAAGAACTATATAAGAAAGAGACGGGCGGATACGCTATTTGGCGTAATCAAATAACCGAAGCCTTTAAAAAATGGTTGAAGGGTGAAAAAATTTATACACGAGATAAAGAAAGAATCTCACTGTATGTTTCTGACGAAACAAAAGATAAATGGCAAGATTTTATTAATACACACAAGGATGATTTTCCTTCGTTTTCAGAACTGATAAGGCAGAGTGTTAAAACATTTATTGACGATTCAGATAAGGCACTTAGTAGATTATCAAAATTGGATAAAAAAAGTATTTCTGATATTTCACACGATTTAAAGGAACCTTTAACTTCAATAAAGGGTTATTCTCAATTCCTTTTTGAGAATGATAGTTACAAGAATAAATTAAGTGAAGATATTAAAGACAAATTAAAGAATATTTTAGATCAAAGTAATCTTCTTGAAAATAGAATTGTTAACTTTTTAGATAACATCAAAATGCATAATCATGCGTATGATATTCTTTTAATCGAGGATGACCTTGCTACTATCCGATTAATAACTAGTTATTTTGAGAGTAAGGGTTTTGCTTGTAAAGGAGTGGTTAGTGGCTCAAAAGGTTTAGAAGAATTAGGAAGAGCTCAACCTAAAGTAATTTTATTAGATATCATATTACCTGATTTGAGTGGTTATGATATTTGTAAGACCATCAAATCTGATAAGGAATTTCAAAATATTCCAATCTATTTTTTAACAGCAATATCTGGGTCTGAAGTCGAAAGACATTTAGGTGAAACGAAAGCAGATGGCTATATTTTAAAACCATTTAATTTTTCGGATTTTGAAATCATCTTCGAAATATTAAATAAAGTCAAAAAATAGTAGTTCCTATTTTTGTTACATACTTTAAAAAAGAAGATTTTAAAAAAAGTTATCAAAAAAAATATAAAGTATTATTATTGATAAAAAATTATTTTTTTTTGTAATAATCAATATTTTTTACAAAATTGAAATCAAAAAATCAATGAATATATTATGAAAAATTTAGGTGGTATTCATAGCTAACGATGAAGATAAGAATATAGGGAATAATAACGAAGATTTTCATCGTCAACCACTTCTACCAGATGAAGAGATTGAAAGTTTAAATTTAGAAAGCGAAAAAGTTAAAAAATTAATGGAACAATATGAAGAAGAAACAGGTAAAAATGCTGTATGGCGAGATCAAGTAACTGAAGCTTTTAAAAAATGGTTAAGGGGGGATAAGATCTACGATCGCGACAAGGAACGTATTTCCTTATATGTTGAAGAACAAACAAAAATAGACTGGCAAGATTTTATTGATAGAAATAAAGATAAGTATAAAACATTTTCAAAATTAATACGTGAAGCGGTTGACTATTTTATCGATGAAAAATCCACTATAATTGGAGATAAACTAGATTTTTTAGATAACCAAGTCCTAAGTAATCTTTCACATGCATTAAAAGAACCATTGACATCGATAAAAGGATTCTCACAGCTATTACTTGAGAATTATAAGGATTCTTTAGATGATGATATTTTAGCAACTATTCAGAATATTTTTGATCAATCAATCCTGCTTGAGAATAAAATTGTAAATATCTTAGATGATATAAAAATTGAAAGCTCTCAGTATGATATACTTCTAATTGAGGATGATTTAGCAACAATCCGGTTGCTAACCAGTTATTTTGAAAGTAAAGGATATAGTTGTCAGGGCTTTGTTAGCGGATCGAAAGGTTTGGAAGAACTAAGAAATAATAACCCTAAAATAATTTTATTAGATATCATATTACCTGATTATAATGGATATGAAATATGTAAGATGATAAAATCTGATTCTAGAACGAAGAATATTCCTGTATTTTTACTTACAGCAATACCTGGCTCTGAGGTTAAGAGACATTTGGAAGAAACATTAGCAGACGGTTACATTTTAAAGCCATTTGATTTTTCCGATTTTGAGATAATATTTAAATATTTATAAATTTTCTACTTAAGAACTATAGCGGGCTATGAGGGATTCGAACCCCCGACCTGCCGGTTAAGAGCCGGTTGCGCTACCTGCCTGCGCCAATAGCCCATAATGTTTTATACTTTTAATTCTAAAAACAAGCGCAGACGGAGGGACTCGAACCCCCGAGCGCTCACGCGCACCGGCTAACTTGTTCAGATCATGAAGCTCTCAAGGCCGGCGTCTTACCAGCTAGGCTACGTCTGCGTTGTTAAAAGTGCGATTATTATTGATATAAATTATGGGTATTAAAATAGAGTATATTAACTAAAATAAATCTTTTTTTATTCGCCCTTGTAATTTAATAAAGCTAATAATCTATTTAAAGAAAAATATAAATTTTATCTTTCATTGGTTC
Organism: Candidatus Hodarchaeota archaeon; assembly: GCA_048887165.1. Lineage (GTDB taxonomy): Archaea > Asgardarchaeota > Lokiarchaeia > Sigyniarchaeales > SOKP01 > SOKP01. The sequence continues at coordinate 41,238 of JBHLJZ010000005.1, read as the reverse complement.
ATACTTGAGGTAGAATTATATTGAGCACAGCCAAGGATTTTAGATATTTGATACCCGACCGTATTTTTAATGAGATTACTCAAAAAGCTGCCGAAGAGTATCCTTATATTATACATGGATGGCTATTTGCAGATCGTAAAGAAAACTTCGGTATAGTTAATAAATTTATAATGAATCCAGATCTAAGAAGAACTAAAGCTCATGTAAAACCAAGGAGTTGGATGCGCTATAAAAAGTCAAAAATATACAATATGCGGAAATTTAAACAAGAAATGGGAGTTGATATTGTTTGGCAGTGGCATTCACATCCCTCTGGTAATGAAAAACTCCATCAAATAGATAAGAGAATATTAAAGTATCTTTCTAATGGTGTTATGATCATAGTTATTCCAAACCTTCCAGACAAAGAACTACAACCACATTTAGTCGGCTGGTATTATGACAAGAGATATACAAAAAAGCCGATCATCGAGAAAATGGTATTTGAAATAATTTCTGAATAAATTGAGTATTTTTTCTCTTTTTATTTTTATGCAATCAATTTTATATACTAATCCATACAAATCTGTAAAACAATTTCATTTTATAAGTAAAATTAAAAAGTTGAATTAATTTTGATTAAAATTAAAATTCTTAATTTTAATTAAAAATCTAATTTATATGAAAGTGAGCATATTGAATGAAACTACGACTTTTGTTGAGGAATCATTAGGAAAATCAGAAGATCGGAATTTATTCCAAATTGACTTTTTAAAAGCACTAATGATTTTCTTAGTAATATTTGATCACACTATTCCATGGAGTATTAAAGGCGATATAGGAGTCGCTTTATGGGAACGGATTTCAATCCCTGTGTTTTTAGTAATAATGGGATTTAATCTGGGCTATTCATATAAAAGTAGAGGGCAAACATCATTAAAGCAATTTTATTCTTGGAGTTATTGGAAACGAAAATTTTGGCGCTTCATTTTTCCTTATCTAGTTATATACTTAGTTTCTACTATTATTGGACTAATACTTTATGACTTTGACTTTGAACTTATGTATTTTTCGCAAACTTGGGATCCTGATGGGCTTTATAATAGATTTCGATTTATTCATCTTATAATAGGTATTCTGCCATTCTATGGTCCTGGAATTTGGTTTTTACCTGTTATCTTTAGTGCAATTATTATATTGCCTTTGCTTTATAAAGGATTTTGTGGTAAACTTATATGGGCTGGATTAACATTATTGTTATGTTATGTTCTTGAAATTGTAATCCAATTGTATATTTTCTTCTTTATAGGAACACCTCCTTTTCCATCTTGGGAAGCATTTGAGGCTTATATATTTATCGTAACGAATATCTTATTTATGATAACAGCTGTTGCTTTAGGAATGTGGTTTTCAAGAAATCCTAATATTTTCGCCAAACAAAATCTTTTCATGTTTGTTTTATTTCCATTAAGCTTAATTTATCTAATAAATTATCAATTCTTTGATTTTAGGATTCAATTTATTAGGGGCGATTATAATTTATTCGTGTTTCCATATTCTGCTTTCCTTTTCCTAGTTGCTCTGAAATTATTGCCTAAAAAATCGGATAATTTAATAGCAAAAGGAATTTCAGTTATTGGTAAATCAACGTATCATATTTTACTAACGCAAATTTTTTATTTAGGAATTGCTAAGTATCTCTATGGTAATCATTACTGCGCAAGTATTTTGGGCATATCTACAGGAGATCCAGCAGCATGCTTTGGACATTTAATAATCAATTTGATAATTTGTGTTCCTGCTGGAATCTTTTGGTGGTATTTAGAATCGATCATTCGAAAAAAGATAAAGACTAGAAAATGAAAAGTTAATCAAGTTTTAATTTAAAAAATAAAATTTATTTTTTTTTCCACCAATTCTTATTCTAATAATAGGCATAAAAAAGTATTAAAATTTTGAATTTTTATATTCAAAATATAGATTTTATAATTATAAAAAATCAAGCTCAGGTCGCTTAGCCTGGTAGAGCGCAAAGAACGCGCCAAAAGCGCCGGTCTGCTAAACCGGTGTCCGATGGATCCGTGGGTTCAAATCCCACCCTGAGCGTATAACTTATCACTAGGAATAATAAGGGCCCATGGTCTAGTGGTGATGACGTCTCGCTTACACCGAGAAGGTCGGGAGTTCGATCCTCCCTGGGCCCACCATACATTTTTTATTCAAAAAATCTTCTAATTCTCTCAGGTCTAAGAGCACTTATTTTGCATCCTCTTAAATGTTTTCCTATATCAGCAATAATTCCCGGAGCATTTGTATCTTGTTTAAGAATAACAATATTTTCTAAAAATCCAAACCTTTCAATTGAGACAATATCACGAAAATGTCCTGTTTTAACTAATGCTTTTTTAAATTGAGCTTTTGTTTCGCCTGTAACCAAAACCGCTTCTAAATTTTCCTCTAATATATGTTCAAAAAATTTAATTGTTTTATCAGCTATCTTCCCTTCTATTTGCATTTTCTTACGATCAATTGATACTATATTAATATAAAGAGGAAAATTTTCTATTAAATCATATACTTTTAGAATTTCTCTCAATGATTTATTTTTTCCATTACATAGTTGTTCTCTAAGGGTGTGTAGGGGAATTAAAACCTCTGATTCAGGATTAAATATTGCGCAATCTACAAAAACTCCAAAACCTACCTTTCCAACATCCACAATAGTTCCCTTATATGTATTTCCCTCTCGAATATGGTCAAACTGATTAATTAATCCTATCTCCTTCTTTAAAATATTGGTAACAAAGATTTCCTCAGGACCATTTATCGTTATTTCAAACCTTTTATCATAATCTCTCATTTTTTTGATACTTATTTTCGTATTAGGAAAACCTTGAACAGTTTCGTTTAAGTATTTATAATATCTTGAAAAAATACTAATTTTATCTTTCTCGGTATCGATATTATAAATTTTATCATAAGGAATTATTTTTTGTGGCATAAAATTCTCAATATTTAACCCGCATTTAACTTAATATGATAGATAATAAGTTTTTAGTAAAATATTTTTTCCTTTCTTAAGAGTTTAACATATTTTTCGTTCTAAAAAGATTTAAATTTAAAAATTTTCATTTTAGAGTAAAGATCAAAATATTTTCGAAGAATTAAGGTTAAAAGAATGGAAGAAAAAAGATTTTATTATCTAGTTGAACAATTAAGGGAATTTGAAGGAGTAGAAGAAGTTTTTTTATTAAATAGTGAAGGAGACATCATATATAAATCCGAAGATTTTCCTTTAACAACCGACGAAGCTAAAGCTATTCTTAATGCATGGAAGCAAAAAGAATCAGCTCTTACTTTCCAAAATCGTAGATATGCCATTTTAAAAAATGATGATATTCAACTAGCCGCTAAAAACATAGTTGGTGGGAAAGGGAATATAGTAGGATCTATTACTAAAGAAGGAGATTATCTCGTTGCTCACACAAGAGATGAAGGGATGATAATTTTGGAATGGTCAATTTTTATAAACAAAGTAGCATGGAGTTAATCATTAAATATTAATGCATTTTTTAGAGTTATTATATAATTTTGTTTGACTGAACTTTTTGAAATATTAAAAAAAAATATATATTTCATTATTTATTACTTCTTTTTAATCAGAAAAAAAATAATGTAAATAAATATTAATTAAAAATTTCGCAAGGAGAATTATCATGTTCCAGCAAGCAGGAAGAGGTTATGATATGGCAATAACCCAATTTTCACCAGAAGGACGTCTATTTCAAGTAGAATATGCAATTGAAGCGGTTCGTAGAGGTACGACGGCTATTGTTTGTAGAAATAATGATTCTGTTGTGTTTGCCGTCGAAAAAAAGAGCTCTGAACTTCAAGAAGTTATTGGTTCAGAAAAGATTTTTAAGATTGACGACCATGTTGGTGTGGCTATTGCTGGACTCACTGCTGACGCTCGTGTTCTAGTTGAAAGAGCTAGAGTTCAAGCACAAGTTAATTTGCTTAACTATGATGAAAAAATATCTGTAAAAGACAGCACTTTAAATATTTGTGAATATCTACAATTATTTACTCAAAATGCTGGTGTTAGACCTTTTGGAGTGAGTCTTCTCATCGCTGGAATAGATTCAGATGGTAAAGCTTCCTTGTTTTTAACTGATCCGAGTGGAGCTTTATGGGGGTATAGAGCTTTTGCTATTGGATCAGGAGCAACAGAAGCTAGAGCTTTTCTTGAAGAAAACTATAAAGAAGATATAAGCGATGAAGAACTAAAATTGTTGCCATTAAGGACATTAAAAGAATTAATGGGTGATAATTTAAGTAAAAATTCATGTGATGTAGCCTTTATATTGAAAGAGGATGCTAAATTTAAATTGTTAAGTTTAGAAGAAAAGGAAGAATTATTGAATATGTTATAAGTTTTCTATAAGTTTGTAAATTTCAAGTTTAGCTCATCTAATAGTTATTAAATAATGCGAAGACCAAGAATAAAACTAGACAAAAGCTCGTAATTTCAATATTCAATGTTGTGATTCCATCTTATGATAGACAGAGCAAGAATTGATTTAGGAGGGTATATTATTGGACGTATTGAAAAAGAGGGAAGAACATTTGAAATGTTATTAGATCCCGATAAAGCTTGGGAAGCTAAAAAAACAATTCGACAAGAAATTGATAAACGTTTAAAAGAAGGAAGTCAAAAATCTCGTTTAACTGTAAAAGAAATATTGAATAACCCAAATATCTCGGTTGATCTCATTTTTGAAAGCTTTACTGTTTTTGAAGATTTAAGACGAGGCAAGAAAGCTACTGATGGAGATATGGAGACAATTTTTGAAACAACAGATGGAAGGGTCATAGCTGCTTATATATTACTTGATGGAGAAATTCACTGGACTAAAACCCAGAGAGAAGAAGAGAGACAAAAAAAATTAAAACAGATTATAACGATTATTTCAAAAAATGCAATTAATCCTCAAAACAAAAAACCTCATCCTTATCAAAGAATTGAAAAAGCAATTGAAGAAGCAAAAGTTAAAATAGATCTGATGAGGAGTGCTGAAGAACAAGTAGATGATGTTGTAAAAAATATAAGAGCAATTATCCCTATTCGGATGGAACAAGTTGAATTAGCAATAAAAATACCATCAGCATTTACTGCTAAAGGTTATAATATAGTTGCACAACTAGCACAAATTAAAAAAGAAGAGTGGCAATCGGATGGATCATGGGTTTCTGTTGTAAATCTTCCGGCAGGATTACAAATGGAATTAATTGATAAATTAAATAAATTAACTCATGGTAGAGTTCAAACAAAACTCTTAAAAGCCTAGCCTTGGAATTTTTAATTAACTTTAGTTTACGTTATTTTTATAAATAAAGGTTAGGAAAATATTAATTAGTACAAGGAGAGTGATTAAATATAAATGGAAGATGAAGAATTAGAAGAAGATCCTGAAGAATCTGACGAATTTGAAGATGAAGAAACAACAAGGGATCTTGTTGTACCAGGAGAAGTTTTAACTGAAGATATAGAAAGCTTTTTACCGGGAAGGGGAACAATTTTAAACAAAGAAAGAACTAAAATAATTGCATTAACTATTGGTTTAAAACAAATAAAGAAAAATTATATTAATGTTATTCCTCTTAGAGGCTTTTATACTCCTCGTCCAGGAGATAAGGTTATAGCTATGGTAATTGATAAAAGTCCAGTTAAATATATTTGTGATATTAATGCGAAAGATAGTGGGATTTTAAAACCTAGAAATACAATGAAAAGAAGTAAATTAAGAGTAGGAAGAGGATCTTCTCATCATCAAGAAGATACATCAACTGAAAAATTTGAAATTGGTGACATTTTGATTGTAAAAGTTATATCGGCAGATAGGTTAAATAGACCCGAACTAACAACTGTTGGTAAATATTTAGGCAAAAGATCAAATGGAATTGTAATTACTATTGATCCCCCTAAAATTCCACGAGTTATTGGTCGCAGTGGTTCAATGATTAAGATTCTTAAGAACCTAACCAACTGCAATATATTTGTAACACAAAATGGGCGAATTTGGATAAAAGGCGATGATATCGCTCATGAAAGATTGCTTATTGATGCAATAAGAAAAATTGAAAGGGAAGCTCATACGGTAGGCTTAACAGACCGAATGTCCCTTTATATAGAAAATGAAAAGAAAGAAAGAGGTATAGCATAATGCCATTAATTATTAAAGATGAATATCCAGAGAAGTTATTTAGAGAAGACGGTAAAAGACTTGATGGGCGGGATAAACACGATTTACGACCTATTAAAATGGAGGTTGGTGTAATAAATAATGCTGATGGCTCCGCATATTTAGAATGGGGTAACAATAAGATCTATGCTGCCGTTTACGGACCAAGGGAAGTTCACCCACATCATTTAGCGAAACCTGATAGAGGTATATTAAGAGTTTTTTATCGAATGGCGACATTCTCAGTATTTGACCGTAAAAGACCTGCTCCGGGTAGAAGAGAAAAAGAAATCTCAATGATTATTTCAGATTGTTTGGAACCTGTACTTTTTCTTGAGTTATATCCAGGTACGGCTTTTGAAGTATTTATTGATGTTATGGATGCTGATGGAGGAACAAGATGTGCTAGTACTACAGTAGCAGCCTTAGCATTGGCAGATGCAGGTGTTCCTATGAAAAGTTTGGTTACTTCTGTTGCTGTAGGTAAGATTGGAGGAGAATTAATTACAGACTTGTCAGGAATTGAAGATAAAGCAGGAGAAGCAGATTTACCCTGCGCAATAACATGGTTTAACGAAGAGATTTCACTATTACAGTTTGATGGTGATATGCCTTTAGAAGAAATTAATCAATGCTTAAAATTAGCGAAAAATGCAATGACAAAAATTCATCAAATGCAACTTGATGTATTGAAAAGAAAGTATTTAACAATTCAACAACAGATAGCAGGAGGAGAATAGCAATAATGATGAATATTAAGAGAATAATTTCAAGAATAGAAAAAAATTATATCATTAATAATTTAAAGAAAGAGGAGCGAATCGACGGTCGAGGATTGTGGGATTATCGCAAATTGAATATAAAACATGATCTAATAGCGTCTGCAGAAGGATCTGCTGATGTTCAATTAGGTGATACCCGAGTTATTACAGGTTTAAAATATGAAGTTGGTGAGCCATTTCCTGATCTTCCAGATGAGGGAGTATGTACCATTATGGCTGAGTTATTACCGCTAGCATCTCCATTATTTGAAAGAGGACCACCAGATGAGCAATCTATCGAGTTAGCCCGTGTTGTAGATCGTGGAATAAGACACGCAGATTGTGTTCAAACAAAGAAACTATGTATCAAAGAGCAGGAAGCAGTTTACATACTATTCGTTGATATATATGTAATTAATTATGCAGGAAACTTAATTGATGCTGGAGGAATTAGTGCTCTCGTATCATTAATTTCTAGTCATTTACCTGAAGGTAAATGGGTGGAGGATCATGTAGAATGGACGGGAAAATATATAACTGGAGAAATGATAGTTAAAGAGCTTCCCTTAGTTTTAACCTTTGGAAAAATTGATGATATCATCTTTTTAGATCCAAGTTTGCCTGAAGAACTATTATGTGAAGGTCGAATTTCAATTTCTGTTACTGAAAATAAAATTACATCAATCCAAAAAAGCGGCCCAGCAACGTTTTCTCTTGAAGAAATTAAAAATTTATGCCAGAAATCTATGGAAATAGGAAAAAAAGTAAGAAAAAATTTGGATCTTTGGCAATATAAAGTTGATTATAAATAATTTTTTTAATAATTTTAATTTTATTTGTTTATTTTTTTATTACTTTACGTAGAGTTTCAAATGTACCATATCCTCCTTTTAAATCATCTAATTCAAACTCGCCGAAAGATTGAATTAAAATCGATTTATTTCCTTCGTTATCGTGAAAAGTGATAGGAATAATTGGTCCTACTTGGGCTTTAAGTATATGTTTATCACCAAGAAAATCAACAATTTCAAGTTTTGAATCAACGGGATAAATTTCATCAGGTTGGAAGTTCTGTTCTATTATTTTAATAGCTTTTAAAGGAATATTTTTTCCATTTTTAAACATAAAACCACCAGTTGATAACCGACCATCATTTAATACAATTGCCGCAGGATTTATGGCTAAATTTTGATTGAACCAAATTACATAATACAACCAATTACCAACACCTGTCCAATCTCTTACACCATAAGTATGATCTCTCTGCCCGATTACTTTTCTAAAGTTATAATTTTTCATTCCTATTTTTAAATCTCCAGAAACAATACCTATTTGCTCCCAATGTTTATCCCCTGATTTCTTTCCAATTTCTAATGATTCAGGAGTCATGTATTTACTATATTCGTATGCATCATTTATAGGTGTAAACATTAAATCCAAACTTACTTGTTCTACTTTCAAAATTAGATTTGGATTGTTGCGTACTTTTGGCAAATCTAAAGGATTTTTAACAAAAATCATGTTTCCCTTAAATTTATAATTCCAATTATTATCATAACTCCATCCATGAGACATTCCTTTGACTTTAAGTTTTGAAGTAAAATCTTTTAATTTAATTTCTTGATGATATCCAGCGGCAGTTCCATCGGGAAGGAAAAGAAAAAAAAAAGTCATTCCTTCTTTTTTATTAGGTTTGAAACCAATACGTGACATTCCTCCTATTTTTTGAGTTTTATTGTAAAAAACGAAATAATAACTTTCATTCCATTCAGGATGGTCTGTCATTTGTTCCAAATGAATAATTTGTTCCATTTTCGTATAAAACCTATTTTTATTTTTTTATAATAACTGCTCCATTATAACCATTTATAGTCACTATTTGACCATCTTTAAATAATTTACAAGCATTTGGAATATTTGTTACCGCAGGTACTCCATATTCTCGTGAAACTACAGCACCATGAGACAGTATCCCTCCTGTTTCAGTAATTAACCCTCCAATCTTAGAAAATATGGGAGTCCAACCTGGATCAGTTCGAGGTACAACTAAAATCTCACCAGTTTGTATCAATGGTATGAGACTAATTTCTTTTAAGACACGAATACGAGCTGTCGTTATACCTTGACTTGCTGGAACACCATAGAATATAGTACTATCTTGATTGAACTGCATTTTGTCATCAAATTCTCTGAATCCTAAAATAAATTTAGGTGGGATTAAATTCTCATTTTGAAGGAAATCGCTATATCGTTTTTCAACAAGACTAGAGATAAAATTGACATCAAAATTATTATATATTATTCTTTTTATCTCTTTTTTTTGAAGAAAAAATATTTTATTTTCATTATCTAAAATTCCTTTTTTCATGAATTTTTTTCCAATTTCAAGGAAAATTTTTCTATTTCTTGTAATCCATTTGTCAAGATTAAATCGTTGATTTTCTCTAAAAATAATATACTTTCTACTATTCTTTAATATCACACTAAATAATTTCCATTTTATTAGTCCGAATTTTTGAGATCTAATCTTTGTTTCAATATATTTAGAAATTAAATTTGCCCTGTTCAAACTTTTTACTTTCTCTCTTTCAAATTTCTGCCATTTTTCTGTTATCAAAGATTTCAAAATATCAAAAATAAGCTCAGGCGATTCATTCCATCGAGGATAATATGGTTCTCTTGTAAAACCACGATCACCATATTCTTTAAGGAAATCTGTAAACTTTTTAAAAAATTCTTTTACTTCAGTAATTTCCTGAGAAGATAAAATATTGAGAACATCTTTGGATTGATTTTCCATAAAAATTTTTTTTAAGTATGAAGATTTCTGAATAATTGAAGCTAAATTATGAATTTGATCATTAGTCTCAGTTAATTTATGCTTTAAACCTGAAATTAGAATAGGATAATACCGTCTTGTTTCTTTTCTACTTAGAAAACGGTTAAGAAGATATTGAGTCATTAAATTCATTCCAATGTTATGAACTGGAATTCCATACCTAACTAGTCTAAAATGTGTGATCATCACTTTATCTAACTCTTCAGCTAATTCATATAAAGGTATCGGATCCTCACTATCTACTAAAGTATTCAATTTGGAATCAAAATCATTACAGTATGGAATGAAGGTTCTTTCAGTCCAATTATTATAAGCTTCGTCTGTTTTTGACATTGACCCATCAGGATCATGAAACATAATCCGTAATTCAGAAAATAACCGCCTAAATAAGCGAAAAGGAAGACTTCTCATTGTTTCTTTACCAAAAGGTCCAGAACCCTCAGGAAAATAATACAGAACATCTTCATTTCGTATAAATTTCGGGATTTCATATTCTACCTTCTTCTTTAACACTTTAAGATTAAAATAGACATGTGCATTATATAATTTTAATAACTCAACGTCCATCTTTTTATAACCCATAATGCTATTGAGCTCAATATTTACTACTTTTGTTAAATGATCTCCTAATAAATCAAAAAATAATGGTGTAGTATTATCATTCCAATAATCATCAGAATAACCTCTTGAAAAAACTGGTAAATCACTTATCGAAGCTACTTTAGCTGCCGTTATGGGACGAGTTTGAAGAACATAAATTTGACCTTGATCATCAACAGCCCATTCAATATCTTGAGGAATACCATTAAATAATTTCTCTATTTGTATCCCAACTCTCGCAAGATTATGAATCTCTTTATCAGAAAGTGAAGGATTTTTTCTTTCTTCCTCATTTAACTCTATTGAATCAACACCTAATTCATTCTCTAGGGGTTTTGGTAAAATAACGTATTTTTTATTACCAATCCTTTTATTAAGAATTTTAAAAGATTCTTTACTCTTTTTTCCCATTCTTATAATTGTAAATTGATCAGGATTAACTCGTCCTGAAACAATAGATTCACCTAACCCAAAGGTTGATTCTATTAATAATTCTGATTTATTTGCTGACATTGGATTTAGTGTAAAAAGCACTCCAGCACTCTTAACTGGTACCATTCTCTGAATAATAATAGCAATTTTAACATTTTCATGATGTATCAGATTCTTTTTTCTATAAATTATAGCTCTACTATTCCATAGAGAAGCATAACATCTCTTTATAAATGTTAATATATTTTCTATTCCGTTTATATTTAAAAAAGAGTCGTATTGTCCCGCAAATGAAGCATGTGGTAAGTCTTCAGCTGTTGCTGAAGATCTAATAGCTACATTAAAATTAATGTACTGTGCTTTAATTTCATTAATTACGTTATTAGGTAAAAAATTTTCTTCTATTTTAGCCCGGATTAATTTAGAACATTTTTCAATTGATTCAACTTCATTATAATCAATTTTTTTTAAAGTTTCTTCAATAAATTGATTGAGGTTGTTAACCGAAATAAATAATGAATATGCATTAGCTTTTAAGATATATCCTTCTGGTACACAGAAATCATTTTGAATTAAAAGACTTAAGTTTGCACCCTTAACTCCTATATCTTTGATACTAATCTCAGATATATCCTTTAAGTTAACTGTGAAAAAATTTTGACTACTCATATCCCACACTTAAATTAAATAGACAATAAAGATAATATTTGATTTGATAGATAAATATATCTTAATTTAAAATTGTTTATATACCTATTTCTAATTTATATTTAGAACTTAATACGAGTAGCATTAAGATAATGGGTAAAGTTTAAAGTTTATTGAAATTTTATTTTATTATTAGAAACTAAAATAAGTAGTGTTTAAAGTGAGTAAACTTAAAAAAAGTGGAATCTCTGGTCGATTTAAAGCTAGATATGGTGCAAATGTTAGGAAAAAATGGAAATTAATCATGGAACGACAAAAAAGTGGTGACATCAAATGTCCCAAGTGTGAAACCAAGGGCTATATAAACAGAGTTTCTACTGGAATTTGGCATTGTAGAAAATGTGGTGCTCGATTTACTGGAGGAGCTTATTATATAGAAACCCCTCGCGGTGCGGAATCTTTTAGGATATCAAAGCGTAAACAAAGAGAATTAGAAGCAATTGAAGAATAATGAATAAAGAAAATTTTTACAATATTAAATCTATAATAGAACTTAAATTTAAAAATTCTGAATTGTGTCAGATTTCTTATAACTCCTTTTTACCTGAATTTAATAACAGAAGATCAACAAGATCTAAAACTGTAATGGAAAAAAAAGAAAACTCTTTAATTTTTCATATTGAAAGCAGTGATATTACTGCTTTCAGAGCATCTATTAATGAAATCATCAATTTTGGAAAGATTATAGACGGTACTGTTCGAATTAGTGAAAGTTATTAGAAGAATATTAATTAAATCGTAAATTTCAAATTAGTCTTTACATTTTGAAATATAAAATAGAAAACGTGTTAAATTAAATGACAATAAATTTTGACCAGTTAGATGAAGAAACTAAGAAAAAAATTCAAAATTTAACTGCTTTAAGTCAAAGTCTCGAATTTCTCTCTCAACAAAAAATTCAAATTGATACTACTTTAAGAGAAACTGAATTAGCTATTGAAGAATTAGAAAAAGCAAGTTCTGATACTATCGTTTATAAAAATATTGGTGCAGTTATGGTAAAAAGCAATCGAGATAAACTTCTTGATGAGAAAAAATCATTAAAAATAACTTTAGAAATGCGCGCAAAAACAATAGACCAAAAAACTGAGAGAACTAAAACCAGTCTTGAGACCTTACAGAAATCTCTTCAAGCAGATCTCAAAAATAAATGAAAAAAAAGAAAATTTTATGATTTACCAAAAATTTGACAATTTTATTTCTTTTCTAAAAAATAAAAATATAATAATTACTACCCATGACTTAGTCGATCTTGATGGAATTGCTTCTTCTTTTGCATTGAAATTTTTATTGAACTTCATTTTAAATAAACCAAAAATCGAAATAATTTTTTCTAAGATATCTAAACCAGTAAAGGATTTCATGGTTAAATTTTCTAATAAATTTCCTGATTTTGACTTTTCCTATAAAACCAAGCTTGATTTTTCAACATTTGAAGTTATAATTGTATTGGATACGAATAATTTAGATTTAGTCGAATTTGAACCTAATTTTGATATCAGTCAAACTCTAATTCCATTTGTATTTATAGATCATCACCTGAATTTAAATAAATATAGTAAGAACGAATCGTCGAATAATTTAATCTTCGATAATTTTACTTCTACAGCAGAAATAGTTTATGAACTTTCAAAACATTATCAAATAAATTTTCCCACGTCATATAAATATCTTCTTCAAGCTGCAATTTTAACGGATTCAGGTTTCTTTAAATATTCAAATAATGATACTATACAACGAAGTTCAGATTTATTAAGCAATGATGTAAATATTCAAGAAATTTTATCTTCTTTAACATATGAAATTGATTTATCAGAGAAAATTGCTAAGATTAAAGGAATGCAGAGAACCCAATTAAAGAAATTAGGGAACTATCTAGTAGGAATATCAAATGTAAGCAGTTTTGGAGCTTCTGTAGCTTCAATGCTAATAAATATCGGTTTTGATATAGCTATTGTTTATTCAAAGGAAAGATCAGAATTTAAAATTACTACCCGAGCAAGAAATGATTTATGTTTAGAAACAGGACTACACCTGGGAAATATATTAAATAACGTAAGTGAAGGAAGTGGAGGAGGTCATGATGGAGCTGCTAGTTTAAATGGGATTTTTGATTTAGAAAAAATAATTGATGAGATATTAGAAAATATTAAACAAATTTTAATTGTTTCATAATCTAATTTAAAATATTATTTCTTATTTCTTCAAAATGAGTTTAATAAAGTTTAATAATTTCTCCTTTAGATACAAAGGAAACGAGGATTATGCATTAAGAGATATAGATTTAAAAATTGATTCAAATAAATTCATTTTATTAGCTGGAGAGACTGGTTCAGGGAAAACCTCCTTAATAAGATGCATGAATGGATTAATTCCTCAATTTTATGCCGGATTTTATAAGGGGTCAGTTGAAATCGCCGGAAAAAATGCAGCTTTAACTCCAATTGCAGATTTATCTACTCAAGTGGGGATTGTTTTTCAAAATCCAGAAAATCAATTAATCGCCATGAACGTTGAACATGAAATTGCTTTTGGCATGGAAAATCTCGGGCTATCCCGAGAATCAATAAAAGAAAGTATAGAAAATGTAGTCAAGTTAACAGAAATAAGCCATTTATTAGATAAAGCACCTTTTGAATTAAGTGGAGGAGAACAACAGAGAGTGGCAATCGCTTCAATTTTAGTTTTAAATCCTAAAATTATAATTTTAGATGAACCCACAGCAAGTTTAGATCCATTTTTTGCTCAAAAGATTATTTTATTATTAAAAAGAATTCAAAAAGAACAAGAGGTAACTATCATCATAAGTGAACATCGAATGGATCTGGTACTTCCTCTAATCGATGAAATCATACTCATTGACAAAGGGAAAATAATTGCTCATGATATTAAAGGAGAAGTAATCAATAGTGAAAAATTTAAAAGACTACATATAAATAAACCAATAATTTTCTCTATTTTCAATCAATTAAAAAAATATAATATATTTGAAAATAAGATTCCTACTTCAATTGAGGAGATATTATTAGCATTAAGAAATATTGATATAAAATTCGGGGAGATGTGAATTTCAGAAACAATTCCGCAGATTCTGATGAAAGATGTTGGCTATGTTTATCCAAATGGCACAAGAGCACTAAATCAAATAAACCTAGTGGTTAATAAAGGAGAATTCGTGGCAATAATGGGACAAAATGGAGCAGGAAAAACTACTCTTATAAGAACTTTAAATGGATTATTACGGCCAACTAGTGGAAAAATATTTTTGAATGGTAAGGATATTAGTTCCAGAACTGTAGCTAACTTATCTAAAACTGTAGGAATAGTTTTTCAAAATCCAATGCACCAACTATTTTCCAATACTATCGAAGAAGAAATTAAATTTTCTTTAAAAAATCTTGATATAACTAAAGAACAGATTCAAGTTAGGACGCAAGCTATTTTAAGTAAATTTAATTTAGAAAAGTATAAAGCTAGATCTCCTTTCAATTTATCCGGAGGAGAAGCCAAGAAACTTGCTCTAGCTTGTATAATTTGTCGTAATCCTGAAATATTGATATTTGATGAACCCACCTTGGGTCAAGATGCAAAAGAAATTAAATTTATTATCGATCTTATTAAAAGTGAAAGAAAAGCTGGAAAGACTATTATAATTGTTACTCATAATATAGAATTCTCTTTAGAATATATTCCTAGAACAATCTTAATGTCTAATGGACATATAATTACTGATGGTCCAACAAGAAAAATATTAATCAATAAAAATTTAGTTTCAAAAACATCATTAATTCTACCTCAAATTTTTCAATTTAAGAATTATTTGAAAGATATTGGTATTAATATTCCAGAAAATCTATATAAGCAAAAAGAAATCGTAAATTTTCTTAATCAATATTTTGAGCTTAAAAAGTTAAATATTATGGAGGAGAAAACTTAGATGTCTTTAGAATTCCTGAATGCCTTTAAATTTTTAAAAAAAGACACTTTTTTACATAATTTAGATCCTCGAGCTAAATTGCTATTTGCAATCATTTATACCATAAATGCATTATTATTTACGGAAATCATTCCACTATTATTATTATTTCTAAGTTTAATTCCAGTAATTTTATCCGGAAGACTATTTAAAATGTGGATAAAAAGCATACGAGGTTTATCCTTTCTTTATTTATTAGTGATTATTTTAAATACATTGTTCTTATCATTGGACTTTGCTATTGCTATGGTATTAAGAATATCAATTATGGTTTCTGCATTCTCAATCTTCTTCTTAACTGTGGATCCTAACGATTTAGCATTATCATTAATTTCAATGAAACTTCCTTATGAATTCGCTTTCTCCTTTTCACTAGCATTTCGATTTGTACCAACAATAGCAATAGAAGCACAAAATATTATCGATGCCCAGCAGAGCCGTGGTTATGAAATGCAAAAAAAAGGGTTAATTAATCAAATAAGAAATCTATTTCCTCTGCTAGTTCCATTAATCGTCAGTTCAATTAAACGTGCTTTCAATGTGGCAGAGGCTCTTGAATCAAGAGCATTTGGAAGCAAAAAAGAACGCACTTATTATTTTATTATTAAGTATAACTTGAAAGATTGGATATTTACATTTTATTTAATATTATTATTTTCGATTATAATTTTTATAAGAATACAATTTAATTTGTTACCAACCTGGCTTCACTGGAGCTTTCCATTATGATTGTTGAAGAATTTTTAATAAAAGAAATTGAATTAAAATATCTAGTTGGAATTAATCAAATTAAATTAAAATCTACTAATTTAGAATTAGAAAAATTCTTCAATATAATAAAAGAAGTTCAGGCTAATTTCAAAGACTCTTTTATACAATTTTTTAATGATAAATATGTTTTAAATACACAACATATTTATTACGCATGCCTTTTCACACAAAAAGCTTTCTTTTACAAAACTAATATCTCGAATAAAAAAGAACTTGAATTGCTGTTATATCTTGCTGGAAAAAGACAAATTAAACAAGCAATTAAGGATTTTGGAATTGATAATGAACAAATAAAAAAAGGTATAATTAATCTTTGTATCATTTCATCTGATCAAAATATTAATAGAATAGGTAATTACGTGAACTCAGAATTAAAAGGAGTTGAAAGCAATTTTACAATTAATGAAATGAAAATTGAAAAGTATCAAAATATTAGGAGATATTTTGGATTTTCAGATAATCAAATTAAATCAATAATATACTCGTATAATATCAAAAAAAGTATCGAAATCCCTAATCAGAATAATCTTCCCGACCTTTATTTAGCTTTAAATGATCTAATATGTGAGCAAATGGCTTTAATAAGTCTTGAATAGGTATATATTATCTAATTTTCTCTATTTTTATTATTCAATCTAATAATTTGATCAGATTTTAAAAAAGCAATACCACAAGTATCTCCTAACACTTCAACTCTAATTATTATATTAGGATTAGTTAAATCAACTTTATTATCAAAATTTTTTGCTACATATTCTATAAAACCGTTTCTGTCTATATTTTCATTCTTTCTACGCTTCAAGTAGATCATAAAAGTTTCATTAGGACTTATATATTTAGTGCAATGTTTTTGGATTACTTTACTTATTGTATTTACATTTGTCTCGCAAATAAAATCAATGGGAACTATTTTTAGAATATATTGAAAAAAACTTGGATCTCGTTTTAAAATAGTCTTAACTTTTAAAATCACGTCTTTAGCATTGAGGCTTGTAAAAGCAGTTATTAAACCAGAAAATTCAACATTTGATATGATAGGATATTTATCTCCACAGATTAATAAAAGAAACCATAATTCTGCTTTCGCATGAATTTCATTAAATCGAGACGTTGACACTAATAAATTGAAATTATTCAATAATAAACACCATTTCTTTTAATCATCAACACTTAATTTCTCTTGAATTTGTTCTTTAGTAAGATTTCCAATACGTAAAAATTCTGGTTTTTCAGTTGCACAATTAACTATTGTTGTAGCTAACTTCGATTTTGATTTGCCACCATCAATTATTAAGTCGATAGGGCTTAAAAATTTTTTAGCAATTTCATCCCCACTGATACACGGGGCTTCTCCTGAATAATTTGCGGAGGTGCCTATAATTCCTCCAAAAAATCCTCTTGATTTCAAAATATTTAAAATATTCAAGATAATTTTATTTGTTGGAACTCTTAATCCTATAGTATCCTTAAACGCAGTAATCTCCTGCGGGAGTAGACTTGGCTCCTTTTTTTTCAAGATTAAAGTTAGTTGTCCCGGCCAAAATTCTTTTGCTAATTTGTTTGCTAATTTATTGAATTTTGCAATTTTATTAGCTTCTTCGAAATCAGATACTAGTAGCAATAAACCCTTTGAGCGATCTCGAAATTTAATATTGTAAATTTTGTCGATTACATTAAGATTAAGAGGATCGCCCCCGATTCCATAGACAGAATCAGTAGGAAAGGCAATGATTTTCCCCTCAAGAATCTTATCAACCGCAATTTCAAGATAAGGTTGAATTTCCTCTAACTTCTTACCTTTAAGTTTAATTAAAAAACCCATCTATATTCAAAAGATATATTATTACCTAAATAGAATTGATATTATTTGGGATATTTCTCCTGACAACTCAAATTTACTTCAATACGGGTCCAAGAATGATCTAAATATTCTTGAAGTTCAATTAAATCCTTTTCCGAAATGTTTGCAAATCTTTTCTGTCTTGAAAGATATTCTATAAGCGGAAGTCTCTTAGATGGATCTAACAATGATTTACTTTGTTTTGATAAATTCATAATACCATTCTCAACTTCATATAGAATCCAAGAACCAGTCTTAACGGCTAATCGTGCTATTTCTATAGCTTCATCAGATTCAAAACCCCACCCTGGTGCACAAGGAGCTAAAATATGAATATACTTACAACCATCAATAGATTTAGCTTTCTTAAATTTATCAAATAAATCAAGTGGCTCACTAATAGAACAAGTGGCAACATAAGGAATATCATGAGCCGCCATTATAGCAGGAAGGTTTTTTTTAAACCTGTCCTTTCCCTTTGTTGTTGTACTTGTCCAAGCTCCGTGGGGAGTACTTGAAGACCTCTGAATTCCTGTATTCATATACGCTTCATTATCATAACATACATAAATTTGATTTGAATTTCTTTCTGCTGCACCACTTAAACCTTGAATTCCAATGTCAGCCGTACCACCATCACCGGCAAAAGTGATTGTTGTCATCTTATCCCAATCTTTTCCGGGAAATCGAAATGCTTTTGCTTTAAAAGCTGCAGACATACCAGTAGCAGCAGCAGCTCCAGCAGCAAATGCCATATTTGTGAATGGAAAATTAGGAGCAGTTTTAGGCCATAATCCTACAACAACATTAAGGCAAGACGCTGGTGTGACTAAAGCAGTTTGTGGTCCAAGAGCTTTCATAGCCCATCTTAAAGCAATTTCTAAGCCACAACCAGCGCAACATGAATTTCCAGGAAGAAAATATTCTTCTTGACAAGATTCTAGTGCTTCCTTTAATTTTACCATCCTTATTCAACCTCCAATAAGCCATCCCAAAGGGTTCCATATATGGTATTTTTGGGAAGCTCTCCAGTTTCATAAAATTGAACTAAATTTTTTAATTGATTTTTTTGTTGCTCTAAAGACACCTCTCTACCCCCAAGACCATTAATAATGGGTAAAATTGGGGTTGTACTCTTAATTCCTTGTAATGCAGCTTTTACTTCACAGCTAACTGGACCACCTGTTTGCGATCCAAAAGCAGTAGCTCTGTCAGCTACACCAATTAATTTAACTTTTTTAGCAACTTCAATAATATCTTCTACGGGGAAAGGTCTGAAATGTCTTAATTTTACCATACCTACTTTAAATCCCTCTTCTCTTACGTGATCAACAGCATCCTCCATCTGAAGTGCTAAATCGCCGTAATTAATTATTGCAACATCAGAATCATCCATTTTATATTCTTGAATTAATCCATTACCATAACTTCTACCAAAAATTCGTTCGAATTCTTTTGCAGTTTCTTTAATTTTGTCTTTTGCTTTCATGTGAGCTTCATGAATTTTTAATCGAAATTCTTGATAAAATCCAGATGGCATAATAAGGTTTCCAAACATCATTGGTCTTTTTGGGTCCATCCAGATATGGGGCCAACCTTCTTCATCTGGCAGAGAGGGTAAAAAACTATCAACTTTATCTTGATCTTCAATCACTACAGGTTTTGACGTATGAGACAAAATAAAACCACCATATGAGACAAATTTTGGTAATAGAATATCATGGTCTTCGCATACCTTATATGACATTAGAATCTCATCATAAATTTCTTGATGTGAAGAACAAAAAGCGCTTAGCCATCCTGTATCACGTTGACTCAATACATCTGTAAAATCCGCCCAAATATTCCATGGTGGAGCCGGACCCCTTGAAGCAATTGCCATTACTATTGGTAATCTCGCACCTGCAGCCCAATGAACCATTTCATGCATATAAAACAGACCTTGCCCTGAAGTTGCTGTAAATGTTCTCGTTCCAGCTTTACTAGCACCTATAATGGATGCTAATACGCTATGTTCAGATTCAACCTTGATATATTGAGTCCCCGGCATTTCTCCATTATCAACAAATTCAGATAATTTTTCTACTACTGTTGTTTGTGGCGTAATGGGATACGCACTAATTACTTGAACTCTAGCTGATTTAGCTGCATAAGCAGCTGCAACATTACCCTTTATAATAATATTTTCTTGCTTTTGATCAAAATCTTCTTGAATTTCAACCATTTTTTATATCACTCTCTCTTACCATCTCTATATTACCAGTAGGACATTCTTTCGCACAAATACCGCATCCTTTACAATATTCATACTCAATTTCAAAAGAACCATCCTCCTTTTTTCTTATAACAGCTTCTGGGCAATACATCCAGCATATACCACACTTATTACAACCTTCTTTAATAATAGGTCTAAATGTTCTCCAATCACCAGTTTCACCAATACTACCTTTAATAGGTAATGATATTGGAATCGGAGATAATTCTTCCCAATTTTTATATTCTTGAACTTCTGGACGTTCTTTTCTAGATTTATTAATTTTTTTCCATTTTTCTGATTTAGCGTCTGTCAAAATCATACCTCTCTTACGTTCTCATAAGCATCTTTAGCAACGGTCATATTTTTTTCAAGTTTGCTTTCTCCAAATTCCTTTTTAATAACGTTTTTCATAATTTCAAGATCATAATAACCTGTAATTTTTCCAAAAGCACCTAACATCGGAATATTTAAAATAGGGCCACTTGCATGCATAAAACTTCTCTTAATACAAATTCCAGTAGCATCTACAATAAATAATCTTACATTTTTTGCTAAATTGTCTGTATCAAAAGGATCCTTGCTATTTACTATTAAGCACACTCCATCTTTTATTGTTTCTCGTACCCTTGGAATATCTAATAATGAAGTATCAAAAACTAGTATATAATCGGGATTTACAACACTATCATAAGTTTTAATAGGTTTATTTTTAGATAGTTTTGTAAATGCTTGAATCGGAGCGCCTCGTCTCTCCGCACCAATAATAGGAATGGCAATCGCATCTTTAAACCCCTTTTCATATGCTAATTCTGCTAATAATTCACTGGCAGTGATTGCGGTTTGACCACCCCTACCATGAAATGTAATTTCGACAATTTTCGAGTTATCTACCTTGGCTGCCAATTTTTCTCATCCTTTTGTTCATATATTAAACATTTTTAATCAAAAATATGACCTATATAAAAGCAATAAAATTTCAATTGCTGGAAAACTTATAAAATTAATTGAAATTGAACTGTTAAGAGTAAAATAATTTCGAATACATTAAAAACTTCTGGAATAAATTTATAAGTAAGCTATTTAATAAACAATAAACCATTTCTTTTATCATACTTTAATTAGATTGTTAAATATCCCAAACAGACTATTAAAAGGCTTAATATCAGAGAAAAAAAATGTCTAAAAAACAAAATCGAGCCATAGAAGATTATACTTTTAAGTGCCCTGCATGTAAAGAAGGAAAAATAGAAATTAACAAAACAATTTATGATTTACCAGATGGAGATAAAATGTTAATTGTTAAATTTGAATGTAATGAATGTGATTTTACAAATAATGATATTATTCCAATGACTACGAATTTTTCTCCAGGAATTATAACTTTAAAAGTTGCAAATCAAGAAGATCTTAAATCTAAAGTATATCGCTCTCCTATTGGTAAATTAGAAATTCCAGAATTAGAATTAGAAGTGGAACCAGGACCGAATGCAGAATTCTATTATACTAATGTAGAAGGAATCTTATTTAGATTTGAGAAGGCAGTTTCAATATATAAAAACAATCTCGACACTGATGATTCTCAAAAAGAAGAAATTGAACTCTTGTTGAAAAACTTAAACTTAGCATTAAAAGGAGAATTTGAATTCTCACTTAAGATAACCGATGTAGGAGGAGGCAGTTATATTATTCCACAAGATCAATCCAAATATCAATTTGAAAAAATTGAGGGTAATAATTTAGAATAAACATAAAAAAGATTTAATATACCTTTTTATTAATTAATAGCATTAAATGCTAATCAATAATTTTTAATGGTGAAATCAATTGAGTATTAAAAAAATTGGAATTATGACGGGTGGTGGTGACTGCCCTGGCTTAAATTCTGTAATATATGGGATAATGCTGAAAGCTTTTGATGCTGGTGTAGAATGTGTTGGAATTTTAAAAGGCTGGAAAGGTTTTATGGAAAACTTGACAATACCTCTTAAAATTGCTGAGCATGATGATTTACATACTGTTGGAGGAACAATCTTATACACAAGTAGAACTAACCCCTTTAAAGGAGTTGAATCAAATGACAAGCAAAAGAGAGCTAAAGAATTAGCAACAAAATTTGATGAACTAACTATTGACGCTCTAATTGCTATCGGTGGAGTTTTAAAATAATTTCTTTTTTAAACTAAAGACGATACATTAGGCGTCGCTGATACTATGTGTAAATATGCAGATGCAAAAATAGTCGGAGTGCCAAAAACTATTGACAATGACATAAAAGGAACTCATTATACATTTGGGTTCTGGAGCGCGACGCAATTAGCCTCTAACACACTGGATAATCTAACTACAACAGCACATTCGCATCAAAGAGTTTTTGTTGTTGAAATCATGGGAAGGGATGCTGGATTTCTCACCATGTATAGTGGAATTTCTGCTGGAGCAGATATTATTTTAATTCCAGAAACTCCATTTGATCTTGAAAACGACATTGTAGGTGTACTAAAAAAGAGAGTAAATGCTGGTTACAAATATCATATCATAGCAGTATCAGAAGGAGCATACCCAAATTTGAAATCATTAGAAAGAGATTTTAAGACTATTTCAAAAGAAACAATTGATAAATTGCCTAAAGATTCATTTGGTAATCCTTTACTTGCTAAATTAGGTATCTCTCACATAATTGTTGATGAGTTAAACTTAAGAGATGATTTAAAAAGAGAGTTTGAAAAAAATAATGTTGAATTTGAATGTAGAAGCGTAGTTCTAGGACATACTATGCGAGCAGGCACTCCAAATTCCTTTGATCGAATTTTAGGTTTAAGATTTGGATTAGCCGCTATGAAATTAGTTCTTGAAGGAAAATTTGGAAACATGGTCTCTTTACAGGGTAATAAGATAACAACAGTACCTTTATCAGAAGGTGTAAGTAAAAAGTATATAACTGCAGAAAATGATAAAATGGAATTAAGAGATCTACTTGTAAAAATTAGATATTTGTCCAAACAAACATAATTTTTATTTTTAAAATTTTAATCAATTTAAGGCTAATTCTAAAAATCATTGTCAACCATAATACTTCTCTAATTCTGCTTCTGAATCTATGGCATGTTTTTCTACGTCTCGTCCAATTTTTCATTTGAAAATTCTTTATGCCACAATAATAATCAGATCTTAATTTATTATTTTAAATTAATTTAATGCCAAAGTAGTTATTAGTTCTTATTTAATTCTAACTTCTATTGAAGTTCAGCATTTTAAACTATAAATTACATTAAGATTTCTAAAAGGATAGAAAAAAACTTCATGATTTAATAATGTTCACTAAAATTAAACAAACATATAATCAATATCCTAAATCATTTAAAGTGCTGACTCTAGCCACTTTCATTGATCAGTTAGGCACATTTTTGTTATATCCTTTTTTTGCACTTTATATAACCGAAAAATTTGGTGTTGGGATGACGGAAGTAGGGTTCCTATTTTCATTTTTCTCAGCAGGAAATATAATTGGTGGTGTACTAGGAGGTGCTTTAGCTGATAAATACGGTCGACGTGCAATAATTTTGTTTGGTTTGATTGTAAGTGGGATTGGAAGTATCTTTATGGGATTAATCAATGATCTGTATATTTTTTTTATCATTGTTGTCTTCTTAGGTTTATTAGGTAATTTAGGAGGTCCAGCACGACAAGCTATGGTGGTGGATTTACTTCCAAAAGAGAAACAGGCTCAAGGGTTTGGAGTTCTTCGAGTAGCTTATAATCTTTCAGCAACCATCGGCCCTATTTTTGGTGGGTTTTTAGCGAGCCAATCATTTATGTTGTTGTTTATTGCGGATGCAATGAGTAGCTTAATTACCGGCATTATAGTGTTTTTGGTTATTCCAGAGACCAAACCTCAGAAACAAGATGAAAAACAAGAAGAATCAGTTATTAAAACGGTTATAGGCTATAAAGATGTATTAAAGGATTGGGTATATATGTTATTTCTCTCAGTATCATCCATAACAGTTTTGGTGTATGTACAAATAAATAGTACATTATCTGTATTTTTGCGAGATGTTCACGGGTTTCCTACTCAGAGTTTTGGTTTTTTGTTTAGTTTGAATGCGATTATGGTGGTTCTATTTCAATTATGGATAACAAGGAAAATTTCAAAATATTCTCCTATAAAGATGATGATTCTTGGATCATTCTTTTATATGATTGGATTTGGCATGTTTGGTTTCATTTCTGCATCATTTTTATTTTTTATTGCGGTGGCAATTATCACAATCGGAGAAATGATTATAGTGCCCATAGGTCAAACTGCAGCTGCATTTTTTGCACCTGAAGATAAAAGGGGGCGTTATATGGCATTTTATGGTTTCCACTGGGCTATACCGAATCTTTTTGCTGTTATACTTGCTGGATTAGTTATTGATCATCTTGGACCATACTGGGTGTGGTATTTGGCAGGAATATTATCTATGATTTCAATAGTAGGATTCTGGGTAATTCATAGTGTTGCTAAGGATCGTTTTGTAAGAAAAGAAGAATCTAGTTCTGAAGAAGATGCAAAAACTCTCAAATTAACTATAACTGAGACAGTTCAATAAAAACTTTTTTAGCAAACTAAAAAATATCTCCTTAATATTGGAGAGATGTATCAATGATCGTGAAAGTTTAGTTTCACGAAAAATCTTATTTATCCTGCTATGATTTTAATCGAATTTTATTAAAAAAATAAAAAAATAAAAGAATGATTATCATAACTTTATTCATTAAAAAAAGTAGGTGTAAGTAATTATTGAAGAAAAAAATGAAATTCCAATGAAAGAACAGATGAAGAAATTTCTTATAAAGGGTTTTTATGGATTTAATACAATTCTAATGTATGGAATAGGTAGGCGTTTAGGTATTTTTGACTATCTTTTAGAAAAGAAAAAATCTTCCAGTTCTGAAGATAAATCTTCAGTTTCATTTACTTTAGAAGAGCTTTCTGAAAATTTAAACTTAGATATAGAACATTTAGATGCATGGGGCCATTTATCACTTGAGTGTGGTTTATTCGAAATTGATCATTCCTGTGAAAGATGTTTAAAATCAGCTCCTCATGTATTTGATCTATTAATTGATAGGAATGGTCAGTTTTATATTGGAGATACAGTAGGAGCATTCTATTGGTTTGCTCCATATCAAGATATGGCAGTTGAATGTTTTAAAACTGGTAATATTATAACTGATCGTGATGTAAGCGAAGAAGTAACTAAAGATACAATGTTGATGGGGGCGAGAGCCGGAACATTAACAGAAAGGTTATTCGCAACAAATTTTAAAGATTTCTGCAGGAATTTACGAAAATCAGGAAATGTTCTCGCAGTTGGTTGTGGATATGGATTCAATCTTCAGATTTGGGCAAAAAAGTATAAAAAAGCACAATTTGTAGGCATTGATATTAATCCTAAAGCAGTAGAATTCGCGAAAGGATTATTTAAAAGTAATAATATGGACGATAGGGTCGAAATTCACGAAATCCCTATTAACGAATACGTGAATACTACAAATCAAAAATTTGATTTAATCTTATTAAATCATGTTCTCCATGAAATGAATCATGATGAAAACTATAGAATAAAAGCGCTTAATGATTTGTATTCTCTTTTAAAAGAAAATGGTCTATTACTTGTTGGAGAGAGTATGATCCCTGATACATTTACCCCTAAAAAGGAATTTCAACTATTTGATATCATGCATAAATTTATGGAAATCGGCTTTGCGAAATTCTATGATGAAAAAACCTTCAAGGAATTTGTTAATCTAACGAAATTTTCAAAAGCGGAATTTGTAAAAAAAGGTGGAGAGTATTTTTGGGCGTTAAAAAAGTAAAAAAACATAACTATAATTCGAAAATTTCTCGTGCTTTCTCTTCATTTAGTTTATTATTAACCAAATCCCAGATTTCCGAATAGTAAAATTCCGTATCATCCTTAACAACTAGAGGAATACTTTCCACACAAGCACTCATATCGCAATATAAGCTATTAAAAGTTGGATTTTTCATTAAAGGGTCATTAAAATCTTCTGGATCTTGATAATCTAAGACTAAATAATTAACATTTTTATCCGATAGCCATTTAATTAATAAGTCACAGAAGTAGCAATGCTTCTTTATTACTATCTTAAATTTTGCCATAGGTGAAATACAACTTGATTATTATTTAAAATTTATTTTAATTATTTATTATTTTCAATCTCGAATATTATGTTTTGATACTCATATTTAGAATTAAGAAGTTCCAAGATTTTATTCGCAAAATTCTTTAAATTTCTTGCTTGAACTGATTTTTCCTTACTTTGCTCAATTAAATAATCATGAATCATGGATCTTGCTTTATCTGATCCTTTATTCCTTAAAAATTCTATCCAGTGAATAGAAGTTCTACAAATTCGTTTTAAAGTATCGTCAGGGTATTCATTTTTATCAAATATAATTTCATGGTATTTTGTAATAATCTGAGACACTCTCTCTAAATAATCCGCTATTGCTAATGAATACCGACTTAAACTAATTAAATTAGATGTAGTCCTAGAATTCCTTGTATTTGCAGCTTCTTCAAATGAAACCCATGAATCATTCCATTCATCCTTATTTCTTCCAATAATTCCATCATTATGTAAAGCTACATTAATTATATCACTTAGATCCACATTATGTCCTCTTTTTATTTTTTTATTGAAAATTTCTCTTAGCGTTGAACCTTCCAAAAAACTTCCTGCTCCGAAATCTAATAATTGATTTAGATTATTAGCTGCACATAATATAGCTTCTCTCGGTTTATCATCATCAGGATTAATCCAGTTGACTCTTTTTTCCCATTCACCTGTATTTTTGTTCTTTATCCAGCCTAAATTTCTTAAAACATGTTCTAATAAATGAACTTTAAAAACCCAAAAATCTATATCATCTGTAAACCTTTTTCTTCTCCAATCCCTCGTAGTATACTTTCCTAAATACAATTTTATAGTTCCTCGAATTAAAGAAAACTTTCCCTTTTCTAAGCATTCGCAAGCATCATCACAGTATAACTCTTTTGGGTCATTAGAAATCTCTACAATTCTATTAAGTAATTCTCTTGCTTCTGCCGCAACAACATCACATGGGATACTCCCATCACTTGGATATGCCCTCGAACCTCCATCTAAAAATTTTTTAAACAATTCTAGCTCATCATCTGGAATTTCATAATATGGATTGTTAAATAAAACTTTACTAAATACATAATGAGTAAAACCATCTTTATCTGTGTAGGTTTTGTCCATTAGAGGCGAAACATCTCGAGACCTATCACCTTTATTCATTGCATCTGCTTTTATATCCCATATAACAGTCATAATCTAAAATTCCGTTCTGTTATTGTCTCAATGAGTTTATAGGGAATTTTGCATTTAAATTTTATTTTTATAAAATATCGAAAAAACTAGTATGTTAAAATAAATCGAATTTATTATTCTTAGATTCTTATCAAATATAATGTATAATTTTTTTAAAGTATACACCTATACTCCATGGGATGGTCTAAATTCTAATACATTAATTGATGTTAATTTATTATCCCTCAAAAGTATTTTTGAGAATTATCCAGTTATAGAAAAAGAGTTTTTTGACGATTTATCATCTAACTTAACGAATCATAAGCATTATTCTTGTTTTGAAACAATACGTAGGGTAACTGGACCGGAAAATGAAGATTACGATATTAAGGACTGGAGATTTATATGGGCATATGATAATAAAGATAGAATATACCAATTTTTATTACAATCTCTTGGTTCAAATATAAACACTTCCCAAAGCGTATTAGTAGCATTAGCACCTCCAGAATTAGCCAAGTTATTTTTAGATTATAAAAAGACAGCAATTCATAAGATATTTTCATTGCTCAATAAACCTTCCGAAATAAAATTTCTCATTTATCTCATTCCTAAAGGCAAATCAATCGCAGAGCAGTTTGACACTCTTAAATGGGATAAAACCAAAATACAACAATTAAAATATATACAGAATCTTGCTAATAAACCTAATATAAAAGGTCAATGGTTTCCTTCTTACGAAATAAGATGCCCAAAATGTGATGAATTCATAGCAGAAATTTTAAATTATAAGATTGGATATGACAAAATAAAATGCCCTAAGTGTGGCTATGAAATCACAAAAAATGTCTAATTCTCTGATCTAAAATAAATAATGGTTTTATTAAATAATCGATTTATATTTAATAATCACTTTTTTTAGTTAGGTATTAAAAATCATGTTTGTTGCAGCTCTAGATTTAGGCACTACTGGTTGTCGTACTTTCATTTTTGACATAGATGGCACAATTGTTGCTAGTGATTACCAAGAATGGGAAAGCTATTATCCTACTCCTTCATACGTTGAACAGAATGCGAATTCTTGGTGGGAATCAATAAAGGATACTATTGAGGGTGCTATTAAAAAAAGCGGGATTGATAGGACAGAAATTGTTAGTCTTTCTGTTACAAATCAACGGGAAACAATCGTACCCGTAGATAAAGAAGGTAATCCCCTCCATAATGCATTAGTTTGGCAAGATAGACGGACAATTGATCAAGTTGAATTTATAAAAAGTAAAATCGGAATAGAGAAAATATATCAAACTACAGGCTTAACAATAGATCCTTATTTTTCAGCAACAAAAATTCTTTGGTTTAAAGATAGAAAACCAGAGATATATAAAAAGACTCATAAATTTTTGCTTGTTTCTGACTATATTATATATAAATTAACAGGAAAATTTTGTACCGATTTTTCAAATGCTTCAAGAACAATGCTTTTTGATATAAATAAACTTAAATATTCCGAAGATATAGCCGCAGAATTGGAATTAGATTTAGATAAAATGCCAGATGCTTTCGAAAGTGGAGTTGATATCGGTGAAATCGAATCAAATGAAACAAGTTTTGATAAGAAGACCTTAGTTATTACTGGGGCTGGTGACCAGCAATCAGCGGCTCTTGGGGTAGGGGTAATTAAACCTGGTGATATCAAATGTACTACTGGAACAGGTAGCTTCATTTTAGCTTATTTGGATAAGCCAAAATTTGATCCTAAAATGAGAGTTCTTTGTAGTTGTCATGCTATCCCAGGAACCTGGATTCAAGAAGCGAGTATTTTTACATCTGGTGCTGTATTGAGATGGTTTAGAGATGAAATAGCTCAAACAGAATCTATGGCTCTAGAAGAAGAACAAGATCCATATGATATAATAACTGCTGAAGCCGAAAAATCACGTGTTGGCGCGAATGGATTGTTATTAATTCCTCATTTTATAGGCGCTGGAGCACCCCATTGGAATCCTTTTTCGAGGGGGCTTATCTTTGGTTTAGCTTTAGGTCATAAAAGAAGAGATCTTTATAGGGCTGTTTTGGAGGGTGTTGCTTTTGAATTAAAGAAAAATATTAATGTTTTTAGAGAAATAGATATTGAACCCAAAGAATTAAAGTTAACAGGAGGGGGTTCACGCTCTGATTTATGGAACCAAATTTACGCTGATGTTTTAGGAATTACATGTATAAGAAACGTTATAGAAGAAGCTACTTCTTTAGGTGCTGCTATCTTAGCAGCTGCAGGGGCAGGACTTTTTCCTGATATTGCTAAAGCAGCAGAAAGTATTTGTAAAATAGAAAAAAAATGGATTCCTAATACACAAAATCATGAATTATACAATCAAATTTACAATTTTGCTCTTAAATTGTACACAGAATTAAACAGTAAAGATTTTTATAAGAGTTTTCAAAATATTTTCCAAGATAAAGAGATTACCTAAATCCTTTATAATCTTAATTTTTTGTAAATTTTAACGATAATAAACAATTTTATATATTTTAATTGTTATAAATTCATTAATAACATAAATTAGTGAGTAAAATGGAAGGAGCTCAGTATAGTAACAAGATGGAATTTAGTTCAAGGCAAAGAAGCACATCAGAATTATTGTATATTATGATTGTTGCAGCATGTTTGATCTCTTTGGCAGGAGTTATCTGGTCAATCTTCGATTTTATTTCGCCTACGGGAAAATTGCAAGCTTTTTTAGATCTAAGTTTAGGATTTCAGATTGCTATTGTTGCAGCTTTTTTAGCGGGATTATTTTTTCTGTTAATATTTTTTACAGGGCTATTCAAGAAAGGGAGAAGTATATTTTTGAAATCTCTGTTTAAGAAAAAAGAAATTGAAGAAAGATTCAAAAATAGATTAACAGTTAAAATTATTGCAGGGGGATTATTAATAAGTTTGATAGCTATAATAATCGGAATAGTTTACTCTTTTATTTATGAATTATTATTCGGTCCTGAAGATGATTCCTTTTTTTCAGGATTATTGAGTACTTTTACATCGGGAAACTGGGTGCTATTCGCAGGAATCTCATTATTTGCTATTTCTGGGATTGCTTTTTTTATAATCTATTTTTGGAAAAACGGGTATTATTTAATACTTAAAATGATGGGTTCTCTCGAATCCGGAGAATAATAATTATCAACTTAATATTTTTTCTCTATTTTTATTCAATTGAAATTAGAAATCTTATTCTCTTTCTGTATTTTTATTAGAATTAATTATAATCTAAAATCAATGCCCTCTAAGGTTGGGATTGTTTTCAATTACCTTCAATTACCGGATGTTTTAAAATATCCTTTTGTGATAAATAAACAATCTAACGGAAACCTAGTTAAAAAAGGATTATTTGTTTATACTCAATCTATTGAAGGTTACTTAATAGGCATAATTGAAAAGATCGTCTTATTGAACGAATATTTTTCAGATGCTTTAACTATAAAAGCATACAATAGTGAAAACAATCCCAATATTCTTAAAGGGCTTTTTCCAAGTGAAGATTTTGAGTATGCTATCGGAATTGTAAAAAATTTAGGTGTCATTAACTTCAAAAGCGAAGAAAAAAATGAAATCCTTAAGATAGGACGAATGACGTATCCAGCTACTCCTGGAAAAGACGTTTATTTAGTGGAAGAAGATTTGCTGCAAAAATTCCTCGGTCTTGATCCCGAAACTGGATTATACTTAGGAAAATTAAGTGTTTCAAATATCAATGCCAAGATCCATATGGATCGCTTATTTAATAAACACTTTGCGATTTTATCAATCTCAGGAGGAGGAAAAAGCTATTTGTGTTCAATCATTATTGAGGAATTATTAAATAGAACGAAATCACACGGTACACCTGCAGTTATATTAATAGATGTACATGGTGAGTATTCTTATTTAAAAGATGTATCAAAAAGTAAAAATAAAGTTAAATCAATTGATATCTCTTATTTTCAAATAGCTGTTCCTAAAATGAATGCCTATACCTTTAGAAAGTATCAAGAACAAATTTCAAGTGTACAAGTAAGAGAACTTTCAAAGTATATAAAGAATTTAAAGAAAGATGAAGAAAAGGGAACTAACTATACTATACAAGATATAATTAAAGAAATTGAGAAAGAAGTTGATGGAAATAAAAGTACAAAACAAGCCCTAATAGGATGGCTTTCTGATATAGATAGATTAAAATTATTTGGAGCTCAAGAAAATCCAGTAATTAAGAATGTTATAAAGCAAGGAGAAATAACAATTTTTAATCTCCAAAAGGAAATTTCTATAATAAAGAAGCAAATAATAATTGACTATATATGTAATCGCTTATTTTTCCTTAGGAGAACAAATCAAATCCCTCCTTTCTTATTAATTGTTGAAGAAGCCCATCAATTCTGTCCTGAAGCAGCCTATTCTAAAGCTCTTTCAAAGCATATTATTGAGACTATAGCAAGAGAAGGTCGGAAGTTCATGGCATGTTTATGTTTAATAAGTCAGAGACCTAAAAAGTTAAGTACCACAGTGTTATCTCAGACCAATTCAAAAATGATACTAAATATAAAAAATCCTTATGATCTAAAACATCTGATGGATAGTTCAGAAGCAATTACAAAAGAGCATGCAGAAATGATCTCAAGCTTGGGTGTAGGGGAGATGTTGCTAATGGGAAATGCGGTTAACTATCCTATTTTTATTGAGATTAGAGAAAGGTTTTTTAAATCTTCAGTTGAAGATATCACTTTATCTCAAGTTTGTTTAGATTGGAAAGAAAATAGATTATCTTAGATTTTCCATTATTTCTTGCTTAATTTCTTCATTACGTTTATTAAGTACAATCATTTTCTTGTTCTTAGAGACTCGAAATACGTTGATTACATTCCTACTTTCCATTTTCATAAAAATCTCTTCTAATAATAAAGAATTGATGAAAGGAAATTCCTTTTTTAAAAGTTCTTCGATTCGCTTATCTAAAATCTCTCCTTTATTCTTAATAAGAATATCAATTATTGAATTTACGATTGGCTTTTGATTCCAACGATTTGATTCGATATTTATTCACCTTAATTTAACATTTAGAAAAAATAGTTTATAATTTATATATTGAAATACTTTCATTTTAATTAATTTTATCCATATTAGACAAACAATCTGTCTTCTTTTGCTTTCTCAATGATTCTGCTTTTTAATTTTTCACCAAATTGTTCATACCATTTAATTATTTCTGGAGTAATACTGGGATTAACACTTTCTCGTGCCGTTTTAAAGTTTTCTAGTGTTACTTTTCTAGCTCTTATATTCTCTCTAAGGGCAATCATAGCTGCTTCTCGACAAAGCGTTTCAATATCTGCACCAGAGAAGCCCTTTAACTTTTTATTTAACTCTTCAAGGTTAATCTCACTTGAAATTGGCATGTTTTTTGTATAAATTTTTAATATCTGTTCTCTTCCCTTATCATCAGGTGCGGGTACTAACAATATTCTATCAATTCGACCTGGGCGTATTAAGGCAGGATCTAGAATATCTGGACGATTAGTTGCAGCAATAACAATTATATCTCTATTTATTTCTAATCCATCAAGTTCCGTTAGAAATTGGGATAATACTTTTTCAGAAACCCCTGAATCAGAGGTATATCGTCCTCTACTAGGTGCAATTGAATCAAATTCATCAAAAAAGATAATACACGGTGCTGCCATTTTTGCTTTACGAAATACTTCACGAATTGCTTTTTCACTCTCACCAACATACTTTGATAATAATTCTGGACCTTTAATAGAAATAAAGTTTGCTTTACTTTCATTTGCTACAGCCCTTCCTAATAATGTCTTACCACAACCTGGAGGTCCATAGAGTAAAATGCCTTTTGGAGGTAATATTCCCATGCGCTTAAATATTGCTGGATGTGATAACGGCCAATCAACAGCTTCAATTAGTTTCTGTTTGAGATCTTCTAATCCACCAATTTGATCCCATGTAACATTGGGCACTTCTACAAATACTTCTCTTATACCTGAAGGAAGAACTTCTTTCATAGCTTCATCAAAATCATCTTTCTTAACTTCTATTTGCTCTAATAATTCTGGATCTATCATTTCCGATTCTAAATCTATTTTTGGTAAATACCTTCTTAAAGCTGACATAGCAGCTTCTCTACATACAGCAGATATGTCCGCTCCCACAAATCCATGGGTTATATTAGCAAATTCTTTTAAAGAGATTTTTTTATCAAGGGGCATGTTTCTGGTATGGATTTGAAATATTTCTCTCCTTCCTTTTTCATTTGGTACTTTTATTTCAATTTCTCTATCAAATCTTCCAGGACGCCTTAAAGCCTCATCAAGACTATTAGGTCTATTTGTTGCACCAATAACAATAACCCTTCCTCTACCATGCAGTCCATCCATCAATGCTAATAATTGGGCAACAACTCTACGTTCTACTTCTCCTGTGACAGTTTCTCTCTTAGGAGCAATTGCATCAATTTCATCAATAAAAATTATAGAGGGGCTCTTATCTTCCGCTTCATCAAATATCTTGCGCAACTTTTTTTCAGATTCTCCATAAAATTTACTCATGATTTCGGGACCATTAATTGAAATAAAATGTGCTTCACTTTCATTTGCAACTGCTCTTGCTAACAAGGTCTTCCCACAACCAGGAGGTCCTCTCAATAAGACTCCTTTAGGAGGATCTATCCCTAATCTTTTAAATAGAGACGGATGTCTTAATGGTAATTCTACCATCTCTCTTACTCTTTGAATTTCTCTATCTAATCCTCCAACTTCCTCATAAGTTACATAATCACCACCTTTTTCTTCATCTTCAGTTACATGTTCGCTAATATGAAGAGAAGTATCTGGTTTGATTACACATATTCCATTAGGTCTTATACTTATTACTTTAAAAGTAATCTCTCTGCTTATTCCGATAGAGATAAAAATATAATCATCGATTGTCACTGGATAATTATTTAATTTTCTTTTGACAAAAGTTTCGAATCTTGGATTAGCCCTAATTTTAACGCTAGCAGGCGCTAAAACGATACTTTGAGCAGGTTGAGCCTTTACTTTTCGAATTTCTAATGTATCATCAATACTTGTTCCTGTATTCTTCCTAAGTCTAGAATCAATACGAATTATTCCTAAACCATTATCTTGAGGGTAACTCGGCCATGCAATACCAGCACTTTCTTTTTTCCCAAAAAGAGCAATAACATCTCCAGTTTGAATGCTTAGTTTTTCCATAGTTTTTGGGTCAATTCTTATAATATTGCGCCCAATATCCCTTTTCTTAGCTTTTTGGACACGCAAAGACACCTTTTCAGGGCTTTTTTCACTTTTTCCGCTATTACTATTATCTTTAGTTGACATTATTAATCGAATAAAACTAATTTAACCTCTTTAAATATATGAAATATTAATTTTGTAAAAATTTTTGGTTTTTTTTCTATTTTTTTTATTTTTTAAAGAAAGTATCTAAAGATATTTGCATTTTAGAAGAATCTAACTTTTTTAATCGCTCAATAGCATTATCAACCCTTTGTTTAGAAAAATTATGCTGCTCTATCAATAATTCTTGAACTTTATCATAATCAATTTTTTGCCAAGTTAATTTTGGATAATCTTTTCTTATATCTGGATTTAAAAAAATCTCATTTATTTGATCTATCACATCATTATCGATGTTAATCTCTTTTCCTCCAGCTTTCACTTTATTATTGATGATATTTTTAAGGGAACCATATTTTTTTAATAAATCTAAAGCAGTGTGCTGTCCAATACCTTTAACTCCAGGAAAAAAATCAGTTCCTATTAATATCGCCATTTCAATTAGCTGTTCTCGAGTTATTTTATAATTTTCTAAAAATTTAGATAATGTTACAAACTCTATATCTAAGGTAACGGTTGTATCCTTGACTTTTTTACTCCTACTTATTGCAAAATTCCTTAGTAAGCGCTCCCCGCCAAATAGTAATGTATCGTAATCCTGGGATGCGCATGCCCAGGCATCTCCCTTCTCAACTAAGTAAGCAGATTGCGCTTCACCCTCTGATTTAGCTTCAACGATAGGGATTCCAAGATTTAAAATTAATTTTTTACTTTCCTCAACCATTTCAGTGTCTAATTTAGATGTTAGTTGAGCAAATTTTTTAGCTTCACTAAAATCTTCGTCATCTTGTGCTTTTAACATTTTTACTTTAGCTTCTTCTTTCACTTTTCTTCTTTCTTCTATTGTATCCGTCTTCAAAATAGAAGGTTCGCCATCAAAAACATATATTGGTTTAATATTATGTTCAATAAAATTGATAGTCCGGTAAAATAATCCTGATAGATGAGAAGTCACATTTCCATTATAATCCTTTAAGGGTGTACCGTCTTTTTGACGAATAATAGCTAAAAATTGATATATAGTATTAAATGCATCAATGGCAACTTTCTTATTAAATAAGTTTTCGAAAGTAATTGTCCGTTTAACTTCTTTTACTAATTCATTAATTTTTATACCCATTTTATAATTTACTCTAGCTCTCTTCAATAAATAAGTAGAATTCTTCGTTTATATTTTCCACTAATATTTTAAAATATTTTCTTTGGTCTTCGTTTTAATTTTGAGCCACATTTCTCACATAACTCATTTAAGTACTCTGATTTATATATCAATTTACAAAATGGACAATATACTTCAAATATTATTTGTTTACTTATTCCATCTCGATATAATGGTGAAAAATTAATATCTAAAACTTTGCATAAATTTTGTATCGAATAATCATTGGTATATAATTTAGCTTCTTGAGCCTTTGAATCTTTAAATTCTAAACCTAAGGCTATAATACCGATATCTTGAGAAGATAAAGCTTTATGATCTCCTGTTTCTTTAGACTTTTCTATAATTCTTTTCAAGAATTTATCTTTTGGATTTCTTATAATTAATTTTTTAATTTCTAAAGCAGCTTGGATTTTATTTAAAATATTTCTATTTTTTTCTTCATAAATACTCACATTAATTTCTTTAATTATCTCTGAAGTGGTATAAATAGTCTCCTTAAAAATGTTAAAATCGACACCCGTTAAAAAAATATTAGTATCAAATATTAGAATTAAATCCTTCTTCTGGGCTGTCATCAAGAGGAACCCTTATGGTACCGATAATTTTTTTTCTTAAACGTCTATAGTAATCATCGCTTAGACTTTTTGAAATCCTTATGAATTTACTATAAGAATTAGCTTTCCTTATTCTTATTTTTGAGTTAGGTTGGATTTTTTTGTAAGTTCTTTGGCCATCTATAACTATTTTTGCATTTAAACGTGGTCTTAAAAGTTCTATCTCAACTTCGCAATCCATTGGGAGTACTATTGGTTTCAACCCAGATCTAGCGAAACTGTTTAAGGGTGTTACTTGCATCAAATTTAATGTCGAATTTATAATTGCGCCACCAGCACTTAGATTATAAGCAGTAGATCCAACAGATGTAGATATTATTACTCCATCTAAATAGCTTCGATTTAAAAAAACGCCATCAACTTTAATAGAAACTAATAATACCTTAGAACTTTTTGATGAGATAATTAAAACTTCATTTAAAGCATTATTTAACCTTACTTCTTCATTATCTCTAACAAGAAAAGCAACTATCTTCGAACATTTCTCAGTGATAAATTCACCTTTTAATACATGATCAATATCTTTAAATACGTTTCTTTCATTAGTTTCATCTAAAAATCCAAGAGAACCGATATTCACGCCTAAGATGGGTGGTGGATTTCTTTGTGGCAAACTACTCACTACTCTCAAAATTGTTCCATCTCCACCAGTAGAAATAAGAAATTTAGTATTGCTTTCAGTCATCTCGATTAGATCTTTTCCATTATGAGGAAAGATTTTTGGAGCAATTCTTGTTTCTAATTGGACTATTTCTCCTTTTTTAACTAAGTATTCGAAAATTCTTTTTGTTAACTTTATTGCTCTCTCAGAATCCATCCTACAAGCTAAAGATATCGCCTTTTTCTCCATTCAACTCAGTTTTTTAATTAGATTTGATTTATTAAATTTATAAAATAAAATTTATGATTGATTTGAAAAAAGAATTAAAAAATATTAATTTGTAATAATTCTATTTACTAGAGTTTTTCCAGCAATTTGCCAATATTCTACTTGCGACGCTGACATTTTACTAGGATTGGCTTGAAGGTCTTTTAATTTATTAACCAAATCTTCATCACTTGGCCAAGAAACATCCAATGATTCATATGATTCAAGGTCCATTACGTTGATCAGATTATCTTCGATAAAATTTACTTGTGCATTACCTTTAATTATTTCTGGAACCTCAACCATTGAGCCTGAGGGAAAAGTGAGAGATCTTTTATTATTATCGAACATACCAACACAGATAATCCTTACCTTTGCATGACCGTGTTTTCCACTTTTAGATCGTTCAGTTGATTTAATAATGCAAGGTTCATCTTCAACCATAATATAATTTCCTGTTTTAAGTTTCTGAATTTCAGTTCTTCTAATACTCATAAATAATTTTCTCCTTCATTTTTTAAATAAATAATAGTTCTTATACAAATATTTTTAATTTTCACATATCTTTTTTATTTATAATTATTTATATTTAAAAAAAAATATTAGTTTTTGTTAATTTTAATTAATACATATTAAAACGCTTATAGTTAGAATATGGTCCTCGAACAGCTTGGAAGACAACTAGATAATGCCTTAAGAAGGATTAGAAGATTACCTCAAGTAGATAAAGATGCTATTAATGCACTTATTCAAGATTTACAAAGAGCACTCTTATCCGCTGATGTCAAAGTAGAATTAGTTTTTGATATGACAGAAAATATTAAAAAAGAAGCAATGAATACTAAACTTCAAAAAGCTAAAAGACGTGATTTTGTAATTAAATTAGTTCATGATGAACTAATTAATACTCTTGGTGGAAAACCAGCTCCTATTAGAATCAAACCAGGAAAAAGTAATGTTATTTTACTCGTTGGAATACAAGGCTCTGGGAAAACTACTACAGTAGGAAAGTTAGCACGATTTTACAGAAATAAAGGATATAAAGTCGCAACAGTTACTACTGATACTTATAGACCAGGTGCATACGAACAGCTTGTGCAGTTAAGCAAGCAGATAGGAGTTGATTGTTATGGAAATCCCGAAGAAAAAAACGCTATTAAAATTGCTGTAAGAGAAACTAAAAAAGCAATTAATGATGGCCATGATATCATAATAGTTGATACAGCAGGGCGTCATAAAAAGGAAAAAGATTTAATGAATGAAATGGAACAAATTGAGCATTCCTTAAAGCCTAATGAAGTTATTTTAGTAATCGATGGTACATTAGGTCAACAAGCATATTCTCAAGCTGAAGAATTCGCCAAGTCTACAAAAATTGGGAGTATTATTGTAACTAAGTTAGATGGCTCTGCTAAAGGTGGTGGTGCTCTTTCGGCATGTGCAGCCACGAATCAATCAATAAGATTTATAGGTGTTGGCGAAAAGTTAGATGATTTCGAAGAATTTAATCCAACATCGTTTGTTGGTACTTTACTTGGCATTCCAGATATAAAGGGTTTAGTCAAAAGAGTTCAAGAAGCAGAGGTTGAAATGGATCCTGAAATGGTTAAAAGAATGATGCGGGGGAAATTCACATTAGATGATCTCTATTTTCAATTAAAGAGTATTAAAAAAGTAGGTAAAATGAAGCAAATCTTAGCTATGGTAGGTGGTGGTAATATTCCAGATGCTCTAAAAGACGATGCAGAAAGAAATTTGGAAAAATGGGAAGTAGTTCTCAGCTCAATGACTCAAGAAGAGAAAGAAGAGCCTAAACTAATAAAAAAATCTAGAAAAAGAAGAATTGCAATTGGTAGTGGAACAGATTATTCAACTATAAACCGAATGTTAGATCAATATAATCAGATGAAGAAATTTATGAAAAGGTTTTTACAAATGCAGAAAAAAGGAAAAGGAATGCCAAGCATTCCTGGAATTGGAAAAATAGATCCCTCATTTTTTGGTAATTTAGGAAAAGATTTTAAATTTTAATAATTAACTCCTTAAATAGATAATTGTGGTTAATTTCTTATTATTAATTAAAAACATCTCTAGTTATTCTAAAAAAAATATCGATCAAGGAGATACACCACTAGATATATATAAGCTATGTTCATGTATTAGAGAAACTTTTTGTTTATCATATTCGATTAGAAAGGAAAATAATTTATATTTACTCTTTCAAGATCAGAAAATATTAATAAAATTTAATGGAAATCGATTAAAATTTTTAAGTTCAGATGAGAGATCTCAAGCATTGTTGTTGTATAAAGCTCTAATAAAAAGTTCTGAAATTATCGAAATTCAAAACTGGCATAAATCTACTCCCGGAATTTTTGTTAGAAAATTTCAAGACTTAAATGATATAATTAAATTACTGCAGTTGAGTGGAATGAAAAGTGTATTATTAGTTAAAAATTTTAATGAAACAGATGATTTTGGGGAAAATATTGAATTTAATGTGATAGATGATCCATTTAATTCTATTTATCTCATTCCTCTTAATGATTTTCCATATCGATTAATGAAGATTCTCAAAGAAAAAGCAAAAGTGAAGTTTTTAAAACTCACTAAAATCAAATCAATAGAAAATATTATATTATATATTAATTATAAAATTGATCAAATTCAAAAGAATCAAAATCATTCAAAAAAATGATTTTAAAAAATGGTAATATTTATAGTGCCGGTAAATTACGCGAGGGAACTATCTTAATTCAAGGGAATAAAATTGAATCTATTTCTTTTGAACCTACAAAAGAAAAAAATTCTAATCTTAAAAAGCAAAACACTGATAGAATTGAAATTGATTGCCAAAATAAATTAATATTACCAGGATTAATTGATATCCATTCCCATTTAAGGGATATGGGTCAAAAGGAAAAAGAAACCTTTAGAACTGCAACAAAAGCAGCAGCAATTTCAGGTATCACAACCGTATTTAATATGCCTAATACAATTCCTCCCGCTATTGATTCCAAGCAAGTAAAAAAATGGATGAATAAAGCATTAAATAATATTTTCATTGATGTAGGCTTTATAGCAGGAGTTCCAAATGATTTTAATTCAGAAGAAATTAAAAAAATTATAGAATTAGGAGTAATTGGTTTTAAAATCTATCCAAATAACCCAATAAATAATATTGATTGGAAAGAAAAAGATAATTTAAAAAATATCTTTAAAATATCATCAAAATATAATAAACCTATATTTATACATCCAGAATGGCCATTATTAGATACAGAAAGGCAAAAAATCATTGCAGATTATACAAATCAAAAATTTGATGATTTAGAACTTCATGATAGACTTAAATCCGTTAAAACTGAAATTAAATATATTGAATTTGTTATTAACGAGTATAAAAACTATATTAATGAAAAGAAACTGAAT
>JBHLJZ010000004.1:3050-85254 GCA_048887165.1 Candidatus Hodarchaeota archaeon | reverse complement strand
ACTTTTCCTGTTGAGGAAGGTAATAGAATTAAATGGAAAAGTGTAAATGCTTCAGATTGGTATGATGAGGTAGATTTTGTCCAAACTAGGATTACGGATATTTATAATGATACTTATGAAAGTAAATTATGTATGATGGTTAATTATACGTTAGAATTTTATCATAAGTTCAACTGGGTGCCCCAATATACAAATTCATTCTATATGGCCTACAATTTTACTTTAAACTTCTTAAACTGGTCAGAAGAGGGCTATAAATATGGAAACTTATTCATTTTTCCAACTCCCGTAAATTTAACTTTGATAGGAAATGCTATTGAAAGAGAAGGATTCTTTAATTACACTGTAGATGATAATGTATTAACATTAAATGATGGAAATTTAACTACTGTAGAATTAGCAATAAATACAACAACTGGTATATCCGAGGTTATTGAAAAAGTCTACAATAGTACTACCATGTATCGATGGGAATTAAACAGAGATACTATAACTATAATTGTACCCTATGGTAATTATTCCTTAATATTTACTACATTAGGCATAATCGCAATAATACTTTCTTCCAAGAAAAAAGTTAAGAAATTATCTAATTAGCTTCTTATTTTGTAGACATTTTTTTAAAGAAAACTAACTTTTCCTAAAGTTTTAGATATATTAATAATTTTTACCAAATATCAGTATAAGAATTCTTTTATAAGTCTATTAGAAGAGGTAAAAAGTTATGAGTGAACCATTTTTCTGGTGGAATGAGAGACAAATTGAAGTTTATAAGGAAGTAAAAAAGTTTGTTGATGATCATTTTGAAGAAGCCGAAAAATATTTTTGGAATACTAAATTTCCATGGCCTTTAGTAAAGAAAGTAGCTGATAAAGGTTATTTTGGAGCTGGTGTTCCAAAAGAATATGGAGGTCTGGAATTAGGAGCAACTGGTAGTTGTATTGTTGCGGAACAATTGGGGCGTCTTTATGCTGTTGGTCATGTTTTCACGGTGAGTATGTTGGCGGGAATGGAACAAATTTTAAGATTTGCGGATGAAGAGCAAAAACAAAATTGGCTTCCGAAAATTGCAAGCGGAGAAGAATTAGGTGCATTGTGTATAACTGAGCCATTTGCGGGTTCTGACGCAGCAAATATATACACAACAGCAGAAAGAGATGGAGACGAATGGATCATAAATGGTAAGAAACGTTTTATAACAGGTGCTGGTGTTTCCAGTAGATACTTTATTTATGCTAAAACCAGTGAAGATCCAGGAGATCGTAAACAATACGGTCATTTAACGGCTTTTATTGTTGAAAAAGGAAGACCAGGATTTTCACTAGAGAAAGTTAATGCTCTTATCGGATTTGATAATGTTCCGAATGGATATTTGGATTTTGATAATGTTAGAATACCTGATAAAAATCGGATTGGTGCTGTTGGAAAAGGTTGGAATGTTATGATGGCAGGGCTTAACTTTGAAAGGTTAATTGGGGCTGCTGTCTTTGGAGGTCTTTTTGAAGATATAGTTTCGTTGCTTTTTTATTTTACAAAAAGGAGGGTTCAATTTAATAGAACAACTAATCAATTTCCTGGGATTCAGAATGAAATTGCAGATATAATTTCAAAAGCTAAGATCGCAAGGTTATTTTCGTATTATTGTGCCAAATTATTAGATGATGGTAAAGAACCCATGATTGAAGCATCTATCTCAAAAATGATTAATACTCAATATGTTAGAGATGTAGGTCTTAAGGCAATACAAATACTTGGTGGAGATGGTCTTACAAAATTTCTTCCTGTAGAAAGAATCCTACGTGAAGCTAAAATCGGAGAAATTGCTGCTGGTACTAACGAGATCCAAAAAAT
The DNA here is from genome assembly GCA_048887165.1 of Candidatus Hodarchaeota archaeon. Lineage (GTDB taxonomy): Archaea > Asgardarchaeota > Lokiarchaeia > Sigyniarchaeales > SOKP01 > SOKP01. The sequence goes on along the minus strand of JBHLJZ010000004.1, from coordinate 83,403 downwards.
GATAATTTTTCGATTTAGTGCGATGTTACCGCAATATAATAAAGCTATAAGGTTAAGATGGAATGATGATGTGAATGCACCAATTATATCAAAAAAAGATTCAAAATTTAAAGGATTAGAAGTTAATGAGGAAAATATCCTCAAAGTTATAGCTCACGATTACAAAGTGAATCCTGGATTATATATGACACCAGATGATGTTAGAGAAGATATAGGAGGAAGTAGATCCGAAATAAGGAAAATTTTTGAATCATTAATCGAGAGTAACTTAATTGTAGCACATAGAGATCGCCAAGGTAAAATTGTGTTAGTAAAAGCTACCTATAAAGGTTTGCAGCGAGCTTATCCAAAAGAATATTATCAATGGTTCCCAGAATGGTATGAAGATTCCGACAAATTTTAAGATTTTTCTTTTTATTTTTTAATTTTTTTTAAATAGAATTATACTATACCATTAAAAGGAGTAAAATTATACTCATTTTATTTCAAATAATAATATCAAATGAATACAAAAGAGATAGTATTTATAAAAAATTCTTATTATAATTAAGAATCTTCAATTTTAAAGTCCTTTTTTATTGAAACATTTTTGTTTAGATCTATTGTTATAGCGAGTAATTTTGTTTCCTCTTCATCTTCAAATTCAGGATCAAACATTACAAAATAGAAGACATTATTTTCAGTGTCATATCCAACTTCCATCTGGCCACAATCCTCAGGCAATATATTCATTATTTGGTCCGATGCATTTTTCTTAAGAATTTCGAATATAGAATCTTCAATTTTTTTTTGTTCAGTCCTTATTTCTTTAATTTTAGAAAAATCGAAATTTCCGAATGATTGTTGGGCCTTCTTATTTAAATTATTCCACTTTTGAAAAAAATCTTTTAATTCAGACATAGAGAGAATATTTTTTTGAATTCAAATAAAAATACTTATTATCTAGAAAATAATAGAATATGAAAAAATAATTAGTTTCTAGAAAAGAAGTGATGTTCAATTGAAAATTGAATTACCAAAACCCCTAACAAGAGGTAAAAAATCTCTCGAAGAGTGTATCTATGAACGAGAGAGTATAAGAAGATTTAAAGAAAAGGAGATTGAGATTGAAAAAGTCTCACAAATCTTATGGGCTACACAAGGGAAAAAGGGGGATAAGAGAACGGTCCCTTCTGCTGGTGCTACATATCCATTAGAAATATACGTTTTGTTAAAGGATAAAGGATTCTATCATTATAATTTATATGAACATAGTTTAGAGTTTATAACAAAAGACATTTTTTGCGAAAGGCTAGCTAACGCTTCTTGGAGTCAAGATTTTATCTGTGAAGCTTATTTAAACATAATTATATGCGCAGATTATTCAAGAACTACCCACAGATATGGTGAACGAGGTGTCAGATATGTTTATATAGAGGTAGGTCATTGTGCCCAAAATGTACATTTGGAAGCAGTTGCTTTAGATTTAGCATCCGTCCCAATAGGAGCATTTATGGATAAAAGAGTAAAGAATGAATTAAAGCTTCCAGAAAATTTAGATCCACTATATATTATTCCTATTGGTTATAAGAAATAAAAAAAATTTGATTTAAAAGAAAGGGTTTTAAAAAGGTAAAACAATAAGAGTTATACCAAGGATAGCCCCAATTATCAAAGCAACGATTACATAAAGTACAAACGCAATTATCGTAGCAAGGATTGCTCCAAGAAACCCAATTTTATGTACAGCACTAATAATTATCCAAGCTACAATTATAACGATAAGCCACGCGACCCAATCCTGTATAAATAAGAAGACAATTAAATAAATTATTGTTATCACGAAAGATGTTAAAAATACCTTGCCAAATTCAGTGTTTCTTGCACTACTAAAAAAACTTATTGCAATTTTTAAGAAAATCGTCATTATTAACAGAAAAATCAAATATAAAATAATGAACCAAAAGATTTCTTCAATCGTGTCGAGCTCACTAAGTATATCAAAAATCATTTTAATCCCAATTTGTTTTTAAAATTATTTGATAAGTTAGATTAGATTCGATATTTAATAAATTATTGTAAAGATATTGATTAATTTCAGTATAAGGTTTGTTTATAAAATTCTGTCCTATCTATGGTAAAATACATAGCTCTCTTGGTCTTTTTATATTGAATATCTCCCAGATATTTCATCCCCGCTCTTTCTGCAACTTTCCATGCCCGTGTATTACGATTTGGGACATATGCCACAATCCTAGTTAAATTCCATATAGAAAAACCATATTCAAAGAGTTTTTTTAATGTTTCAATCATATAACCATTATCCCAGTATTGAGGTAATAAACCATAAATACATTTTAATTCATTATGATGTGGAATTAATCCAGAAAAACCAAGGAATAAATCACTTTTTTTTTCTATAATAGAAAAGATAAGAATAGGATGTGCTGTTTTGTAAGATTCAATAACAGAATTAATTAGGGCTTCTATAGCTTCATAAGTTTTACACTCAGGGATAAAATTGAGGAATTTGTTAGAATCTATATGATGAATGAAATTAAAGAAATCTTGAAAATCTTTATGTTTAATAGGTCTAAGAATTAGTCTTCTAGTATCAATTTTTTCAGGAATTTTCATATTAATATTATATTCATTATTTAAAAAAAGTTAAAAGTTTCCTTGGGTTTTGAATATTTTGGGAAAAAAAAGATAAGTCAATACGTAAGTCTTATGACTATTAAAGATGATACTTTTTTAATAGAAGCATTTAAGCATTTAAAGTGTATTAAATGTGGCTATGATTATAATATAATGCCACTCGCTTTAAGAAATATCTTATATATTAAAAAGTTTAGAAAGAGTAGATTCAATTATAGATTATCATCATTATTCATTCCAGTATGTATGAGATGTATATTGGAATTTCAAGCATGGAAAAGATTCAAGACCAACTTCATTAAATCATTTTTGAAAAGTGCAATATTTACTACTTTCATATCGATCTTGATTTGGAATATTTACAATAATCTATGGGGAACTATTATTATAATAAGTTTATTTATTGGAATTTTTATCGCATATAACGTAAATCTTTACAGAAAATTAAAGAAGATGGAGTATTTCCCTAAAAAATATATGAAATTTGATAAAAAGGGAGATTTTTATGTAAAGTCAGAAAAATCCTCAACATGGAAGGAATATATACATTGGTTAAAGGACACAATTTACGAGGTAAAGTACTTAAATGAATTTTATTACCTTTCCCAATTAAATGAAAGAAAAAAGCAATTTATTAATTGCATTTATTGTGGAGAAAAAGTAAAAAGAAAAGATATAAAATGCTTTAATTGCGGAAAATTATTACCATTATTATGATTACTATATAAATAATCTCTCATCTTAATCAATCGCGTTAGAGAAATTATTGTAGTGATATAAAATCTATCACTCTTTTAATAATTTATATCAAATAGTATAGTTATAAAAAGGATAACTTGGATGATAAAATACTGTAACGTTATAATCGCTAAATGTTGGTAATATACGATCCAATTCGAAATCTAGCTCGAGGTACACTTTTAAAACATCCGCTTGTGTTACATTTGATACTGCTAAGTCAATTGAACCAACACCAATTCCCATAGCATGTTGGTAGGTTAGATCCCAATCTACATAAACTAGGTTCTCGCTGCTAACAGGAAGGGTCTCAAAATTTAAGGTGATATTTGTAGTGGTGTTTAAGTAAGTATATTTTAAGTTATATAATTCAATGCTATTAACACTACTCTCATTATGAATTACATAATCTCCAAAAGTATTGACATCGTATGGTTCAAAGTCTTCTCCCCATGCACACAAACGTTTCCATTTAAAGCAATTTACTATAAATACATTAGCTAAGCCGGAGGTAGTAATTGCTGTAATATTGCACATATCTACCCCCGTTGTATTAATATTAAATGATTGATAATGATTGGTGTCTAATTGAACAAAAAGACCTGCAGAGGTATCAAAATCAGTTGTTCCTGTTGTAGCATCTAATAGTAAATCATACCGTATAATTTCAATCGGAGACCACATTTTCAAAAAAGCATAATTATTAGATTTCAAGAAAATATTTACATTGTGAGATTTATTAAAATGATTAGCCCACCGTACAATGACTAATCCCATTAAAGATGTTGCATTAAAATTAGCTGATGAACAAAATTTAATATTCCAAAAATCAAAGTTTAGGTCTCCTGAATCTGAAGTAGATATAAAATTATTAGTAAAATTAATAAAATCCAACATTAAATCTATATCTCCAGAAGTAGTTATAACTTTAAAGTCATTAACTATTGAACTTCTATTTAATTTAACATCTACATTCCCACTTTGACTCAATATTTCAAAATTCTCGAAATTTATACCGTAAGTATTAAATTCGAGATTAGCAAATTCACTATCACTGATAAAACTATAATTAATATAAGCAGGATTTATATAAACATCAAGTAAAATATTGATTTGTTTGTAATTTCCAGTCCCTATATGAATATCACTATAAATATTAATTATTAAGTCAGAACCTTCTTGTTTATAATCTATTATAACAAACTTGTTCTTATCATAAATTCCTTTATAGTCGACCGTCCATTCTGCTTCCAAAATATTTTCTGAACTAGAAGATAATAGTTGAAATTGAAGATCTCCAACTTTAATCTGATTATTGATAATAAGTGAAGAAGCGATTATCCCTTCTTCACTTATTTGGTAAGAATCCCCAAAATGCTTTTGGCTTATAAATAAGAACGATGATATTCCTATTATCGGAATACTAATTATAGTAGCTATAATGATAATCTTGTCCCATTTTTTCATAATTTATTTTTCACTTATTGATGAAATTATTTACAAAATTATCAATATCAATTTATTAATTTTATTAATTATTCAACTAAGGTTTAAAAAAAAGAGTATCCTTAAATATTACTTTTAGACAATGTCTAATATAGAAATCTATTAAAAATTGATAAAAAAAGCTATATAAGTGAGTAAAAGATATGAAGAAATCAAACCATGAAATTGGATCTTGGTTAATCCTTTTTTTAGGATTTTATACCTTAGTAATGTCAATACTTTGGATATTCGTTACTGAAATTATGTTTGTAAGTGATTTTGCATATGTAACAGGCTATCAATTTGGCGAACATCCCGATGCAGTCTTAGAGGGGTTTTATATATTAACAAAAAAGTTAATAGGAGTAATGATATTAGTAATTGCGATTTTAATACTTTTAATTCATAAAAAAGCATATGCTCCAGGAGAAAAATGGGCTTGGTTTGCGATCTTAATAGCAGGTGGAGTAACATGGGGAACCTTTATAGTATATAAAATTATAATTGGCTATATTGGAGCTAGTATGATTACGTTCGTTATTGGAGCTTTATTAACATTGATTGGATTGATACTCTCAGCAAAAGAAATGTTTGGAAAAAATTAATGCTAAAGGTGAAAACATTAGAATTCTAGCAATTCTAATAATTTAATAACTAATTATTAACACTTTCACATTTTTTTAATATTAAATCAAAAAGATTCTCTATATTTTTCTTTATATTCTTTTGATTAAATTCAATTCCTAATCTAGATTTAAGTAATGGCGGAATATCATCAGGGTTAGTAAATATAGGAATAATTGGTTTACCCATAATATCTGCAGCTGTCCACTCTTTCTCAACTGGAACAGAATTTAGAGCATTTTCTGAACAAAATAATAGAACAACATCACACTTTCCTAAATTATCGTTCATATATTTTATAATGTTGTCATGCATATGTTCTTGCCAGTACAAAACCTGATCTATTTCTTTATATGAAGTTAAGGCTTCTACAATTTCTGGAATTTTATAAAAATCAGCATCTTTTGTAGCATAACTTACAAATACCAAAATATTTTCTTTTTTCAATTCCCTAGGTCTGTATTTTATTCCCCTACGAGGATATTCTAAAAAGTCCTCAATTAAACCAACATCTTTTAAATATTTACCAATTTTTTTCGCTTTATTAAAATCGTATTCTAAATTAATTATTAAATCATATAATGTGGGATTGACATAGTTCTGTATTACATTTTTTGATATCACCTCTAGTTCAGAGATTTCTGATTTTTCATAATTAATCGTACTTGATAATAAATTTTCGTAATAATCAGTATCAGAAATGTCGATATTAAATTCTTTAACTATCTCAGCTTTAGTTATATCGCATTGGTTTTCATTTTCGAATTCTAAGATTTTCTTAATTATTTTAAGAGTTTCAGCAGGATCTCTCAAATTTCGGAGTTTTTCTAAAGCAAATGATTTTATTTCATCAAAATTTAATAAATCAGCAGTTTCAATAATTACATCTAATTCGTTCTTTGCTTCAGAATAATTATTATTTATAATTAAATCTTCGACATGGGACAATTTATTTTGAAGTTCATTCATAAAGTCTTGGTATTCTTCCATTAATAAATCCCAGATAAATACGTCTCCATAATCATCTCCAGCTATAATTTTATGTGCATCGGGTAAGAATTTTATTGAATTAACTTTCGAATTATGTTCATAAGTAGATTTAATTTTCTGTACGAAATCCCACGTAATAACACGACTATCTTCAGTACTACAAGCTAGATATAGTCCATCATAAGAAAAGGTGACAGAAGTAACAGCACTATTTATATTATCAAAAGTAAATTCAAGCTCACCATTTTCAATTTTCCAAACTTTTACGGTATTATCTAGAGATCCACTAGCTATAAACATACCATCTGAAGAAATTGCAACTGAAGTAACAGCCCCATTATGACCTTCAAGAGTGAGGAGATTTTCTTCTTTATTAAGATCCCATAATTTAATTGTACTATCCTTACATCCATTAACTAAGAGTTTACTATCTAAAGAAATATCAATTGAGGTTATAATATCTGTATTTCCTTCTAACTTTTTTATAAGTTTACCTGTTGAAGGCTCCCAGACAATAATCTTTTTATCAATAGATCCACTTATTATATATTTTTTATCATTAGAGGCGACAACAGAGGTTACTCCATCACTATGACTACTAAGTGTCCATAATAGTTCACCAGAAGTAAGATCCCAAATTTTTAAAGTTTTATCATAGGATGCACTTACAATATATTTTCCTCCTGGAGAAAAGGCAACAGAGCTAATACTATCACTATGTCCTAGTAGGGTTTTTTTTAACTTACCATTATTAAGATCCCATAGTATAATTTTATTATTCGATAAACCTGCCACACCATGTTTTCCATCAGAAGATACAGCAACTGAATTAATATGTTCTGAATTTCCTGTAAAATTTTTTACAATACCACCAAAAGTAAGAGTCCAAACATTCATAACCCCATCTTGAGAACCACTGAAAGCAAGTTTTCCATCGGGTGAGATTGCTATTGCTGATACCTCTTTAAGATGATCCTCAAATGTTTGGATGAGATTTTTTTTATTAGGATCCCATACTTTTATTGATGTATCACTTGAACCACTTAGAATACAATTTCCTAATGGAGAACTGGCAACACTCAAAACTTTATCGGTATGAGCTTCAAAAGAATTGATCAAATTTCCATTATATAAATCCCATATATTTATAAATTTATCTTCTGAACCACTATATATATTTTTACCATCTGAAGATATTGCTATTGATGTTATTTTACCTTTATGTCCTTTAAAAGTTTGAATTTCCTCTCTGGAAGAAAGATCCCAGAGCTTTATTGTTTTATCTTCCGAGCCGGTAATAAAATTTCTTCCATTAGGAGTAATAATTAATGAAGAAATTGCACCTTTATGTCCTTTTAAAGTGTCTGTGATCATTTTGAGTGGAAAATCATATATTTTTAAATTTCCATTATTTAAACCTAAAATTAATTGTCGATTCTTTGGAGTAAATGCAATTGAATTAGCAACATTACCCATTTTCGAAATCACACTTAATAACTTCAAATCTCTGAGATTCCATAATAATACCTTTCCATCCAATGAACTACTAGCAAGTACTAAACCCTCAGGTGAGAAACTAAGGGAAGTAATAGGTTTTTTATGATTTATAAAAGATTTGATTAACTTCTGATTTTTTAAATACCAAAGTTTTACAGAATTATCATTTGATCCACTTGCGATATATTCACCATTTGGAGAAATTGATATTGAATTTATTCCATCTGAATGAGCTGCTACGGAATTTAATAGTTTTCCTTCTGTTAAATCCCAGATGATTATATTATTACTTGTAGAACCAATTGCTAGATAATTTCCTTCAGGAGAGAAAGATAATGATGTTATTGAATCAGTATAACCTTGAATAGTTTTTATAAGTCTGCCTGTCGAAAGTTCCCACAATCTAACTGTTTTGTCTTCAGAACCAGTTGCCAAGATGTTTCCATCCGGGGAAATAACAGTAGTATTAATTGGTCCTAAATGTCCATTCAAGATTTCTATAGATTTACCCTTTAATAGATCCCATACACCCACAGAATTATCCGCAGAACCACTAACTATAATGTTTTCGCGGGGAGAGATTGCTAGCGAAGTTATTTCTGCTTTATGACCCTTAATAGTCCGTAAAATTTTATCTTTTGATAGATCCCAAATAATAATAGTTTTATCTTCACAACCACATGCTAATATGTTTCCATCTCTTGTAATAGCTGTCGAAAGAACAGCCGATTTATGAACTAATGTTTGAATTTGATGCCCCTTCATCAAATCCCATACAAAAACATTCATATCTTTTGAACTACTTATAAAATCTTTACCATTAGGAGAAATTATCACAGATGTTACTATATCTAAATGATTCTTTAATTCATGGATAAGATTTCCTTTTTTTAATCCCCAAATTTTGATTAATTTATCTGAAGAACTACTAATAATGTAGTTATTATCTTTAGATATTGCAACAGATAAAATAGGTTCAGAATGAACTAGCTTAGAGCTTAAAATTTTTCCACTTTCAAATTCCCAAACTTTTATTGTTTTATCACTTGAACCACTAACTAGATATTTACCATCATTTGAAAACGCTACAGAATTTACATTATCAATGTGGCCAAAACTTTCTGCTAGATGGAAAGCTTTTGCAAGACCTTTTTTTTCAGGGAATAAATGATCAGGATAAATTAAGCTATCATTCTTTATCTCTTCCTGCATATCAAGCTCCAATGAATTTCACCTATTTAAATTTAATTTGAAATAAAAGTTGAAAATTGATAGATATTTCTTTTTTAAATAATTTAAATGTTTCCTATGATTAAGCTAAATAAGAATATCTTTCTCTAAATCAAAATAATTTAGGATATTGATTTTAATTATAAAAAAAAGAAATTTCCTCGAATCGGTAATTCAAAAAATTCTTTTTTTATTCAAAATGAATTTCAGTTACTTTTCCCAAAAATCTGCATTAAACTCTTTTAGATCATAAGGAGGCCAAGCTTTGGGAGTCTTGTAATTTTTTACAAATCTATGTGTACATATTTGACCATCAAATCCAAGTGTTTCTGTACGAGTAAATCCATAACCCAAACCCTCTGCTTCATAAAAATCCCCTAAACATATTAAAGGGAGATATTTTTCAGCACCAAGCTTTTTATAAGTTTTCTGTATCAAATTCAAACATTAGTTCATAAATCGGTTGTTCTTTCAACAGCTATTACAAGAGATGAGTATTTATTTTAATTATTCGCCTGAACCCCCAGCAATACCAGGTTATAATATATACCTCATTATCACAACAATAATACTGTTAGCAATCCCAATAAACATGAGATATTTCAAGAAGAAGCAATTTTAACCTATTTTTTTTTAATAATAAAAATTCACTTATTTTTTTTAATTATAAAACGATATCTAAATTAGTAGATCAGTAATTATACTAATTTTAGATTAAAAAATATTTAAGGTAGGTGGCGTTATAATAGAATCAAACTCAAATGCCAATCGAAGAAAGGAAATTGTTGCTTATCTTTTATTAATTTGTACTGCTGTTATCTGGGGTGGTACTTGGCCAATTGGTCGATGGTTAGTATCCGAGGAGGTTGGAGGAGCAACTATCCCTCCTTTTATGATTGCATTCATTCGTTATTTTTTAGCAGTAATTTGTTTTTTTATAATTCTTAGAATTAAAGAAGGTACATTGAACTGGCAATTTGCGAAAGAAAATTGGAAGATTTTAACATTTATGGGGTTAACTTCTGTAACAATTTATCAAGCTGGTTATCTTATCGGTGAGATTTTTACCGCTGCGAGCGATGCTAGTATAATGGTTGCTACAAATGCCATATGGGTGGTAATACTTTCTAGTACTTTTTTAAAAACGGAATTTTTTACATGGAAAAAAGTTGTTGGAACTCTGATGGCATTCATAGCCGTTATTATTGTTGTAGGATTTTCTCCGAATGTGGATGTCTTGAATCGATTTCTTGGTGATTTTTTAATATTAGCTGGCGCATTCGCTTATGCGGTATATACAGTACTTTCGCGTCATTTTTTAAATAAAACTCAAAATAATAGCAAATCCCATCAACCAAGCTCTTTATGGATAATATCGTGGGTATCATTTTTTGGATTTCTAACAATAATTCCTATAGCATTAATAATTAGCCCACAATACCTTAATCCATTGGAATATTTTACTATTCCAACTCGTATATGGTTTGGAATTGCATACTTAGCATTTTTATCTTCAATCATAGCATATACATTCTACTTAGAAGGTGTCAAAAGATTAAGTGCTAGTAGAGCCGCAATTTTTCAAACATTAGTACCATTGTTTGGTGTACTTTTCTCAGCTATCTTTTTACAAGAAGAATTTGATGTTTTTATCTATCCATTTTCCTTATTATTAGTAATCATAGGAATTTCACTTGTAAATCTCAAATCATTTGATAATAAAGGTGAAAAACTTAAAAATTTCAAAAAATAAGATTCAAATTTCAAAAATTATTTCAGTAAATTGTCCGAAAAAATGACTAATTTTCTTCAAATTATTGCATTCTGTTTAATTATAACTGGTATCTTAATTGGATTTTTCTTTTGTTGGTCACTTATCAAAGGTGCGCCTTGGGTTCCCACTAGGATGAAGAAAGTACGGGAAATGCTTTCTTTGGCTGATATAGAACCCAATGAAGTGGTATATGATTTAGGATGTGGAGATGGACGTTTTATAGTAACTGCGGCACGAAAATTTGGTGCAAAAGCTATTGGTATTGAGATAAACCTTTTGCTTTATCTCTGGTGTCAATTTTTAATAACAATACGAGGTTTGCGAAGGAAAATTAAGGTTGTTTATGGGGATTTTTTTAAACATGATTTAAGCAATGCTGATGTAGTGATTTGTTATTTATTACAAGCAACCAATAATAAGTTAGAAGAAAAACTTATTCAAGAACTTAAATCAACTGCACGAGTTATATCACATTTTTTTATGTTCCATAGATTAAAACTAGCTAATGAAGATACAGAAAAAGGAATCTATGTGTATCATCCAGAATAGATATTATGTATTTTTCAAAAAAGAAGAATAACCAAAGGGCTCAAACCTAAATATTATTCAATTAATCAAATCGAATCACTGAATTTAGATGGTAAATGAACTGTTTTAAGTGACTTTAATGGAGGTTTAACCATTACCGTCACTGAACCATACGCTAGAAGTGTTTCCTCTTCATTTCTTATTGTAACTTCTGCTAAACCAATACTTTTTCCAAGATTTAAACAGCGACCATGAGCGAGTAATTTACCAGTTTTAACACTAAATAAATAATTAAGATTCATTTCTATTGTTGCTGCACTATTATCGCCCTCAACTTGTGTATAAACCGCAAAAAAACCTGCACTATCTACTAACGCCGAATAGACACCTCCATGAACGTAGCCGTAACCTTGGAGATGGATGCGATTGAGTTCTACTTCTAAAAATGACTCGCCATATTTCAAATCTAGTAGTTTAATATTCTGATTTATTAAGTAAGGACTAGAATTTACAAAGCGTTTTACAAACTCTACCCATTTTGGATTTAATTGATTCATATTAAACTATTTCTCTTTAATATTTACTATTGAATTGTTAATCTATTTCAATTCTTAATGCAATTTATTATTTCTGTTTAATTAAGAGATCTTAAAGAAACAGATAGTTAAAGCAATCAAACAACAAATCCATTTTTTTGGATTACATCCTTATACCAAAATGCACTTTTTTTCCATCTACGTTCAAGAGTTTCAAGATCGACTTCAATAACACCAAATTTTTTTGAGTAGCCATATATCCACTCGAAATTATCCATTAAACTCCATAAGAAATAAGATTTTAAGTTGACACCGTCTTGTATCGCATCATTGGCAGCTTTTAAATATCTTTTAAGATAACTAATGCGATCATCATCTTGAATTGTACCTTCTACAATTTTATTGTCTTTACAGGCCATTCCATTTTCAGTTATATGGATTTCAGGATGTTCATAATCCTTATCAATTCTCTTGAGTAAATCATAGAAACCTTGTGGGCATACTTCCCATCCCATTTCTGAGACTTCAGCATTAATATTTGGTCGGAATGAAATGAGTAATTTCCAAATATTACCTAAATCTTTTTCTTTTTTAATAGCGACCCTTTCACAAAAATAATTATTAATGCCTAAGAAATCAATCGGATTATCCTTGAATAACTCTAAATCCTTTTTTGGAGGCAAACGAAAGCTGAAATTCTTTCTTATCAAATCCATCACTTCCGCTGGATATTCCCCTTTCAACACAGGATCTAAAAACCACCGATTATTCAATCCATCCTTCAATTTCGCGCCTTTAATGTCTAATTCAGAACTACTTCTTGGATATATATGAGACAAATCAAGTGTTATTCCAATTTTTCCATCAGGATGATTAGATGTTCGATAAGCTTTTACAGCTTTTGCATGAGCAATATTTATCATATGTGTTGCATTAAGAGCAGACTCAAATTCACCCTTTCCATACAATCCTACAGGATACCACAGAAAAGTAAAGACTTGAGGTTCATTAAATGTTATCCAATACTTAACACGGTCTCCATAATGATTAAAAAGAAATTGAGCATAATTTACAAAAGCATCAATTACTTCAGGGCTCTCCCATGCACCAACTTTATTAAATGCAACTGGTAAATCCCAATGATATAGCGTCAGGAATGGCTCGATACCATTATCCAATAATCCATTGATGAGCTTATCATAAAATTCTACCCCTTTTTGGTTTACCATCCCTTTACCTGTTGGAAAGATTCGGGGCCATGATACTGAAAATCTATATGCCTTAAGTCCGATTTCTTTCATAATTTGGATATCTTCTTTATAACGATGATAGTGATCACAGGCGATATCTCCAGTATCACCTTTTTTCACTTTACCAGGAGTATGACTTAATCTATCCCAGACACTCTCACCCTTCCCATCTTCATTCCAAGCACCTTCAATTTGATAACTGGATGTAGCAACACCCCACATAAAATCATTTGGAAATCTCACTTCTACCATCTGTATTATCCTTTGTTGTAATTTGTTTATGATTTAATATTTATTTCTGAGTTTATTATAAAATTGTTTTATTGCTTAAAAGGGATTAGATCTATGAATTTAAATAATTGTAAATTGTTATTAGATTATATAATAGGTGGTATTATTATTGACAAAATATAACAAAAATATTATAGAGAGTACCATACTTTTCATTTTAACCTTATGCTGTATTATTCTTCCTGTAAATGCAATATTTTTATCAGGATCATTTAGATTAGGAGATTCATCTGTTCCTGTAGATGAGGATGACTTTATACAATATGATTTTGAGACGGCTTCAACTTTGACTACTGTCAACGTTTCAATTGAGAACATATATCAATTTTTCGATGTATTAGTTATAAACATAAGCGTAAGCAAGTTAAATTCCAATACAAATAAGTATGAAATATTAATAATGGATTCTATAGAATTTGAGAACCAGGAATTACTTTCTTATAATAAAACAATGCAATTTTTTCAATATCATCAGCATATGGAAAACCTGTTGATCGGAGGCTATGGAGGATATTATGCTATTCCAAATGACCCTGTTGATGTAAATATAATCAAAGGTTTTATTGAATCTCAAACACCCTATTCTGCAACTGTGCAGGGTAATACAATTACGATTGAAATAAATAATGTTCAAGCAATCCTTACGTATAACGAAAAAGGGATTTTAATACGAGAAGAAATAAAAGTTAACAATCAAACAATATCAACATTAAAAATAGTTGAAAATGCCATCCCATCTGGAAATATCATCCTTATATTTGTATTGGTAAGTATTGTGAGCTTGATAATCATACAGCGTAAAAAAATTTCTTTAAGCGAATGAATAGTATAAAAGAAAAGAAGATCATAAAGAAAATTTGAGTAATTATTCTACTTAATGTAATTAAGTACTCTTTAATTAATCCTTATCAGAATTAAGAGTTAAGAGATATAATAAAAAAAAGAAAAATATTATATATTTTTCATAAGAATTTCTTTCATCCATTTAGGCAAGAGAAATCCACCATAAAAGCCAAATGCACTAAGAATCAATAGCGTGCGTACTATAGCGAGCATTACTTGTAACAAAAGATCTGTAGGATCTTGAAAAACAAGACCTAACATAATGGATCTCGCCGTTTTTTCTAGAATTGCTGCGATGGTAAATAAAATGAATGCTGCCTGAAGAAGTTTCCCTTTTAATCTTATTTCCTTATTTTCTGATTTAATAGATTCACGAGCAAATTTAATGCCTGTAGTAAGCATTATTATCATTGTTATGAATAAAAATACTATCAAAAGGATTCCAAAATCAGCACTAAATGCACTAGTTAAACTACCTATTAAATTGATATCAATAAAAAATAAAGAGAAAAACATAATCTCAAAAGTAATACAAAGAACTACAATTAGACCCATATATAAGTTTTTCCTATCTCTTCTGATCATATCTGTATAAGCCATCATCCACGGAATTAAAGCGATTGGAAGAAACACGTTTCCAATAATAAAATACCATTCTCTTGAGAGTGTACTTTGTGCAAATAGACTCATTAGGAATGAAATTAAATCTGGAAGCCAAGGGAAAGATAATCCAATCCAAGTGAGTCCAACTAATACAAGTAATCGATTTTTAAGTTTAAAATACTTCAAAAGTATCGTGAATCCGACAATGAAGGAAATAATAACAAAGACCAGACTAAAACTGCCATGTAATATGTCTACTACTTCCAAAAATATCCACTATTTTTTTACGTTGTGATTAAATTAAATAGTAAATATATGGATTTTATATATTTATAGTTTTATTTCTAAATCTAATCATAAAATTCAACTTATCTAAAGTCATACAGAAAATTCCCAAAAGGTTTTACAAAAAAGATTTTTAATGTTCTCATTCAGGAATGATTATTGAATGGTCTTCTTTTATCCTATCTAGGACAATTTGAGTTTTAATTTCTTCTACCCCTGGCATGTTTCTTAATTTTTCGATTAAAGACATTGCATCTTCATGGTTTAAACATTTGAACATAGCAATAAGGGGATATTCTCCTGTTACGATGTAAGCGTATTTAACTTGCTGCAAATCCTCGATTTTCTTTTTTATATCGTCAATAGGCTGTTGAGAATTCACTCGAAGGGAGGCAATAACCATTTCTCGATATCCTAATTTACTACAATCAATTATAGCCATGTATTTCTTTATTAAATCCCTTTCTAACCTTTTTACTCTGGCTCTAATTGCGGTTGCACTTTTTGGTTCGTCTAATCCTAAACGATCTTTTACTTTTTCGGAAATCTCATTAATTGTGATCTTTGCGTCGTCTTGTAGTAATACAAGTATCTCTCTGTCAATATCATCTAAAGAGTCATTTAGATCATTTGTTATAACCATAAAAAATCTCTTGCTTTTGTTTTAATTATTATTTAAAACTTTAAATCTGATATTTAATATCTCAAATTTTTTTTTAAGTTATTAAAATATAGTTCTTACTTATTAATAATTTTTTTCTCTAGTATCTTTACTAAATTTAGTGGTTTTTTATTAAAAAGTTCCACGATTATAAAAAAAAAAACTATTATTTAAATATTTGTTTGCATTTTTTTCTATAAATAATACCAATTTTAAACTAATTTGGTATTAAAAGTTAAAAAAATAGAAAAAATAACTGTAAGGGATGAAAAAAATGGCTGATATAACACTTAATGCAGTTGGGAAGAAATGTCCCATGCCTGTATTAATGACAAAAAAGGAATTAAAAAAGATGAATCCTGGACAAGTCTTAGAACTAATTGTTGATGATAAAGGGGCATTAAAGGATGTTCCTGCTTTATTACATAAAACTGGCGATGAATTACTTGAGACTAATGAAAATAACGGTCAAGTTGTTTTCTTTATTAAAAAAGCATAAAGTATTGATTATTCGAGGCACGAACGATGATTTCTTATACATTTTTTATTAGTACGGAGCCGTATAAGTTTGAAGCGGTTGATTCTTTAATTGAATTGTCAAAAGCTATCATAGAAAAAGGACACACAATCAAAGGTTTCTTTTTCTACGGTTCAGGCGTTTATAACTTAAAAAAGGATATTAGCAGTGGTTCTTCAATTAGAAACCTTCCAAAAAAAATTCAAGATTTCTGCCTTGAGAATAAAATTCCCGTTGCTGGCTGTAGCACATGGGTAAGTCTGACTGGAATTAAAGAACATGAATTCATTGATGGCGCAACTGAAGAAGGTTTAGGAGACTTCTCAAACTGGTCAGTTGAAACCGATAAAGTAATAGTTTTTGGAACTGGAGGTTAGAAAAATGGTCGAATCAGTAGTGGTTATTACTGACCAATCACCAGTTGGCAAGAATTCAGCAGCAGAAGCAATAAGGATTGGATCTGGTTTTGTAGCCTTAGGAGAATATATAAGCTGTCAAGTAGTATTTACAGGAGATGCCGTATATCTACTAAATAAAAATGCTAAACCAAACGCTGTTGGCATGGATGTTATGGATGAGGTAATTGAAATGGCGGATTTATCTGATCTGGAGCTATATGTGATGGATTCAGCACTTAAAGAAGCAGGAATGACTGAAGAGGATCTTATCGAATATGAAAGTCTTAAAATTATTAATTTAACCGAATTAGCAGATTTAATAGAACAAGCTGATGTTTGTTTTAGATTTTAATGGAGGGAAAAAAATTGGATATATTATATTTATTCGGATTTAGTGAAAGAACAGGGAATCATTTAGAGAGACTTTTACCTCTTCTAAAGACTCAAATTCAGAAAGGATCAGAAATCAAATTTGTACTGATTCATGATGGGGTAATTGGTTTCACTATTAATGCAAGATTTCCAAAAGCAATTGAAGAATTGTTAGGATTAGATTTATCTGTTTATGCTATGATTCCAGATATGAATGCGCGAGGCATACCAATTGAGCGATTACATGGGAACGTAAAGCCTGTTGAATATAGTGAGTTAGTAGACCTTTTAGATAGTAGTCAAAAAGTAATCTCGTGGATATAAAGTTATCAATTTTAATAAATTAAATTTAAAATTTTTTTAAAAAATCAAGAAAAATCATGGTAAAGTTAGCAAGAAGCTGACTTCAAAAAAATTAATTAAAACAAAATAAAAATAAAAAAATCAAAAAAAATAAAAAAAGGTGGAAAATATGGCCGAAACAATAAATTTTATTGTAAAGGATAAATCATTCGAAAAGTTTGGAATGATGATGATCCTAGGCACCACAGGGGATGCGATGGATGTTAAAATGAATTTTTTCTTTACCTTCTGGGGTTTAAACCTTTTACAAAAGAAATTTAAGCCCAAAGCTGCTGGAATGCCATTTCCTATGAAAGGAATGGGGGCAAAAATCTTTTTGAAAAGGATGAAAAAATTTGGAATTGAAGATCCATGGGGCATGATTAAGGAAGCTGTTGAGAACGGTAATATGAAATTATATCCATGTCAAATGACAATGGATTTAATGGGGATTAAAAGAGAAGATCTATTAGATTTCGTGGAAGAACCTGTTGGAGCAGCCTCATTTTTACAGATGGCTGATGGTGGAAGGATTGTCTCATTATAACTTTATTTTTTTTTTTTTTTCAAGATAATAAATTGGTGATAATAAATGTCTGAAACAGAAGAACAACAAAGGAAATATATGGTGGATGAAGATTTTGATCCAGCATATTTCAAAGACATTGAGAGAAGATCAAATATTATGAAATGTATTCAATGTGGAACATGTACTGCAAGTTGTGAAAGTGGTAGATGGACTGCATTAAAAACTCGTTCGATTATTCGAAAAGTTGTTCTTGGAGATTTATCGGTATTAGAAGATCCAGATATTTGGCTATGTACAACATGCTATCAATGTTATGAGCGATGTCCTAGAGATGTAAGACCTACAGATGTGATTATGGAATTAAGAAATTATGCTACGAAAAGGGGTAATATTTCACCTAATCATAGGGCTGTTGTTGGATATTTAAAAAACTTTGGTCATGCAGTACCGATAAATGACGAAGTAAGAAAAAGAAGAGTCGAATTAGGTTTAGAAGAACTACCTCCCACTGCATTTAAGTTCAAGCAGGAAGGAGATGATAAAGATTTAAAAAATATTGAAAAAAATATGTTCGATTTACCTCCTGTTAAGGAGGAAAAAAAGAATAAAGAGGAGGCATAAAAAATGGTTAAAGAAAATACATTCGCATTTTTTTTAGGATGTCTCATGCCGAATCGATATCCTGCTATAGAAAAATCAACGAAATTTGTTATGGATAAACTAGGGTATGAACTTTTGGATATGGAAAAAGCAACTTGTTGTCCTGCTCCTGGCGTGTTCCGTTCTTTCAATAAAGTTGATTGGATGGTAGCAGCAGCGAGAAATTTATGTATAGCAGAACAATTAGACGCGGACATTTTAACCGTATGTAATGGATGTTTCGGAACACTTCAAGAAGTAAATAAACATTTGAAAGAAAATGAAGAACATCGTGAATTAGTAAATGAGAAGCTTAAACAAATTGGTGATTACGAATATAAAGGTACGATAGATGTCCGACACGTAGCTGAAGTACTTGGATACGAAATTGGACCTTGGGGAATTGAAGATCATATTATAAGAAAAGTGAATGCCAGAGCGGCTATTCATTATGGATGTCACTTTTTAAAACCAACTAGAATCAGAGAAATTGAAAGTTCAGAGGGCCCAACAATTATCGAAGAATTTGTTGAGGCTTTAGGAATAGAATCAGTTAGATTCAAAGAACAACTTACTTGCTGTGGTGCCGGAGGTGGAGTAAAAGCATATTCAGGTGATGCAAGTATGACAATTTTTAGCGAAAAAATGAAGAATATCGATGAGGTTAAGCCAGATTTTATATTAGATATCTGTCCGTTCTGTCATTTACAATTTGAGACGGGACAAGATTATTTGAACAAAAATAAGAGTTTTAATTATGATTATCCAGTAATTCATCTTTCTCAGCTTGTTGCCTATTGTATGGGTATGGATCAAGAATTTATTGGTCTTCAATATCAATTAATGGGCAGAAATTTCATTTTTGGGGTAGAAGAAATAAAAAGGGAAGAGGGGGCAATTTAAATGACAATCAAAGAAGAAAAAGTTAAAAGTTCTGACAAAATCAAGGGTGGGATAGAATCTGACGAAGAACCCCGAATTGGGGTATTTGTTTGCCATTGTGGTCATAACATCGCTGGAACGGTTGATGTTTCAAAAGTAGCTGATTATGCTAAGGATTTACCTAATGTAGTTAGAGCAGAACATTATATGTTTATGTGTTCTAAACCAGGAGTGCAAATGATTAAAGATTCTATAGAAGATTTAGGTGTAAATCGTACTGTTGTCGCATCTTGTTCAAAGAATCAACATGGAAGGACTTTTGCAAGAACTATTGAAGAAATGGGTCTTAACAAACATAGACATCAACAAGTAAATGTAAGAGAGTTTAATAGTTGGGTTCATCAGAAAGAAAAGGATAAAGCTACTCAAAAAGCAATGAAACTGGTTGAGGCGGGAGTAAATAGAGCTAGAAAATTAGAAGATGTTGAGACTCGTAAGGTTCCTACCACTAAAGCTGCTTTAGTTATAGGAGCAGGTATTGCTGGACTTCGTTCTGCTTATGATTTAGCTGAATTAGGAATTCCTGTTTATTTAATTGAAAGGTTATCGACAATAGGTGGTCATATGACTCAATTGAATAAAACATTTCCAACTTTAGAATGTCCACAATGTTCAATCTCCCCATTAACTAATGGGGTTGCAAATCACCCTTTAGTAGAACTATACACTAACGCTCATATCAAAAATGTCGAGGGTTCGATGGGAAATTTTGAAGTAGAGGTTGAGATAAAGCCTCGTTATGTTAAGGATAATTGTACTTCATGCGGAGAGTGTGCTGCTAATTGTCCTGTTGAGTTGCCAAGCGAATGGGATAGTGGAATGTCAATAAGAAACGCAATCTATAAAGCTTATCCACAAGCAATTCCAGCAACTTATGTAAGGGATAAAAATAATTGTATTGAATGTAAAACATGTATTAACGTATGTCCAGTTCAAGCAGTCGATTTTAATATGCAACCAGAAACTAAAACATTTAAAGTCGGTTCAATAGTAGTTGCTGCAGGTTATGATGAATATGATCCTTCTGAAATAGAAGCTTATCATTATGGTCAAGAAGGATATGACGATGTGATTACACAATTAAAATTAGAAAGGATGTTAGCACCTGGTTCGCTTACTAATAGTCAAATTTTAAGACCCTCAGATGCAAAGATTCCAAAAAGTATTGTAATGATCCAATGTGTTGGTAGCAGAAATGACCAAGTTGGAAATGAATACTGCACCGGAGTTTGCTGTAAGTTTGCGATTAAAAACGCTAGGATTATTAAAGAAATGTATCCTGATACAGATGTTACAATCTGCTATATTGATGTAAGAACTCCAGGCTTAAACTTCGAAGAATTATACAAATCTGCTCAAGAAGTAGGAGTCCGATTTATAAGAGGACGGCCATCTGAAATATTAAGAGATCCTATTACTGGAGAATTAAGAGTTATAGTTGAAGATACTTTAAGTCAAACACCTTTAAAGTTAAAAGCAGATATGGTCGTACTTTCAGCAGCGATGGTTCCGCCCGAGGGAATTGGCCCGTTAGGATCAAAGTTACATGTATTACGTTCGAAAGAAGGGTTCTTAAAAGAGTTTCACATTAAAATGAATCCCACATTAAGTAGTAAAGGAGGAATTTTCTTAGCAGGAGCAATTCAAGGTCCTAAAGACATTTCCGAGTCTGTTGCCCAAGCAGGTAATGCCGCAGCTATAGCTGCAGCCCCACTTGTTAGAGGATATATTGAAAAGGAGATGTTAATTCCTTCAGTAGATTTTGATTTATGTGTTAGATGCGGACTATGTAAAACAGTGTGCGCTCCAGCTGCAATTGAAATTAATGATGATGGAACTCCTATGGTGAATGAAGTTGCCTGTAAATCTTGTGGTATGTGTATGCCTGCTTGTCCTACAGGAGCAATTCAACTTTTGAATTTTAGTGATGAACAACTGTTAGATGAAATAATCGCCATATCAGGCGGAGGCGTTGTTTGCGAAAATGAGTGAATGTGAATATATCGAGCCAGAAGTGCTCGAAAAAATGGAAAATATTGTAGTTTTTATGTGTAATGAATGTGGGCAAGGTTCAGCTAATACAGCTGGTGTGGCCCGAATGGCATATAATCCTGCAATTCGTATTGTTAGAGTTCAATGTACTGGTCAAGTCGGTCCTATTCAGATTATGGATGCTTTAAGCAACGGAGCAGATGCAGTTGCATGTGTAGGTTGTTGTTTGGGAGCATGTCATTTCTTTAATGGGAATATTTTATCAATGCATAGAATTAAATTGATGAAAAAGTTGTTTAAAGAATTAGGTTATAGTGATCAGTTTGTGAATCAATATACATCTCGAGCCGCAGAAGGAGAAACAGCTGTCGGAGATTTCGACGATATTGTAGAACGATTAGCAACCGCAATTAGAGAGGAGGGGACTTTTAAAGATGGATGTTAAAATATTTCAATTTAATGGATGTAATAAATGTTTCAATGAGACTATTCTTTTGAGAGGAGATTCAATGTATAAAATAGAATTTGTTCATGATCCTAGAAATTGGAAATCGGAAAAAACAGATGTATCAATTATCACTGGATTTTTATTGCCAGAGAATAAGGATATTTTAACTGAAATAAAGATAAATTCGGAAAAAGTGATTGCTTATGGAAACTGTGCTACTACTGGAGGCGTTTTTGCTCTTGCCAATCAAAAAGGTCATGATGTATCTCCTTTAAGTAAATTTATTGATGAATCAATTAATGTTAATGGTTGTTTAGGGGAAATTGAGGAACTGAAATTAGAGATTGAGGATAGTGATCTCCCTAAATTAAACAATCTTTGTATTGTGTGCGGAAGGAAAAAAACTTGTGATTACTTAGAAGAAGTAAAACGACAAATTGAATTAGATGATGCAGAGACATGTTTCAATGATCTTGGATATCTTTGTAATGGTTTTGTCTCTAAAGAATGTAAAGAACGATGTATTGATTATAGCGCTCCATGTAGAGGTTGCAAACCAATTTTAGAGCGTTCTGGAATCAGAATGTTAGGCATGTTTGGAACACTTATGGGAAATATTGAAATTGCTACTGAACATTCTGAAAAGGGTGCTACCGATAAGCTAGCAGATAAAGATGATGACTTAACAGCAAGTCTACCTGATTTAGTAGGAAATTTCTTTCGATTTACTTTACCAACATCGGGATTACCAAAAGGTCGAATTCCTTCTAGTGGTACCTTATTAGAAGACGTTTTCACAGGAAGGCTGCTTGAAGAATTACCACTAATTTCAGGGTTATTAGGGGGAGATCATTCAATCTCATTAACACTAAAAATTATTCAAACCTATGAAGAAATTAACAATATAGAAGTAAGTGAACAAACTAAAAAATATAGAAATCAACTATTAAAATTAGAAGAACAACTTCAAAAAGCAATTAAAAACAAGGATCCAGTTCAATATAAGAAAATCACTGATGAAATCAGGAGCATTGCTGGAAACATGAATTTATCAAATGTATTTTTTGGAGGATTTAGGTCGAAGATTGATGATAATGACAACTTTGAAGATTATAAAACTCAAATTTTTGAAATAGTTGAAGGAACTTACAAAAATGGTTCAGTAGAATTTACAATTGATCCAATCGGTATTGTAAAGGAAATAAAAATTAAAGAGGGATAATCATGAGTTATGAATTATTAAAATCTGAAATTATTGACGAAGGCTTTTGCCAAGGCTGTGGATTGTGTGTGGGCTCTTGTAAACATATCGAAATGAAAGATATGATTCCAACACTTAAAGATTATTGTATACTTGAGAAAGATGGCCAAGACTGCGGAAGATGTTATCAAAATTGTCCACAAGTTATTCAAAAAAACTTCGAAGTTAAACCAGCTTTAGGTATTTATTCTTTAAGAAGTAAAAATAAGGAAATTCTTGCTAAAGCTTCAAGTGGAGGGTTTGTGACAACCCTAACAAAAGAGTTATTGGAGAATCAAACTATTAGTGAAATCGTGATGGTTCAAGAACAAGATGAAGATAGAGTAGCAGAAAGAGTCTCAGATCCAAATAAAGTTGTTGAAAAAGCTGGAGTGGTCTATATTCGTTCGGGTGTCCTTGAAAGGCTAATTGAGCTCATTGGAGAGACTTTTGATCCAGTAGGAATTGTTGGTGTGCCATGTGAAATGAGAGGTGCTGCTAATATCGAAGAAAGCATGAATAGAGAGATATTAAAGATTGGGTTATTTTGTAGTTCACAAATCCATCCAGATAAAAGATGTGGATGCACACTTATAGGTGAGACAATGTCGCTAAATATATTGAAGGAACTTGAGGAGGAATCAGAGACAGTTAATCCAGAAGATCTTGACCTTCAAGATGGGAAGCGATGTGAAAGCTGTAAAGCACACTGTAAACATTGCCAAGATTTTCCAGCAATTTATTCTGATATCACTGCTGGTGAAGTTGGTTCAGCAGCGGGGTATACGACCGTTATAGCTTGGACTGAGCGAGGTAAGGAATTAGTAGAAAGTGCCATTGAAAAAGGTTTATTTGATATCGGTGAAGTCAATGAAGAGGATTTGAAAACAGCCATCGATTTTAAAGCAAAACGCGAACTCTTTAGCTTCGAAAAAACTCCAAGACAACAAGTTCTAGACTATATAACAGAGAAAGGTCCTAGCACTATTACTGATATTGTGAAAGAAACGGGTCTTGAACCTAAAAAAGCTAGATATGAAGCACTTCGGTTAGCTCAATTAATGGAATTAGAAATGAAAGCTGATCCTTCTATGGATGAGCCAATATTTTCAATTATATGTGATTAAATTAAAAAAAATAATCAAGGAGAGAATTAAAATGAAATTTGATATGGAATTAAACGTCTGTGGTTTAGTTTGTCCTGTTCCAGCTTTAAAAACTAAAAAACAACTCATGAAAATGAGACCTGGA
This sequence comes from Candidatus Hodarchaeota archaeon, assembly GCA_048887165.1. GTDB lineage: Archaea > Asgardarchaeota > Lokiarchaeia > Sigyniarchaeales > SOKP01 > SOKP01. Next base: position 58,761 of record JBHLJZ010000004.1, on the reverse strand, counting down.
ACTGTCTTAAAAGTAATAACAGACTATAAACCAGCAAGTGAATCTGTTCCAAGAGATTTAGCGAAACAAACAAAACATAAGCACTTAGGAACAGACTTTCTCGAAGACGAAGAACAATGGTATATGTATTTTGAAGCAGTAAAATAACTCGAAATATGAAAATAGGCTTAGGATGAATGTTTACTAAAAAAAGTGAACACAACTACCCCTTGCGTGGGGCAAAAGCCTAAAAAGTAAAATATGTAAAAAAATAATAAAAAAAGTGAAAATTATGGGAACAAGTGTCGATTTTAAGAAAGTAGCAACGGATTTTCAGCTTGGAGCGGATGTACTTAAATATTGTTATCAATGTAGTAAATGCTCAGATAATTGTCCTATAACGAAAGTAACGACAAATTCTTACAAAACGTCAGGATATAACCCTAGACAAAATATCTTAATGACTCTTTTAGGACATGAAGAATTACTTCTTAATAAAGAGGAACTAACAATATGGGGTTGTACTGTCTGTGTTACTTGTGATGAAGTGTGTCCTCAAGGCATTGAACTTACTGAGATTTTTGCTTTACTCAAAAATCAAAGTATTGCTTTAGGGAAGGGTCCAGACCCTATTTACAATCAAGCAAAAGCTGTATATGAAAGTGGTAAAGCAATTCCTCCACAACCTGCAATTGAGAGAAGGAGAACCCAATTAGGGTTACCTCCTGTTGCAGCTCCAGATATAAGTGAAATACAAAAATTACTGAAGAACATTGGATCTGATAAAAAATTAAAATAATTTGAGGGTAAGAAGAAAATGACAGAATATAAAATGTTTGAAGGATGTACTATTGGAAATCGTATTCCATTCATCGAGGCCAGCTCGCGTAAGGTTTTTGATAAGATTGGAATCGAAACATCACAAACAAACTTTTCGTGTTGTCCGGATCCTACAGGCATGAAATCGTTTGATAACGATGCTTGGCTAGCACTTGGTGCGAGAAATTTATGCTTGGCTGAAGCTGAAGGAAAAGACATTATTTCTTTGTGTAATGGATGCACAAACACTCTTAGAGGAGTTCAGTATCAATTGAAGCACGATTCATCGAAGATAGATAAGGTTAATAAAGAGCTTGCAAAGATTGGGAAAAATTATAAGGGTACAATAGACATTAAGCATTTTGTTGATGTACTGAGTGATAATTTAGAGAAAATTAAAGGAACAATTATTAAGCCACTTAGTGAATTAAAAGTTGCTATACATCCAGGGTGTCATTATATGCGTCCTACCGAATGGATGGAATCCGATGATCCCATGCAACCAACCACGCTAAAGAAGCTTGTTGAAGCAAGTGGAGCAACAGTAGTTGAATACGGAGAAGAGGTTTTATGCTGTGGGAACGCTGTTACTAACGCTTATGAAGAACATGGGTTAGCGAACTTAAAGATTAAGATGGATGCCATCAAAAAAGCTGATGTAGATGTTATCGTAGTCAATTGTCCAGCGTGCTATCAGCAATTTGACACGAGACAGAGAGATTTAGGTAAAATCTACGAGACTGAATTCAATGTTCCAGTGATGTATATCACTGAGCTTTACGCTTTAGCAATGGGGTTTAGTTCTGATGAGTTAGGATTAAAATTTCATCGCACAAGATTATCTGGAATATTAGAAAAGCTTGGTATATAGTTTTTTTTTAATAAATTTCTTTAAAATTTTTTTTATTCTTTCTTCAAACTTAAAAGTATAAGTTCGGAGGCTCAAGAATATTTGGGTAAAAAGGACGAAGAAAATTCCGTACACTAGAACAGAGGTGACATTTGTCTGCATATCCCTTTTGAGGTTTATATCCCTTTTCAATCGCAATTTCAAGAAGATTTTTAGGTCCTCCATTAGCTACTAATTTGCTTATTATTGGGTGTTTTCTATAGTTAAAATTTTGTATAATTTCAGATAAAGAATTTTCCTTGGCATTACCAATACAGATTCCATGACATAATTGATGGAAAACCCATCCATTGGGATCTATCATAAACATAGGAACCTTAAAAATAAGACATTTATCTGAGGGTATTGTTCTCATTGGATAATAATCCGTTAGTAGTCTCATGGCTCTTCCTCTCACTTGTAATTCACTTTTTATTACTTGGCAAAACTGAAATTGCTTTGAAAGAGTATCAGTAATCTTTTTTGTTTGTTCATTAAATGGATTTATTTGATCTTCAGATCCTAGAGTCTGGGCTACCAAGATTATTGTTTCAATTTCTGCTTCATGAGATGCATTTATTGCCCTACCAACGACATCGAGCGAAATAAAATCTTGATGAAATGCGTCAACACTAAAACCAATAAGATTTAATCCCGCACTTTTTAAGTTTTGAGCATATTTCTTAGCAATTTCATCATTTTTTCCCCAAAATCCATTTGTTGGTAATCCTATCTTTGAAATACCATATTTTTTTACTTCTTCAATAAGTCTAATTAATAATTTAGGATGGAGTAAAGGTTCTCCTCCAAAAAAACCAACTTCCTGTACGATATAATTTGAAGTAATATCTTCTAAATATCTCTTTAAATCCCCAAGTTCCATTAAAACATCGTCTTGATTTGGAGATGCTTGAAGAGCACAATGCTTACATTCATTAGTACATTTATAAGATACAAGAAAACTTAAGAAAGGTATTCTTTTTAAACTTTTTTCAAGATTCATAATTGGATCATCTCTAATCCAAATAAAATTGTTTCAAAAATATTTAAAATTTCTGTTTAAACATACTAATTCAATATCGTTAACGATAAAAATTCATTCTAATTGCGAATTTTAATTTATTAATCTAAAATTTTTAATTTATTCTATATATTTTATTTTATGGAAAAAGATTTAGATAATTATGGAGATAATTTCCAACAAAAATCAAAATATATTAGAGGGAAGTTGCCTCAACATTATTTAGATTGGGGAAATAAGCCTAAAACATATAAAACTTATCCTAATGCGATTAGAAATATAAAATTGCCACAGCCTCAATTTGATGATTCAATTAAATTTTGGGATGTAATAAAAAACCGAAAGTCAACAAGAGAATTTAAAAAAGAAGATCTATCATTAGAAGAGTTGAGTTTATTGCTATTTGGGATATCTGGTTTGACACGTGTTTTTCCTCAGTTTGCTTTTCGAACTATACCCTCCGCAGGAGGTTTATTCCCAATTGAAATCTATCCAGTTGTTCTAAACGTAAAAGGTATAGATCCAGGAATCTATCATTATAATATTCGTGAGCATAGTTTAGAATTGTTAAAACTTGGTGATTTTTCTATAAATATTACAGAAGGATGTTTGGATCAAATGATGGTTGTTAATTCTAATGTTACTTTTATTTTAACTGCTGTAATTGGACGATCAAAATGGAAATATTTACAACGCTGTTACAGATATATTTATTTAGATGCAGGACATATAGGACAAAACTTGTACTTAGTAGTAGAATCATTAGGTTTGGGAGCTTGTACAATAGGGGCAATCTATGATGATGAATTAAATAAATTATTAGATATTGACGGAATTAATGAAACTACGTTGTATGTAGGTGTTGTTGGCAAAAAATAAAAAAAAGTGAATTTTATTAATTTAAACTATTTCTTACGTTTTCGGATTATTATTATTATAATTGCTAAAGCTCCTACAATAATAGCAGCAATAATAATTATCCATAACCAATTAAATCCATCTGGTTCTGTGGGTGGATATATAATAGACATCATATAGGCAATTTCGTTTTCCCATAACTCTTGAGCATCTGGGTATGTAGAATCGTCAGTATCATCTATATAAGTAGTCACAAGCATAGCATTAGCTATAGATCGGCCTTCAGCTCCAAGAATTACAGCTACTCCCTCTGAGCTCGCTGAACTTGTTAATCCCGCTATTGCAGTAGCATTACCATATATTGTTAAATTGCAGACATCAGTAATAACATAGTTATATGTACTACTTATTGAAGTAGCCCCATAATCGGCAGGCGTATTAAAAATTGGATGAGTGTTGTCCCAGATATATATAGGTTGAGGTGTAGAAAAAGTATCTCCAGTAGGTTCAAATCCCAAATAATCCCATAACGGATCTCCAGAAGTTACACCATAAGAATAGGTGCTTATTATTAAATGACCGCCAGATTTCATATAATTTAAAACATCACTAAAATAACCGCCAATATATGCTACAGGATTATCAATTATGGCAAGAGGATATTCATTAAAGCTCATACTTAGATTGAAGTAATATATAGTATAAGTTAAATAGAATGGAACGCCTAAATCATTAAGAGCGTTAGTGACTGGAGCTCTGTAGTAGTTATCATTGGGATCTGGTGGGCCTGTTTGATCTAAATATAGTAAAACTTCGGCTTGGGATGCTGTTAACCAATTTAAGAGATTAATGCCGTATTGAAGATTATCGGTACTCATTATAGTTGAGTCTCGAAAAGGAGCAATATCTGACATAAGAATTATACGTCCATCGCCATATTCTTGTCCGGCAATAAAAATATTATCTGCATCACTACCTAATATCGGAAAAGCATTACCGCTATATACAACTTTTCCTGGAGCAGAAACCGTTAATTGACTACAACCTTCATGAATGGGATGTTCTATTTGATAAGTAGCAGCACCTGAACCTGAGGATGTTAAATTAATTTTAAGATCGAAATTTTTCAATAAATAATTAACATTTTCATTTTGTGTATTCAGAATTGTATTTTCTCCAAATATAAGAAGGTTTCCTCCACTATTAACCCAATTTGTTACAACTGAAACTTCACTGGAAGTAAAGTTATAATTGGACAAGGCAATAACAAGTACATCATAAGGAGCCAAATTTGCAGTGGTTAAATTCCCGCTTACAGAAGGATAAAGTTTATCAATTGTATAAGAGCGATTTACAAGATAATCACGTATGATTTCAAATCTTGGATAATAATCAGCTAATGTATCCCATGGATCAATTCCATAATAGGGTAAATGTGACAGATCAAATAGAATTCGACCTTTTGGTCTTGGACATAACCACTCCACAGCATCTACGACAAGATCATCTGCGTCTAATTGAAAATTAGTGAGAATGTGTACAACTTTTCCTCCGCTAAAGATCGTTGGCTCATAAGCTACAACTGTAGCAGCATTATCATTCCCATTAATAGTAGCGATTTTATATAAATCACTAGATATACTTGTTCCCATTAAAGCACTCCAGAAAAAAGTTGCAAAATCAGAATTAAAATTAGTAAAATTTTCTCCTAAAGCATACGATTTCGAAATAGGATGCCGTAAGGTAACGTTTTGTGTTGCAGAAACTAAGTAATCCCAGTATAAGAAGTATCCATTATCTCCTTCAGATTCAGGGGGGAGAATCCCAGCATAACAAAGGTAACTTATTGCACTATCAAACGATAATATTGCTCCTCCTCCAAGCCAAAATTCTTTTACATAATTAACAATACTCTCTCTTGGAAGATTATCGACTAGCACAAATACATCAAATTTTGCTGTTGTTAATTCATGATTCAAAATTTGGGTAGTAGTTAAATTTGAAACAGTATAACCAGCCGTAGTTAGAATATATTCAATATTATTATAATTATATGTTAAAACTGGTTCACCATAAGATGGTACAGTAACATTCGGTTCATCATAAATGGCTATACGTATATTTCGAGGAACGAATTGAGAAGATTTAGGAATAAAATCCCGACTTAATGATTCAACTTTTATTGGAATTGCGTAAAAACCAAATGTTAGAGTAAAGATCAAATATACGATAATTACTTCACTAATTAAATATTTATTTTTAGATTTCATTATTGAACACTTTTTAATTCTAAGTTCAGATTTATTATTAGATAAATATGCATAAGAACACCTAACAGTTATTTAATTTTATCTGATTTTGAATTTTCTTTTTTGTTACAATAAGATTTAATGAGTATCTAGAAATTCATAAAATTGTAAATAACTATTAATATTTTAAACGGTTATTTAATTTCATCCAATCTATAATTTCAATATTTTATTAAAAAAAGAGGTTTTGAACTTAATGAATTCAGAAGCTAAAAGGGTTAATTTTAAAGGAAAAATAGATGACTTTTTTCATAAAATCTTTAGTCCGAATCATATAATGTATACAATCGTATTTTTCTTAGTTATTCTAATTATAACAATATTAAGTTTTAGTCCAAGTCCGAATCTTGGGAATATTGTATTATTTTTTGCTACAACATTTTCATTAACATTTTTAATCTTGATGATTATTGGAATATTTCCTCAAAGCCATCCATATCTGCTTTCATCAGACAAAAAATTTGAACCAAAAAAGATAGTTTCTCTAACAATCTCACTTGTAATTAGTTTTATTATCACTTTAATTTACTTTTTACTTGGTTCTTCTTCTCAATTACCGATAGAGTTTTTAGGATGGGATTTTCTCCTTCCTTCATTCTTCATTATAATTTACTTTGGCTGGAATCTAATACAAATCTTTTTCTTAAGAATTTTATTTGAAGATTTCTCAATTAAATTAAACGAAAGGATAATTCAGAATGAAATTAATGTTAAAAATAATGAATACAAGAGTGCATTTTTCTTAATAGTCAGTTTGGTTATACCTATATTAATCCAATTAGGGACCTTGTATGGATTTATACCATTTTTCGAGCCCTTAAGCCCTTCAGATCCAATTGATTCGCTTTATTGGTTTTATGGATGGAATATTGCAATGTTTTTAATAATATTATTAATCTCTTGGCGATTAATAGTTTTGTTTATAAAAGGCTTGAAGAATGGAACACCTAATATATTTTTATCCATATTTCATATATTAATTTGGTTCTACATTTGGTATAAATCATTTAGTTTTATATATTCTTTTAGAACTGCCACTCAGGCACTTGGAGTAGATATTTTTAGAGTATTAATTGATATCCTCTTAATGAGTTTTACTGCAATTTTAGTATTAAAAGGATTAGGGGATAAACTCTATAAATTTAAGATTTTTAATGAAAATAATATATCATTTTTCTTGTTTGCTTTTACAATTCTATATATTGAAGGTCAAGTAATAATGATTCTTGGAGCAGGTTCAATTAGTGGCACATATACTAGTCGGAGCCAAATCAACCTTGTTAACAATTTCCTAATCTTACTTGTTGCTTTAATATTTTATTGGTGGTATTCAGAGTATATACTAGAAAGAAAGGGTTTAATCTTTAAGAAAAATTTTAAAAAAGACGAGGTTATCAATATTGTTAGCGACTTTAAATCTTATTTAGAAAATAGTGGTGCTCTTGATACAAATAAAATCAGTAAATGGGAATTTGAAAATTTTTTGATAAAGAAGAAATTAAAAAGTAAAAAAGAAAAAGAACCGATATCTAAAGATACTTCTGTACTAAAGTACAATGATGATATTAATGAGACAAATACATTGGATCATGATAATTTAGATTCTAATATATGAAAATGTTAAGAAAGATATACAGTTTTACTTATGGATAATTTAGATGAAATAATTAGTAAAATCCAGGAAATAGATAATCCAGAAATGTTAAATGATTATTTAATTTTATTAAGTAAAAATGCAAAGGATATACCTTCAGATTTAATAGATTTTATCTTGAATGACCTTGATTCAAATTTATTAGAAAAAGTAAAAATTAATTTTATATACTTATTAGGAGAAATTGGAACAATATCAAAATTAGACGAAAAATTTTACGAATATCTTGTAAATAATTATTTTGAATCTGATAGATGGGTACGAGATGAAATACTCCAAGCATTTATCAAGATTTCCCCAAATTTTGCTCCAAATGAGAAATTACTTGAATTATTAAGTTTTGCATTGAATGAAGATTATCTTCCAATTAAAGAAAAAGCTTTAGAGTTATTAATTTTTATAGAAACAATTCCTATGAATATTTTAATAATTCTAATGAAAAATCTTAATTCTACTAGTTCTGTTATATTAGATAAAAGTATTGATATCATTAAAAAGAACATTAAGGAAAATAATGATTTAATAGATTTCTTGAACTATTCTAAAAACTATAAATTCTTGAATAACAGAATTATTAGATCCTTATTAATTAATTACATAAACTCTTTTGATACTTTAAATAGTTTTAAGGAATTAATTCTCAAATCTAAATGGGAAGAAGAATATAAAAATCTTATAATCAATGAAATCGAGATATATGAAAAGATACTATTAAAGAGATTATAGCTTAATTAGAGTTAAGAAAATCTTCTAAAATCGTATTTAAATTGTCACTAGAATAAATTATTTCATTAAATAATTTTATTAACAATTTCATAATCTCTCTTGGATTTCCGCTTGATTTTTGAAAGATCTTATGTAATATTTCCTCATTTAATGGGAAAAGCTCGTTTGGAAATTGTTTTAAATAATCTCCGAAATCTATACTTTCAAGGAAAACCTTTAAATTTTTCTTATAAATCTCATGGGTATCATTTTCATCTAATTTAGGAATAATCATGGGCTCTTTTATATTTAAAATTACTTCCCCATCAATATTTCGTAATTTCCGCTTTATTTCTCCTAGGCAATTAAGAGAATTTAACATTATGATGATTCGCAATCCATTGATCTGATTTAATTTAAATAATTTTTCAAAAATTTTTTTAGATTTAAGTAGATTATCTGGGGAAGATTTCTTTCCATATAACCAACTTCGATCAAAAACCTCCTCTGATTCTGTTTCAAGTTCTATTACTGGTTTTGTCATAGTAATAGCTTTTTCGAAATCATCAATGAACAAAACGCTCCCTAATTTAGAATTTTCGATTAATAGCTTTAACATGATATAAGCCGTTTTACTGTTCCTAAGATCATGCCTCATGTTTAAACTTGATAACTCCTTGATATTCATCAATTCTGCTAAAAGCCAACCCTCTGCTTCAACTTTTTTATACAAATCTAATTGGTGTGTTGTTATACCGTTTATTATATCTAATAATGCGAATCTTTCATCTTGAGGATATTGTTCTGATAATTTATTAAATGCAATTTTTCTGACTTTTTCTATATTTGCCACATGAAAAAAGCCAAATTTTCTTTCTAAAGCGCCCCATTGATTACATATATGATTAACTATATTTCTTAATGGTTCGACACCAATAGCTTCTATAAATTCAGAATAAATATTGTAAAAGAATTTCTTTATTACATTTTCTAAGGAAATATAAAATGCGTTATGATAGTATAATTTATTCTTCAGAGCCCAGAATAAGTGCGTTTTTCCAATTCCAACTTCTCCAACGATTGGTAGAATAAAGTTTTTCTCATTTTCAATGACTTTAACAATTTTATCTAAAAATTCTTTTCTAGATTTAACTAAACTCAGATCTTCTTTAATCTCTCCTGTAATTACAAATTTTTTAAAGGGATTTATTCCTAATTTTAAGAAATTCAGTAATCTAGCCTTTTTATTGTCAAATAAGAGCATAATGTCACAATTTGATTATTCTTATTTTAATTCTTCAATCCCTAAAATGATAATATATTCAACATTTGCTAATGACTTCTTTACATTTGTTAATGGTTCATACGATACTGATAAATCCTCTTTTTGATCTCTTCCCACAATCAGACAATCGTAAAATACAGGATCACCTCGATGATCGATAACCACCCTATCCGCAACGATGATACCATTCATTATTAGAGAAACTGGATTCTTAAGAATCTCTCCTTTGAAAAAGTCAAGATGATTTATACCATATTCATAATTACTTAAATAAAGTCCCGCTGTATGTAATAAATTTAGTGTAAAAGGAAATGCGTCACCAAATTGTCCCTCATCATAAACCTTCATTATATCTTCGGGGATTAATACAGAGTACTCAAGGGAACTTATGTTATCCTTCCAATAGAAATCTCCCTTTTTAGAAAATGCTGACATCTTATTTCCTATGAGTTTAAAACCAACATTCAGCCCTTCTGTAATATAAACTCCTTCCGAATTTGTAATTCTCATATTATCGGAAAAAATTACTGATTTGTAATCATCATTACACTTTGTTATTATAGATCCTTTAAATATTCCTTCAGACTTTATTTCTTTTACAGAATCAAAGAGAATATTGCCATTAACTGAGCTCATAATATTTTTTATAAGATATTATTTATATTTAGTTATTAGCGATTAGCATTATTTTATCATTAATATTATATAATAAGTTATTATATAACTTATTTAACTTTATTAAGGAATAAATTTTAGTCGAATGAGCTCAAGAAGCCTTCATTCTAACTTAATTAATTTAAATAAAGAAGATTTATTGCAAAGAGCAAGTAATTTCATATTTTCTACGGGATTAAATGATGGTGCTTCGAGATTATGCAGAGAAAATATGAAATATGGTCTTTCACAATTTCAATTAATTCAAGAAAAATATGGTTTTGACCCAAAAGCGACATTTATATCCTCTCCAGACGAAACAATATCTCGTAATAATTATAGGTGGAATTCTGGTTTAGGGTATGGTGGACGGTTAAATTGGGGTAATGGTAAAGAGAGATTAATCTTTTTAAATGTAAAGCCAAATTGTTGCGGAATATTGGCAGGAGGTTTAGATGAGTTACCTGATCCTTATGATATTATCAAGGAAATTGATAATATTAAATCTACAGAACTATATTATGATAATATTTTAATAAATTGGGATTATGGAATTTCTAACCATTTTGTTAATTGTTTTGAAACTAAGAATTTATCTGACATTAAATTTCCTCCATATTTGTTCTTAATTCATGGTTCTGCTCCTGAATTTAGAAATGACAAATACGGTATAGGTTTATATATTGATTCTTCAAAAACTTTAAAAGAAAAGTCAATTGAGGAAAAAACAATATTTGGATCACAATATGTCTTACTTGATTCTGATGCAAAAGAATATCTAGATTTTCATAATAAAGCTTTGAAATTTTCTAATAAAAAGCGTGAAATCATTGGGTCCCGTTTATTTGGTGATAAATTAAATATTATTTGCAATCAACCTCATCAGTTCTTAAAAGATTATAATAATATGTACTTAGGAAGTAATTGTACCGATTCTAACTGTGATCATATTGAATCAAATATTTATCCTACTGCGCTTAGAGCTGATATAGCATGTTATTTATTTAGGGGAAAAAAAAATTTTTCAGGAACCGTCCTTCGAAATAATAAATTTACGGAGAGAGCTGAAGAGCTAGGATTAAAAGAATTGCTAAAGAATGCTAACTTACTACCCCATGGAGGAGGCTATACTTTACCTGATATATTAACTGTTCAAAGAGTACTTGAATATAAGGATCAAAGATATTTTGTATGTGAATTAGTAAAAGACAAATCTAAATTAAAGATTTTAAGAAATGTAAAAGAACTACAATTTGAATATAGGGGAAGAGATGTAATACTCAAATCTCTTCAATTAGATTTGGGTGAAATCGTAGCTAGATTAAATCCTATCTTTTCATTAAAACTATAATTATTCTACTTTGGCTCCGGGAGGAATGTCTTTATCTGGCTTTAAAATAGATACTTTATCTCCTTCAACTGCAGCAAGAAGCATACCTTGACTAGTAATACCCCTAAGTTTTCTAGGTTCTAAATTTGTTAAAACAACTATTTTTTTACCTCTTAGTTCTTCTGCTTTATAATGTTCTGCTAATCCTGCTGCTAAAGTTCTTTTTTCTGTCCCTAGGTTAATGGTTAATTTATACAGCTTATCTGCTTTAAGTACTTTTTCTACTTCTTCTACCAATGCAACTTTTATATCTAATTTTTTGAAATCATCATATGATATCAATCCTTTTTCAGCTCCTCTTAATTTTTGTTCTCTTAAATTTTGGAGTTTATTTTTAATCTCATCGACATCAAGTTTTTGAAATAAGGGTTCAGGTTTTTTCATTTTTATTCCCTCTTCTATAGAATTTTCATTAATACTCTCCCATCTTATATCCTTCAATGATGGAGCATTTAGATAAGAGAGTATTGTTTCAGAAGTATCAGGAATGAAAGGCCCTAAAAGGACAGCAAATGCATAGACTGCTTGAATACAAATATTAAATACGTGGCCTGCTAAATCTTTATTTTTCTTTATTATATGCCATGGTGCCTTTTCATTCAAATAAACATTCCCTTCTTTTCCAAAATTAACAATTTCTCTGAGAGCTTTTCTTAAATTGAAATTTTCTAAGTTCTCACTTATTTCAAAACTAATATTATTGATTTTGTCAATAAAATTTCTATCAATTTCGTCATATTCTAATTTTTTGGGAACTTTTCCATTAAATTGTTTATTAATGAATGTTAAAGTTCTGTGAATAAAATTTCCAATGTTATCATTCAAAGCTTTAATGTTGTTTTCAAATTCTGACCATAAAAACGATGTATCGCTAGTTTCAGGGCGGTTGTAAATTAAATTGAAACGCCAATAATCAATTGGTGCCAATTCTAATGCTTCATCAATCCAGATACCAATGCCTCTTGACTTTGAAAATTTTTCATTCTCATACATTAAAAATTCAGTAGAAGAGACATTATACGGAAGAACGAATCTATCAGTTTCTTTTTTGTCATTATTATAAGCCATTAATAAACCTGGAAATACAATTAAATGAAAAATGATATTATCTTTTCCAATAAAATAAACTGTTTTAGTATTGGGATCTTTCCAAAAGTATCTAAATTTTTCTGGATCTTTAATTATTTTTTCTGCCCATTCTTTGACGGCAGATATGTACCCTAATACTGCCTCAAACCAAACGTAGATAGTTTTATTATCAGCTCCTTTAAAAGGTGCAGGAATTCCCCACTCTAAATCCCTAGTAATTGATCTTTCTGGTAAACCTTCAGAAATACTATTTAAACACATTTGTCTTGCATTCGAGGGAATAATCTTATTATTTTCAATCAAAATTTCTAAACTTTCCTGTAATTTGGGAAAATCCATATACCAATGTTTAGTTTTTTTAACTTTTGGAGGATTTCCGCAGATAGCGCATTGAGGATTCTTTAATTCTAAAGGAGTAAGAAGTTTTTGACACTTATCACATTGATCTCCTCTTGCTTTTTCATCTCCACAGAAAGGACATACTCCTTCGACAAATCTATCTGGTAGAAATAAATTATCGATTTCACAAAATAATGATTCAATTTCTTTTTCAAAGATATATCCATTCTTTTGTATATCTAAATAGAAATTCTGTACAAATTCAATATGTGTTGGATTGTGCGTTAAAGTGTAATTATCAAATGAAATTTTCCATTTTTTATGTAAATCTTTAATAATTGCATGGTTCCTTAAAGCTAGCTCCTCTGTAGAAATACCTGATTTTTTTGCTTCCACGGCAACGGGTGTTCCATGTGTATCTGAACCTGAAACAAAAACAACTTCATCACCCTTCATTCTAAGAAATCTTGCAAATACATCTGCAGAGAGAGTACTCCCTATTAAATTACCGAGATGAGGTGGTTGAGTTGAATAAGGCCAAGCCGAAGTGATAATCCATTTATTAGTTTTAGTTTTAGACAGAATAAGTTACCTCCTCGTATTTGTTAAGTAATTTACTTTATTATTTCAATTTTATTAGATTAATGTTAAAAAATTGACAATATTTATGTAAAATTGATCTAGGAATGCGTTATAACTTAAAATACTCTGTTAAAAAATAAGTTTTATCGTTAGGTGATCGATGCTCCGCAATTTCTGCATGCTTTGATTTCTTCATTCATCTTGTTCAAACAAGGTTCATGGTAATATGCGCCACATTTTTCACATTGATAAACCTTGTAATCTCCTAAAAAAATACTGTGGCAATAAGTGCATGAAGCATCAATGCTATTAATTTGGGCCTCGGGAATTACCACCATTTTAGTTGTATTTATACCAGTCTCATCAATAATTTTTATTTTTGGTTCATCTTCCGTTTTTTGTTCTATTATAATTGAAGCTGATCTCGGTAATTCAAGAAGAAAATAACAAAATGGACACCTAAAAACATTTTCTTTATATTCAGTTTTTTTCGCCCACATTGTAGCACATGATAAATGCATTGGGCGATCACAAGAGGGGCAATATCTCCCTTCAGAATAGAAATCTGCTTCTGTTATTGGTGCTTTAGTTGAATGACAAATCGAACACTTTTCTTGCCCCTTATTTCCTTCAGTCATCATAAGTCTAATATCAAGTACATTAGGTCTTCTCAATGGTAATGCAATTTCACTTATTAAAGGAGCCAGCTCAATCTTTTTATCTGGAGCGAAATAATCTGTAGTTTCTTTTGCTGCCTTCTTTGAAGCAAATGCTTTTCCTGCATTTAATATCGCTTTTGTATTGTTGAAAAATCCATATTCTCCATTTGTTGATTGAGTAATCTGTTTTAATATGGTTTGACTATAATCTTGCGATTTTCCTAGCTGGCAAGAATCGATATATATTCCTAAACCCTTAGCGATATTGACCATTTTCATTATTTTTTCGTCATAAATTAACTTATTGTCCGAGACAATAAATATCCTTTGCGTTTTTCCACCGATTTTTCGCATTTCTCCTACTAGTATTTGGATAGAAAATGCGATTCCTTCATGTAATAAACCTTTACCAGAGATCTGAATTTTCTTAAACGAGTCAACCAATTTTTCTTCTTCAAAACTAAAGGGACAAATTCTTCTCGTTGTATCTCCAAAAGTCACTATTGCAATTCTATCTTTTGGATCTATTACAAATTTTGAATGAATGAAATTTTTTACTGCACCCAATGCAACATTTATCCGATTCGGTTTGAAATCTTTTCTTAACATTGAACGAGAGGTATCTAAAAGTATAACCGTATCTTCAATTTTAATATCTTGCAAAATATTTACATGAAAAATTCAATAAATTTAAAATTATTAAGAAATCTAACTCTTAAAAAAATTTATATTTTATATAGACATAAAAAGGAAATTAAAGTTTTATCTTAAGAATCTGTAAGCAAATAAGGTGTAAACCTTTATTGCATTAATAAAGTCTTGAATCTCTATATATTCATTTACTGCGTGTGCTGTTCCAGCACTTCCTGGCCCAAATAAGATTGTTTGAGTACAAAAGTTATCGTTTCGTAGATAATGGGCATCAGCAGAAGCAGGCAAAAGAAAATAAAAAGGTTTTCTTCGATAGATGTTCTCAACTAATTGATGAAACTCTCTTAAATCAGAAGAATTTTGCCATTCTTTCCAATATGAACCCTCTGAGGCAGTCACAATTTCCAAATTGACAAATACATTGCCTGATATGCCAGCTTTATGATCTTTTACCATATATCCCAAATCTTCTTCAATAATCTTTCGTAATGCTTTCATAATTGTATTAACATCTTGATCCGGTAAAAGCCTAAAGTCAATAATAGCTTCACAGGTATCAGGAATAACATTCTCTTTAATCCCTCCCTTAATTACAGTTACAGCTTTAGTAAAACGTACTAGTGAATCTAGTAGGCTCTGCAAAACTGGTTGTTCTGAAAATATTTTTTCTAGAATATCATTAGTCGGAAAAGATGATCCTATCAATTTTTTTAATTGATTTTTATCAATTGGTGGGTTTATAGGAGGTATATACTCATTTAATTTATCCAGATTTTCAATAATCTCACTCATCATATTGATGGCGTTTTTTCCCATTGCTGGCATTGATGAGTGGCAGGATATACCATTTGTTTTTACTTTTACAATCAGACGCCCCTTTTCTCCTAAAAGTATAGCTTTTGGGAGTGGATTAAGTCCAGAAGGTTCTCCTATCACAGTAAAATCAATTTTAACAGATTTAAGCCAATTATCTAAAGACCATTTAGTACCATATTCTCCTCCTGTCTCCTCATCCGCAACTGTGTTTAGAATTAGGTTTCCAGATACTCGGATCTCTAATTTTTTTAATATCTTCAAAGCAATGACCATAGCAGCTAGACCTCCTTTCATATCTGCTGCTCCTCTTCCATAAATATATTTATTTCTTTTGGTATAGGCGTCTAAAGGATCATTTTTCCAATCTTGCTCAGATCCTGGAGGAACTACATCCATATGACCATTATATAATAAATTTCTTCCTTCAGTATTTTCATTTAAATAAGCAATTAAGTTAGCTCGATTATTATCAAAGGAAAAAATTTCAACCTTAATACCTGCTTCTTTTAAGTATTGTTCGATTATTAAAGCAATACTTTTTTCATTACCAGGGGGATTATATGAATTTGTTTGAACTAATTTTCTAAATAAATTAATATACTCTTCTTTATTTGCCTCAATCTCATGAATAATTAAATTCTCGCTCATTTAACAAATCCATCATTCTTTGGTTTATTTATTAAATTAGAATATATTGAAGATTAATAATATTTTGTCATTTCATAATCTAACTGATAAATTTAAAATAATTAGGAAATTTTAATATTCTTAAATTATTTTATAAATAAAAAATTGAATTAAGCAGTTGTTTTTATTTGATACGACGAAAAAGAGAAGTTAAAAGGATAATGCTCTTAAGCATTTTTATTATTTCTATTCTTCTAACGAATATACAGATATTTAATAGCTTTTATTGGCAAATTGATGGAAAAGATGAAATAGACACTCTTTTAGAAAAAGAAAGTGAATTACAAGTCTCTTCAGACACTTATTTGAGTGATTATTATATTACAGGTTCTGGAGATAACCAAGATGTAAGATTATATGTTACAAATGAGTCTGTTTCTTATAATAATCAGCAATTCTTCAATGTACCTTCCATGTCAGATACAGATGTGGGTTATCTTTCATTTGGTGATTTTAATTTTACATTTCAAAATAATTATACTACAGAATATATTTTAGAAGATACTGATGCGTTATATGCAAGTAGCTTCATAGATTTTGATTTCAATGTTGGTGGCTCCTCATTAACAATAAATGAAGGTAATGCACTGACACTCTCTAATATTGGACAATTAACTGATGTGAATCCTGATAACGATATAATAATTAATGCTTCAAATGGAATTATCAATTTTTCTATCGATGCTAGTTTCGCTGGTACTTGGTTTGTAAGTGGAACTCCTTCAATAAATCTAGCATTTGATCGAGATTTTATCTTAGGTTTTGTACTTACGCTAGGTTATGAAATAAGTAGAGATGCCTACATTACTGTAAAAATGCTAGATATATCAGATTTAATATGGAAAAATGTAACTGATCCTATCTTTGTTAATAGTAGTTTAGGACCACATCAAATTAATGAAAGAATAATTAATGAAAATTTAAATTTCATCAATAATTCTGATGTCAACCAGATTCAATTCTTTATTGAACGATTTGATACTCAGGTGTACAATGTCACTTTAGATTCTTATAGCGAATTTTCTACTTATGGATTTGATTTACCAATTACAAATAATGAGTATGTTGCATTAGAGTTTGATTTGAAAGGAGAAGCATCAACTGTAAATGGTTTTTATGCCTGGATCAGGACATTGAACAAAACTGCTGCTGCTAGTGCCAATTTGAATATCTCATTATATGAAGCCAACAGAACAGTAGTAAGAACAGATTCTAATCTTAGAAACGTAGGATTGGGGCCAAATAATAGTAGAATGATAGATTCCTTTACTACTGGTTATTTAGGAGACGAATTATCCTATTTTGAGTTCAATACTGCAAACACAGTAGATTTGAAACTCTATAATTACTTTATAGTAATTAAATCTGACAGTGCTGAAAAGATCTACAGCTTAGTTTCTTTGCCTAGGGTTACTTTTGGGGATCCTGATCAAATTACAGATCATCAATTAAAGAAAACCACAGATAATGGTCAATCTTGGAGTAATGCTCGAAAGAATGTTGAAACAACTATTTATTTTTCAGAACAGTTAGATGCTAGTTCGTTTAAAATCAACGTTACAAGAGGTTATATGCCTTCCGATTTTATTATGTCTGAAGATGACAACTTGAATATCCAAGATCTTCCCATAGAAAATCAAACTATTAGTTCTTATCCATATAATGAAAGTTCATATCTTACGTGGGGTTTGGGTCGCTGGAATAACAATCTCACAGTCCCTATAATAAGTGACGGATTCAATAATTTTAAAGTCGACCTTTCTTGGAATAATAGTATTATAAAAGGATTTGAATTTAATGTTAGTTATTCAGTTAAAGCATACTGGATAGAAGATGCTTTAAGCACTTATAATGTAAGTTATGACGGAACTCCAGAATGGACGTTAAACTATACTTTAGATTTAGGATATAAAAATTTTGATAACTGGGATTATCTTGAATTTTGGTTCGTCTATCCAGATGATTATTATGCACACAACCTAACAAACCCAAATAATGATGAGATCTACGATCTTATAGTTAATGAGACTGGCGGAGAATTTAATTTAGCTGATAATCATAGCTTTGAAGTATCAATTGTTACGTATAATATTACCAATAATATTTCTGGATTATATTCTCTTCAACTAAACAGCACTAATCTTGTATATGAGATGCATAGTTATTTAAAATATAATAGCAACTTTTGGGAAACAAATGGATTTATGAATGGAGATAATATGACAACAGGGCTTGAAATTAGGGACCATAATAATTTAGCACCTGCGACTGGCTCTGCGACAGTATATTTATTTTATCCTAAAAATAAGACTATTTGGAAACAATTTAATGATAATAGTGGTTATCTCAAAGAAGGATCACTCTTTTATGATTTCAATAATGATATCATTCTTAATATTGACGATACCTTACCAGTTATCGGAAATTATTATTTAGGTTACTTTTGGAGTAACGGATCTGCTTTAGGATGTAAAAAGTTAAAGTTATATATCAATTCTTATAATGTCAGTCTGGATGATTTCTTTTATCAAGAACTACAAGATCAAAATGTTTTAGACGGACTTGTTGATCGTGTTTATGATAATTATTCGATTTTAATAGCAACTGTGAATGAGACTACTGGAACTTACATTCCAAATTTTTTCCCTGTAAATGAATCAAATGTAAACGAGGAATATGTTTATGAAATGAGTATGGATGACATCCCAATTGTGCTTAAGTCATTTTTACAAAACGAAACCATCTTAAATCCTAATGAAAATATCATAATCAATGTTTCTATTCAAAATATGCATGAACTTATTGACTTGGACATATATGTAGATATCAAACTTGTATCCTTATCGAATGAAGAATGGATTATTGATCAACAAACCTCTAGTACTAAAACACTAAAATTAAAGGGAGACCCTTTAGGTAGAGATATTCAAGAATTCAGTGTACAATTAACAATGCCCACTCTTCAGCCTGATGATTTCTGGCCAGGTCAAAATGCACCAGTTAGAAAAGGAGGAGCTAAGACGATAGTGACTATTTATTTTGAATCAAGTGGAGAATATCATGAAATTGGAATCTTTGAAAGTGATAATTATGCTTTATTAGTAAATAGTACGGAAAGTGAATTTGAAGGATATATTATAGCATTGAAATATGATAAAGAAATAACAGGAGCTTCAATATTAAAACCTTTTCAAAGAAATGAGTGTGTTTATCTCCCAAATCAGACGACATTTTTAGTAAATATATATGATAAGAATTATGTAAGCAGTTATAATCAATTTATCGATTCTTTTGCACTTAAAACAAATAGTAAATTTATAAATATATCTATTAATCCAGAAACTCCGTTAAAGGGATCCATCTTTAACATTTCGGGATTTTTATCAACTGAGTTTGGTCAGATCCTTCCAAATGAAAATGTTACTTGTCGATATTACAATAATACTTCATGGATTAACATTTCATCACAATTTTCTGATATAAATGGGTTAGTTAACTTCGAGATTGACTCTTTGACGCTAGATAATGAAGATCAGTTACTTTTTAGCTTTATTTGGAGTGGTGACATATACATTCTAGGCAAATCACAAAATATTACTGTTGATCTATTTAGAGTATCAAATAACATTTCTATCTCGTTAAATAAAAATGTACCATTTATCTATCGAAATAAACTATCAACATTTAAATTAAGTCTAACAAATATTGGAAATTCTATTCTTAGAGTTATTGATATTAATGTCATTATAACACCTAATTTAGAATATTCAATTGTAGAAAGAAATTACATAATTCTAAACCACTTTTCTCCTAATGAGTCAACATATCTCATATTAGAAGTTGATATCCCAATTATCAATGAATTAGAAATAAATATATCTATCGATGCCCAAAATATTCTGACTGATGAAATTATTAATTTTGAAGCATCTAATGTATTTCAGACTTTCGATATTCCTCTATCTAGTTATCTTACATCATTCTTTATGGTAATAATCCTTGGAGTTTTTATAATAGTATGGGGTTTAATGTATCTCTTTACTAAAAGAACAATCAAGCGTATAGAAACTCCAGTTGAAGAGGTTAGTAAAAGAAGACCACGAAGAGGTAAGTATGTAAAAGTTTCTGAGTTAGAAAAGGTAACAGAACCCGAAGAAGAGATTACAATTAAAAAAAAGAAAGAAAAACCCAAAGAAACTATAAAAGAAAAAGTTACTGATTTAGATTCATTATTAGAGGAAGAAGGTTTAAAGGATGACAAAGAAAAATAATATTATCTAATTTTATCTTATTTTTATTGAAAAAAAGAATAGATAAATTATAAGTTTGATATAGAAATAAGGTGTCTTTTTAAAAGACTGAGTGACGCTTTTCCGTCAAGACCTGCTAATGCTATTAATACTGTTTTATTTGATCCGACCAATACTGCAAATCCATTTTGCAATTCTATGGTAGTAACTTTAAGTGTCCCTTTTCCTATGTTTTTCCCTAAAGAATTTGAATCATTAATTATTGTTAAACAATTTTTTGCTATAGATTGATGATCCATTTCTGTAATTGTCTGACCTACAATTATTTTCCCATTAGGGTCAGCAGCAATTAACCCTTCGCATTCTGGCACAATATCCATTAATTCAGCTAATTTCTGTTCGATTACCTCTTTAGAAGCCATTTTCAATCATTTAGGTTAATTATAATGAATTTAAAACTTGATAAAATATTCTTAAATTAGTTAAAGAAATCTTCTTAAATATATATATAATTTAAAGAAATTTAAATTTATCAAATATATAAAAAAGGATAATTGAAAAAATAACGCTATAATAAATTTATTTTAATATTATTAAAATCAGTTGTTCCTCAATTGCTACCATTACTTCGCCCTTACTAGTTTCAAGTCTTATAAACTTTAATGATCCTTCTTTAAGAGCATCAACAACTTGTCGCGACTTTCCAATTAAAGCGGTAATATAAGCAGAAACTTCCTCTGTTTGTTCAGTTGCCAAATTCGATTTTATAGGAAGTCCTGTAGAATCACATATTATAACTCCTCGAATTCCTTCACGTTCTTCGAATTTCCTAATAATTTCTTTTACTTGATTGACATCTATCAAGTTTTAATATTCACCATTAATTCGTAAAATAAAGAATTTTTAATATTATAATATATTCAGTCTTTAAAAAATTATCATCTATTTTTAAATTAAAAAATTATTTTATAGTTTTTTAGTAAGACTTAATCTAAAATAATTTCGAATAAGATCAGTAAATTCTTAATTTAAAGAAAATATTTTTTAAATAAATTCAAAGCTCGTTCTTCTCCAACTGAGGTAGAGCTCATATGTCCTGGAAATATTAAAAAATTATCAGTAATAATGCTATTGTACATTATTTTATTCTTGATACTTTGAAACAGTAAATTTTGATTGCCACCATGAATGTCAGAGCGCCCTATGCTTCTTTTGAATATTAAATCCCCTGTAAATATAATGCCATCGATCTTACGTTTTTTATATTCCTTCACGTCATTAGAATAATAACATAAAGATCCTGGTGAGTGACCAGGAGTTTCTAAAATTTTTAAGTGAATATCTCCAATTTTTAAAGTATCTCCTTCAGCTAACCATTTATCCGCTTTTCGCTGAGTATAAACTCTCGAGGTGTATTCCTTTTCACAATACATTAGAGGAATTTGAAAAAATCTTAAAATTTTTCCTACTTTAAAAGTATGATCAAAATGTCCATGTGTAAGTAATACAGCGATCGGTTTTCCATTAAGCTCTTTTACATTTTGGATTATATTTTCCGCATTTCCTCCTGGATCGATTATAACTACTTCATTTGTATCTTCTGACCCAAAGATATAACAATTTGTACCTAATGGTCCAACTATGAGCTTTCTAATTATCATTATAATAAATCACTCAGAAAATAACCATTAAAAAATAATATAAAAACAAATAAATTGAAATAAAAGATTTAAGAAAATTTAAAACCAAATATAATTTTATTTGGAATTTATTAATTTGTTAATTTCAACTAGTCGATTATAAACGTCTAATCCTTTGTCTGTCAGTTTAACGTATTTCTTCTTGTTATTTAATTCTATTTCGATTAGTCCTCTGTTGATCATCTCATCCTTTACTCTAAAGTATGAATTATAATAGCTGAACTTATTTAACTCGTTGTAAAAAGTATGTTTATCCGTTTTATAGTTCTTAAACTGAGTGAGTACTTCTAGGGTGTCTCTAAATCCTTTTTTCTTTAAGAAACTTATCAAATCATCAATTGTCATATTTTTATCCCATACCTCAATTAATTGGTAACTTAAAATTTACATATTTGTAATTAGGAAAAATAATCTTTTTTAAAAAAGGTTTTGAAAATATGTTATAATTTGATAATAATAATTTATCACTGTCTTAATAAGTTAATAAATTGAATCATCGACAAAAATTCATAATGTAAAAAAGACATAAATAATCATTCAATATTTCCTTATTAATATTTATAATTTCTGAATAATTTTTCATCTTGAATGAATCTTAGAAAATATTTTGAAATTGGCGAAGGTTCAGTGCCAATAGTTTTATCAACTCCTCATGGAGGTTATAAGAGGCCAAAAGTAATTCCTGATAAACAAGTTGGTCAAAATCTCGTTGATATAAATACCTATATTATCGCTAAGCAAATAATTAAATCAATTAAAAATATTTCTATTTATTACATCTTAAATAAAATTCATAGATCGAAGATTGATTTGAATAGACCTCCCATATCAGATCAAGCATTTAATCAATCCTCCAATATGGCTCGAAATATTCATTTTCTTTATCACGACCAATTAAGAAGGTTTGCTCAAGAATCTGTTTCTAAATACGGGAGAACTTTAATAATTGATCTCCATGGTTTTACAAAACCTAAAAAAAATTATCCAGATATAATTCTTGGACATGTTTTTGGTAATACATTGGATTTATTTCAAAATTCCAATGAGGAAAATTGCGACAGGTATTGGGGTTGTTCTCAATTACATCAAGAGTTATCAAAATTTTTCTCTTTAGATGACGGATTGAGTATATCAAAATTTAATTTAGGTTACTCTGGGGGGTATATTACTCAACAATTCTACAATGTAAAACAAATTAGTGCTATTCAAGTGGAAGTTGCGAAACATATAAGGTTAGATTTTGAATTTTCTTCCAAATTTGTTAAATCATGTGTTAGGGCAATTATTAACTCAGTTAAGTCTAATTAATTCTTAAATTAGATTATAAAAATTTGTGATTTTAAATTTGAATTCCTAAATCATATCATTTTATTTTAAAGTTTTTTATATTAGTCTAATCTAATTTAGTTTATAGCAAATCTAAAAAAAAGAGATTTTAAGTTTATGATGAATCAAGAAAGAAAAGATATTATTAAAATATCAAGTGCTCTATTAATTACGGCAATTTTGATGACAATATTTTCTATTCCCATTTTAAATATTCCATCATTAGGGGGATTATTGTTTCCAGGTAATGGAGTATGGAAAGTTCCTGGTGAAGTTCCTGTAAGAGAATTACAAAGTATAAATGGGTTAAATAATGATGTGACAATTATTCGAGATGATTGGGGCGTGCCCCATATATATGGGTCTAATGAATCAGATGTTTTCTTTGCGTTAGGTTATTGCCATGCTCAAGATAGACTTTTTCAAATGGATATGTTTAGACGTATTGCTCGCGGAAAAATGGCTGAGATATTAGGACCTTCCGCTTTAGATGATGATAAATTAAACTTAGCTATAGGCATGGAATATTGGGCGGAATTAACTTTACAAAAAGCTTACGAGATGCAAGCAATGGGTCAGATTAATTTAATTCCTACTGTAGAAAGATATATCGATGGAATTAACCATTATATAGACACTCATAAGAATGAGATGCCTTTAGAGTATTATTTACTCAATTTTAAACCTCAAGAATTTGATCCTCTTGATGTTATAGCAATATTAAAATTTGTATCGTTATACTATTCGTGGCAATATAATGACCTTTATAGATATATAAATTATGAAGCATTCAACTCAGTGAATCCGGATTGGTATTCAGAAACCCATACTCCTTATTTACCGTATCAGATTCCTGTTTGTCCTAACTATGGTGAATTTCCGCTGTCTTCTGGTGGTGATACAATTAAAACTGAAAAAAATGAGCTATTAGTCGAAGAGATTTCTAGATTTTTAAGGAATGTAGAAAAGATCGAGTTCCAAAAAGAATTAATTGAGTCATATTGTTCCAAGGGTAGCAATAACTGGGTTGTCGACGGAATTAAAAGTAATACCGGAGCGCCTATACTTTGCAATGATCAACATTGGGGTTGGCCTATTCCTACTTTCCTTTATGAAACACACGTCGTTTCAACTGACACTAACTTAAACTTTTATGGTTATACTGTTCCTGGTCTTACTTTTCCTATTGTTGGTTACAACCAATATTTAGGTTGGGGAGCAACAATCTTTCCTGCTGATCATTTAGATTGGTATTACTTCAACACTATTGGCGATTCTAATTATATTTATAATGGCAGTTCTGTACCATATACTTATCGAACTTATGAAATAAAAGTAAAAGGGGAAAAAGATGTCATCTTTACCGTTAAGGATACTGTCCATGGACCTGTTTTAAATACATTTTTAGCAAATGAAGGAGTTCCAAATCCATTCGAACAACCGGATATAATCTTAGTTCCGAAGTATTTACCTAATAATATTACTTATGAATTTATAGCAATTTATGATATGATTCATTCAAAAGATAGAACGGAATTTGATACAGCATCGAGTTTTTATTCTTCTCCACCTATTAATATGGTTTATGGAGATATCCATGGAAATATTGCAATTAGACCAACTGGTGCGATACCTATTAGAGATGATTCAAAAATACCAATGGGATATTATGGTAACGGTTCCCTCCCTTATAACGGTTCAAATGGAGAAGGAGAATGGGTTGCTTATGCACCGTTTAATGAATTGCCAAATACTTTAAACCCATCTCAACATTATTTAGTTTCCGCTAATCAAATAGCTGCTGGTCCTGACTATGTCCAGCATTTCTTACACAATGATTATGCTGAAGGCTATAGGGCAAGAAGACTTAATTATTTACTCAATTATACTGACGATATAAGTGTCTCCATGATGGCAGACTTTCAGTTTGACATAAATTCTAGCATGGCAAAAGCATTTACACCCTATTTCATAAATGCTACTGAAAATTATTATGGTCTTTCTCCACCCTCTCAAATTAATGATATACTTGAAGAACTGAATGCGTGGAATTATGTTATGGATAAAGAATTAAGTGCTCCTACTATCTATCGAAAGTGGCGTGACTTTTTTAGAAGTTATACATTTGATGATGAGTTTTCCACTTATAATGCTTCAACGAAACCACGCTGGAGTATCTTAGAGTACTTAATGAAAGAAAATGAAAGCTCCCATTGGTTTAACGATATCAATACAGGAGGGACTGAGGATCGAGATGATATTATCTTAATTGCTTTAAATGCTACAATAGAATGGCTTGAAGATTTTTATGATGATCCTGATCCCCAAAACTGGAGATGGGGGGATATCCATAAATTGTATTTTAGAAGTTTAACTGGGCTACCATCTTTAAATTTGGGTCCTTTTGAAGGAGGAGGAGAAGGATATACTGTAAATCCTTCGGGTATAAGCATGAATGAAAAAGAAGTTGGATTATCTTATGGTGGTGCGGCACATAGATTAATAATAGATTTCAGTAATTTGAGTAATTCAAGAACTTGTATTGCTGGAGGGCAAAGAGGCTTATCGAATTCTAAGCATTATTCTGATCAACTTACAGAGTTATTCCTCCAAGGCAAACATCATTTAACCTACTCTGGATACAGTGCAATAAACTTTCCAGATTCAATAACTGAATCAATTATTTATTTTAAACCATATGGAGGTTAGATCAATGGAGAAAGAGAATTTGATGTTATTATTGAGCTTTTTAGTTACTTATTGTGTAACTTCAGTTTTGACACTAATTCCAGTATGGCATTTAATAATTATCCCCGGTATTATAGCAGGTTTCATGAATAAATCTATGAGGCGAGGTATTTTGGTGGGTTCAATGGGTATTCTTGTTTGTTGGTTAGTATATTCCTTATTTGGGATGGCTACACGAAATACTTATACAGTTTTAAATCAAATAGGAGCATTGATCTTTGGAACAGGTTTTGGATGGCTATTTTTGGTATTAATTCTTTTAATAGGAGCAATATTTGGTCTTTTAGGTGCGATGATTGGCAATATAGGTTTAGTTTTAGCAAATAGATATTTACTCTCGGAAAATAGAAAATCTAAGTCTATAGAAAAATAAAATTCAACTTCAAATCTTATTTTTATTCTTTTTTAAATAATTGTTTGAATATATTCCTAAAATCAAAAATAAAATTCCTTATTATTGAATCTTTTGTTACTTAAATCAAAAGAATGTTTCACATTGGACTGGTATATCCTGCTAACAATAATTGACAATAGCGTTAATTGCTTTGTTCCCTTGTAAACTGAAATTATATAAAGGAAATTATCCTCCTATACATTAACTTAAAAATTAGATTTTGCTATGATGGAGAAAATAGTAGCCCATTAAAGAAAAAAGAGAAGATAAATGAGGGATATAAATCAAATAGTGAATAATATTAAGGAAGAAATTAATCTGTCAGAACCATCGTATTCTCGCATTGAAACTAATTTACGTGAATTATGGAAGATAAAAACTGAACATCAATCTATTTCTGATAGTGAGTTTTTTGAAATTGTAGGAGAATCTTTTAGTAAAAATCCTGAATTATTTATGAAGAACAATTTTATTTCTTCTTTTTTGCCGTATTATAAAGATAGAGAGAAAAAAAACCAAATGGCAAGATATATTATTGAAAAATATAGCTTATACGATGGAGAGAAAATACTCTTTGAATGTGATGCAGATATATCAATGGTAGATAGTAAATCCAAAGCGATTGTTCGCGTTCCAGTCATTATTTCCATAGATTATGGACATCTTATCATTACTAATAATAGAATCATTGCTCAAGGTCAACTTGAAGTGGGGGGTGGTCGGTTGGGAGGTGTTGGAGGTCCATCCATAGATGGATTTATATACTATTTATCCGGAAAGTCTCGAAGAAAAACCTCGATGAAGGGGATGATGGATGCCTCGACTACACAAGACTTACCGTGCTATGGATATGAATTTCCAATTAAACCTTTTAAAGGTTTAATTAAACCTATCATCGCACGTTTAAGGAAAAAATACGAGGAAAAACCTAAAAAATCAGTAGGTTATTTTGTAAAAGTGGGTGAGAGCACCTTTAATGTGGTTATAAAAAGGTACAAAAAAGAAGAATATTTGGATAAATTATACGAAATTTTAAGTAAAGTAGAGGTTTCCGAATCAGAATCAGTGAAAACAAATGTGAAAGATAAGAAACTATAATGAGTATACTCAAACTTTTTTTAATAAAAAAAAATGTGTTATTAAAAACTCATTTTAATTCAAATTTTATGAATTTTCTTTTTTTTAAATTTAGCAATACTATTCCAATACCCTGGTATTAATCCAGGTTGACCAACAGGGCATTTCATTAGTGGATAATTATCCTTAGCATTTGCAGTACCTGTTATAAATAAGATTATAAAAATATTAGTAAATTTTAACCTTATAATTCATCTTTTAAACTTTATGGTTTTTTTGGGTATACTTTAAAGAAATTTCAATATTGCTATAGTATATCCAAGAATATTATAAATCTTTCATTTTATAAATGATTAGTTAAAAAGATTTCAGACTAATTTTTTAATTACCTAATTTTTGTCGATTTGCCTAATATATTTAAGGTTTATGATAAAAGGGGAAAGGGATGGGAAGGTTTAAATAGCATTTTTACTATATTATACCTAAGATATACAAAAGAAATAAATTAAAAAAAATATAGTAAAACAAAAAAAAGTATAAAAATTATTCAAAATTAAGGTGATGTGAAAAAAAAATGCCAAAATGTCCAAATTGTGGTAAAGAATATGCCTATGGATCCTATCATTATATTCATTGTGGAGTTATTTATAAGGACGATAGGCAATGTTATGATTGGAATTGTACTAAACCTGTGAATTTAGAAAAAATTGAAGAAAAAATTATTGCGCGTTTTGTAAGCAATTCGAAGGTAAATTCATTATTAGTTTATGAATAAAGAGCTTATTAGGTATTTTTATTCTTCTCTTCTCTTTAATGTTTTTATTATTTTCTTTTGATATGCATAATTTTAATATTAAATTTTATAATATTAGTTAATTTCTTAAACATTAGTGTAATTTAAATAATATACTCATGGCTAAGGATTTAATAAGGTCAGATATTGTTATCTTAGGTCATATCGCGAAGGATATAATTGAAGTTGATGGAGTCAGTACCCCCTCTTTAGGAGGAGGAGTGTATTATGGGGGAATTGCTGGAGCTCATATGGGTCTTAAAATAACTGTAATTACAAGATTAAAAAAAGAGGATTTTCCTATATTGGATATCTTTAGGATAAAAGGAATTAGGTATTATGCTTATCCTTCCGAGGAAACCTCTGGTTTAAAGAATATTTATTCTTCAAAAAATGTTGAGTTTAGAAATTATGAACCTTTAGGTTTTGCTGGTTTATTTAGGAAAGAAGAGATCCCTGATATTAAAACTAAATATTTCGTAATTGGCCCAATTATAGCTGGAGAGATAGATGTTAACCTATTAAATCATCTCTCTGAAAGGTATAAAGAGAAATTATGTTTAGATATCCAAGGTTTCATAAGAATTAGAGAAAATAAGGAAATAATTTATCGTGAGTTAGACCATAGAGATAAAATTGATATAATTTCTAAGGTAAAGGTATTAAAAGTAGACCAAACAGAAGCTGAAATCTTGACGGGCCAGAAGGATATTAATAAAGCCTCTGAAGAGTTAATAGAATTAGGACCCTCTGAAATACTTTTAACTCATGAAAGGGGTATTACTGTAAATGCTGAAAGTCAAATTTATTTTTTTCCTTGGAAAAACAAAAATAGTATTGGAAGAACCGGGCGTGGAGATACCGCATTTATTAGTTATTTAGGCTCAAGAATTACAAAAAGTCCAGATGAATCTTTAAAGTTCGCAGCAGCATTGACATCTCTCAAAATGGAATCTATAGGTCCTTTCTCATTAACATTATATGCAGTAGAAGATTTAGTTAAAAAAGAGTATTGAGTTGATTCTGTGAGAGTAGGAGGAATTATAGATATATCTACTAAAGATATTCCTAACAAGTCTTCCATGGTTATTTTTACAGTTGGATGCAATTTAAACTGTGGGTTTTGTCATAATAAATTTCTATTAAGTAAGGAAGTAGGTAGAATTTGGGAAATAAATGAGTTGATTGACCAAATAAAGAGTAATATGTTAGTTAATGGGATTAGTATCTCAGGAGGAGAACCTACTCTTCAACATGATTTATTAGAATTATGTAAAGAAATTAAAAAGATAGGGAAATATATTAGTGTAGATACAAATGGTACTAATCCAGAGATTATTAAAGAATTATTGCCTTTGATTGATAGAGTAGCGTTAGATCTAAAAGGTCCTTTAAAAAAAAATAAATTAAGAAAGATTACCGGAAGTAATGTAAATCCAGATAGAATTTTTGAGACTTATTCGAATGTAAATCATCGAGAGCAAATCGATTTTGAAATCAGAACTACTTTCGTAGAGAATGTTTTAAAACAAAGTGATATCCATAAAATTATTTCTTTTCTCAGGAAAAATCAATTTAGAGGTGAATTTGTTTTACAACAATATCAATATTCTGAAGGAGTTGGCCAAGAATATAAAGCTGAGTTTAAAAAGCCTGAGCATATTACCCTACTTAATATTTTAAAGCCCTATAAAGACTTAGAATTACCATTTAGGATTTATTTAAGAGATGAAATTGTAGGGTATAGTAGCATTGATAAATTATATAACGTTTCTTTAGATGATATTGTATGAATGAAATCCAGTTATTAACAGAAATAGAGTCTTGTATTGACTGTAAAACTTGTATGGATTATTGTGATACTTTTATAGTAACCCAAGATGATTTGAAATCACCAAACGGACGGTTAAAAATTACTAAAAAAGTTTTCAAAAATGAGAGTATTACGGAAGAAGAAAAAATAGGATTGTATACTTGTACTTTATGTGGAATATGTGACCGATTTTGTACAGAAAATATTAACATCTCCGATTTGATACATTCATCTAAAATCAAGTTAGTTAATCAAAATGAAGCCCCTCTAGAGATTCATAATAAAATTATTAAAAATATTATTGAGAAAGATAATAGTGTCAACGGCAATCCCGAAGAAAGGTTAGATTGGATTCCTAACAGTTTTCGAGAACAAGAGCTTTATGAAAGCAAAGAATCTGATACATTATTATTTTTAGGTTGTATGTCTTCCTTTAGAGTTAAAGAGAGCGCAAGTTCTTCTTATAAATTATTGAAGGCAGGAAATTTTGATTTTAAAATATTAGAAAAGGAACCATGTTGTGGGGAGTATGTTTATTCTGCTGGAAATTTAGAACTTGCAAAACAAATATTTGAAGAGAATTTCAAATTATTTAAGGAAATTGGTGTAAAAAATATCTTAGTTACATGTGGAGGATGTTTATATGCATTCAATAATATATATCCGAAATATGTTTCTGATTGGAATATTAATGTAAAGCATATCATCCAAATTGTTAATATACTTACTAAGGATGGTAAACTTCAATTTAATAATTTGAATAATAATATTACCTATCATGATTCTTGTCGTATGGGGAGGAAATTAAAAAATCTTAAGATATTTGAGGAACCAAGAGAATTATTGAAGATGATCAATACTAAAGTGGAAGAGTTAAATGAGAATCGTGAATATACTCCCTGTTGCGGAGCCGGTTCTGGAATTAGAGGAGTAGACAGTAGTATCTCAATTAAAATAGGCTCAAAAATATTTCAAGAATTAAAGACCAAAGATATTATTACTTCTTGCCCATTATGTGTATTTAACTATAGGTATGTAAATTATAAAACTCAATCAGAAAAAACATGTCGA
Organism: Candidatus Hodarchaeota archaeon; assembly: GCA_048887165.1. Lineage (GTDB taxonomy): Archaea > Asgardarchaeota > Lokiarchaeia > Sigyniarchaeales > SOKP01 > SOKP01. Next base: position 27,203 of record JBHLJZ010000004.1, on the reverse strand, counting down.
TATATAACAGACTATTTATTAGAAGCCCTTGATAAATAAATCAAAGGTGATTTCTTTGGATCAAGATGAGAATGAATACGATGAATTAGACGATTTGCTTGAAAAAGAATGGGAAAAACAAGATCAAATTCATCGAAAGTGTAAAATGAAGGATGATACCTCCTTAAAACAAAAAAAATGGAAAGAAAAATATAGTTAGAATTATTGATTTTCTAATTTTTATGAAAAAAACTATTTCATAGCTTTAGTTTCAATTTTAGATTTCATAGCATAGAATACAACAATACCAACTAGAATAATTATAGATTGGATAATTATAGTTAGCAAATCAAACGTAAAAAGTAATGCTATACAAACAATAGCACCTAATAGTGCAATAATAGGTATCCAGCCTATATTTGGTGTTAATTTGAAAGGTCTTTCAATTTCTGGTTTCATTCTCCTTAAGGCAATTAAGCTAATATTGACCAAGAAAAAGTTTATCAAAACACCGAAAACAGTTGCATGCGCTACAATTGAAATATCTACAAAGAATACAGGAATGATAGTTAGGATCATTGTTAAAAATACAGAAAGGGTAGGAATCCTGTGCTTTGGTGAGATTTTTGCTAATCCTTCTGGTAAAGCTTTATCTCTTGCCATCCCATAAATCATTCTTGATGTAACAATTAACATGATTAAAACTGTGTTCGCTGTTGCGAATAGTGCAATAATAGTCATAATAAAGCCCCCAATAGGGCCTAGAACTGTGGAAACAACATAATTTAACGGAGCATCTGAATTAGCAATGTCAGCGTAATTAACTATACTTACTACTGAAAGTGCTGTTAAACAATATAAGATTGTTGTAATAATAATTGAATAAATTATTGCTCTAGGAACATTTCGGTGAGGTTCCTTAGCTTCCTCTGCAATATTTGCAATATCTTCGAAACCAATATAAGCAAAAAAGATTAGAGCGACTGCTGAGAATATAGCATTTATTGAAGATGCTGCAGGCAATTCAAAATAATTCACAGAACCTAAGTAAGGTACTCCTATAATTATTATAAATATTAAACCCGATGCTTCTATCAGGGTGAATAAAATATTCGTCCACGTTGAAGTTCTAATACCTATAAAGTTAATAAAGCTTAATATAATGATAAGTGAAATCGCAATTATGACTTTAACAATAACAATAGGGACTCCTAATAAACTAGATAAATAATCAGCAAATCCTAAAGCAACAGTAGCAGCAGAAAAAATTCCTGAAAAAATGATAATCCATCCTAAAATAAACGATACTATTCTAATTTTAAATGCTTCTTCGGTATAAACAAATTCAGCAGCACTTTTAGGAAACATAGCAGAAAGTTCGGCATAAGATAATCCTGTTAAAGCACCTGTAATAGATGCTAATATAAACGATATCCATGAGATATTTCCAGTTATCCCAACAACTTCACCTATTAAAGCATAAATCCCGGCACCTAAAACATTCCCAACACCGTAAAAAGTTATTCCAAGAAGAGAAATTCTTCGCTTTAATTTTATTTTTTTTACCTCTCCTTCCATCGTAATTTTCCTTTAAAAATTTGTTAGATTTTATTATTAAACTTAATTAAACTCAATTATAAAAAAAGATTGCTAAAATCATTTTGAAGAGAATTAATAATAATTTTTAGATTAGAAAAAAAAAAAGTAATAAATAGAATAACAATTTAATAATAATTTAATCATTTGTCTAATATAATTTATTTGAGGGCAATTGAAAATGGAAGAAAATTTACGTTTTATTTACGGAAAAGAATTTTGGTATATCAGTGCTTTCATAAATACGAATGAGTTTATTGGAGAAACTAAGGCGGAAGAAATAGAAGCATTCCTTTTGGAAAAATTAAAGAATCTTAGTGATGAAGAACTAGCAAAATCCTTCATATTTTTAGAGAAATATCCTTATGCTGAAGAGAAGAAGACCATTTTAAGAGAAATGGCCAAATCAATAGTTATTGAATGTGATTGGGAACCTTTCTTCCAGAATTTTCCTTATACTGACGAAAATAGACCTTATACTGAAGACTATCGAGATTTAGTTTATAACACCTTAGGATATTTTAAATTTGAAATTGAATATTTTAAAAATGAGCCATATAAAAAAGAAAAGATCACACCAGATTTAATCCAACAGATACCCTATATTGTTCTTGATATTCTTAAAGACTTTAGTAATAGAAGAGAAAATGAATTTCTCCTTATAGATACCGAGAGTCCAATATATGTGTTCTTAATATCAAATAAAACTAGCCCTATAGAAGTCCAGTGGGATGCAAAAAATATAGAAAGGTATAAAGAAGTTCTTGGATATTGGACTCGCGTATATTCAGGACAATGGGGCGATTATTCTGATGAACTTTTTGAAAGAAGGACAAAAAAGAATTTCTCTAATCGCGTCTCTGAACTGCATTATATTCAAAGAAATTCTGGATTTATTTACATGGCAGAACATAACTATAACACAGAGTTTCCCTATATAAAAGAACATATATTAGAACCAACTCCAAAAATAAGAGCTGTTCTTTTCGCACTCATGACGATTAATAATTCACTGGACATTTTATTTATGAAACGTTATTCAGATGTTTTTATGAGTCTGGAAACAATAGAACATAAGACTAATAATCTTAGATTTTTACGAGGAATGATTCAAACCAAAATGAGTCTTATTTACAGCGAATTAGATTGGAATCCACGTGAGCATTACACACGAGTTTTAACCCATCTTATAAAAGGTTATCGTATTGAAACTATTATAGAGAGAGTTAATGAAAAATTCAAGATGCTATATGATTCTATGCAAGAATTCTATCTTCAAAGAAATGAAAAGAATCAAAAGGTTACAACAAGGATATTATATCTAGTAAATATAATATTAAGTGCTGGAATCGTGAAAGATTTTTTTGATGTTCTAATTCTAGGCACAGATCCTACAAAAAGTCAATTTGTCATAATATCTTATTTATTAGCAACGACGATCATTGGGTTGATGTTTATAGGTACATTAACTTATTTTGTATTACATCGATTAAAAGCAAAAGTGGAAGAGAAGGGTTATACTGTAGATGCCGTTATAGAGGATAAAAATCGAAATATAATATTAATCAAAAGAAAATATCATCCTTATAAAGGTAAGTATGCTCTACCTGGTGGTTTCATTAAGTATAATGAAAACGCCGAACAAGCGGTCGTAAGAGAAGTAAGAGAAGAAACTAACCTTGCTGTTGAAGTAGTAAAAAAAATAGGGACATATGATCAAAAAGGTCGGGATCCTCGAGGAAGAATTGTATCAACTGCATTTAAATGCAGGTTAGTCAAAGATCTCACATTGTTAGCAGGTGGAGATGACGCAAAAGTTGCCGAAGCAATTCCAATTGAAAAAGTAAAAACTATGGATTTAGCTTTTGATCATAAACAAATTTTAAAAGATGCAGGCGTCTTCTAAAAAATTTAAATTTTATTTTATTTTATTTCTTAATTTAGAACAAAAATAAATTATTTTCTATTAAATTATACTGGAAATATTGATACTTAAAATTAATATTGTTATAAAATAAAAAATAATAGATTTATTTATTTTTTCATTCTTTTTCTATCATTTTTTTTTTCTTGAGCTTCTTTTTCTAAATCTTCTTTGAATTTTAAAGCATAGCCATATAATTCATTACATAATTTTTCAAATTGCATCGGATCGTATTCCTTTCCAAGTTCTCTATTTACATTTAACTTTTCTAAATCTTCCCATCTTAAATTAATTCCTAAGACAGGGGTAATCTGTAAACCATGTTTTCGAGCAAGATTGATTTCATTCATACAATCCATTGAATTTAATGATTTATCTGTTGAAAAGAAAATTAAAAGCTGACAACGAGGTACTGTTTTTTTCATCCAGTCATCAATGTTCCCTACTAGATCTTCTTCACAATAATATACATGAGAGATTTCTTTTTGTGATTCGAGAAATTTAGCAATATCAGCAATTCTATAACTTCTAAAGTCATCAACAGCATGGCTTATAAAAACTCGGAGTTTTTTAGCTTGGATTGATTTCCTTCGAATAGCAACAGCAGCTACAATTGCCACAGAAATAACAGCAATTCCAATTAATAATCCAAATCTTCTAAAAAAATCCCAAATACTGAATGGAAAGTTGTTAGGATCCAAAGGATCTGTGCCAGCAGCTACTTCAGCGCCATCTGAATACCCATCTCCATCAGTATCTTCTAATCTGGGATCCGTTCCATGCTGAAATTCTTCATAATTAGTTAAACCATCTACATCTGGGTCTTCGTTTCTATTGGGTGAATTTGGATTGAGTGAATGTTGGACTTCCCAGCCATCAGGTAAATCATCATAATCAGAATCTGGATTTAATGGATTCGTTAGATAAGTTATTGTTTCTGCTCCGTCTAGCAATCCATCATCATCGCAATCATTATCAGTTGGATTAGTTATATATCCATCTGAGCCTGCTATTGTCTCTTCTCCGTCTAATATACCATCATTATCGTGATCGTTATCATTTGGATCAGTAAAATACGTATTCACTTCAGCTCCATCATTTAACCCATCATCATCACTATCATCATCATTGGGATCAGTAGAAAATATTAATTCTTCTCCATCGTTAAGATTATCATCATCACTATCATCATCATTGGGATCAGTAGAATATGTATTAATTTCATCGAAATCATTGATATTATCTCCATCTGTATCTGCATTATTTAAATTAGTTGAGTATGTAATAAATTCTTCTACATTGCTTAGCCCATCATCATCATTATCTAATCCTGTATCAATAATTTCTAAACCTTGTTCTTCATCAGCAATATATACTATATTCTTCGAAAAATATACACCATTTGCAATCCCACCATCATTAAAACTTGTTACTTCAATAGGATTGCTTGGATCACTTACATCAACTACTTCTAATCCGTCATTATCATCTGCAATATAAGCAAAATTTCCCGAAATAAAAATTCCCTTCGAATTATTGTCTGGGTATGTACCATTTCCAAATTTTCCTAGTAATTTAGGTGAACTTAAATTACTCGCATCAATCATTTCTAAACCATGAGCGCCCTCAGTAAAGTAAACTATATCATTATAAAAGCTAATAGCACTGCCCCAAACACTAATTCCTCCGTCATAATAACTACCCAACATTATAGGATTTGAAGAATTACTCACATCAACTATAACCATTCCACTTTCAGTAGCTATATAAGCAATATTCCCATAAACAGCAATATCAAAACACCAAAGCGGAATGGTACCTAGCTCACCTATTTCTGTCGGATTTGTGAGATCAGTTATATTAACAATTTCTAATCCGTCTACCGCATCTAAAACATATGCAATACCACCAGAGATAAATACATCCTGAACTATACCCCCATCATTAAAATATCCAATTTCATAAGGATTAGAAGGATTACTTACATTAACGATTTCTAAACCATCATTTTCATCGGCTATATAGGCAATCTCATCAGAAATGAATGCATTCATGGTACTATTATAAGAATCTCCAAATTTTCCTAAAAGTACAGGGCTAAAGGGATTACTTACATTAATAATTTCCAATCCATCAGCATCATCTGATACATATGCGATGTCACCAGAAACAAACACATTTTGAGTATTATTATAATCATCACCACATTTACTTAATAAAGAGGGTGTTAACCATTGCCCTGTTTGAAAGTTAAGATCTATAATTTCTAACCCATCAGTTCGATCTGCCACATAAATTAAATTTCTTGAAATAAATGTAGCTGCAGATGAGCCGCCATCGTTATAAACCCCTAATTTATATGGATTGAATGGATCACTTATGTCAATTATTTTTGTACCATTAGATCCTGCTGATAGGAGAGCAATATTTCCGAATATCGAAATTCCTGATGCTGATGTATCACCTTCATTAAAATAACATAATTTCTTAGGATTAGTTGGATCACTTATATCAAAGATTCTAAATCCACCATTTAAATCTGTTATATAGGCTAAATCTCCTTCTATCGCTATATCCCAATAACCCCCTCCATCATTAAAATTCGTTATCTCTTCGGGATGATATGGATCACTTACGTTTATAATTTCTAATCCGTCTTCCCATTCAACTAAATAAGCAATATTACCAGCTATCTTAATACTTCTAGAAAAATTATTAGAATCACCTAGCTTACTTAAGAATTTAGGATTAGAAGGGTTACTGACATTATATATTACTAGACCCTCCATAGAATCAGCTAAGTATGCTATGCCTCCAGAAACAAGGACATCCTGACCAAATACTGAATTTCCAAAATCTGTTATAGTAGATAACAATACTGGATTTGTTGGATCGCTTACATTAATAATTTCCATATGCCTATCCCAACTGGATCCAATTGATATGTATGCAACATCATTTGATACAAATACACTTTTGGCCCAATTACTAGTAGTATAATTCCCTAATTTTGTAGGATTAGTAGGATCACTTACATTAATAATTTCCAAACCATCTTTAAAATCTGATATATAAGCAATGTCTCCATCCACAAACACATCGTTAGTATAATTGTATTCATCATAATATTGACCAAGTTCTACGGGTGAAACTGATTGTGAACTTGTTTTTGGAGAAATATAGCTTTTTACATCTATCTCTTTAGCCTTATCTAAGGGAGCTATGTTAATACCTATAATGGTAATTTCAGTATAAATCGCCAAGATTAAAAAAACAACGATTAAGGCTTTATAATTTTGCAATTTTTTTTGATTTGTTTTGGACATAATTAAAAGTTAGCATTTATGTTTTAATTTTAATATTCAATATTTGACTAAAGAGTATTTAACGCTTTTGTTAAGATTTAAAATTTGACATCATTTACTTAAAAAAACAATTTAGGCGTAAATTAAGCACAAGTATACTTTTTTCTGAAACAAATATTTAGAATATAAGTTTAAAATTCAATGGGCCTTGCTATCCATAATTCTAAGTTCAAAGTAAACTTATTTTTCCTATTTGATATATTCCATCTGAAGAAGAATTTTAAAAAAAGAAAATTTAAAAAAAATTATTTTTTCATTTATTTTTTAATTTTTTTTTTCTCAAGGATTTCTTTTTCTAGATCTTGAGCGAATTTTATGATATAATTATAGATACTTTCTTTAAATTGATCAAATTCCATTGGATCAAATTCTTGTCCAAGTTCCCGGTTAATATTCAAGTTTTCTAAATCTTCCCATTTTAAATTAACTCCTAAAACAGGAGTAATTTGAATATTGAGCTTACGTGCTATTTTTAATTCATTCATGCAATCTTCTGACTTCAAAGCATTTTCTGTTGAGAAAAATATTAAAAGTTGACACCTTGGAACAGTTTTTCTCATCCAGTCATCTATATTTCCCGTAAGGTCTTCTTCGCAGTAGTATACATGATTAATTTCTGGATGGGATTCTAAGTACTTAGCTATCTCTTCTATTCTATATTTACTGAAATCATCTACAGCATGGCTGATAAATACTCGAATGCCTCTCGCTTTTAGTTTCTTCCTTCTTGCAACAACAACAATTATAGAAATGACTAATCCCACACCCCCAATAGTCAAAACAATCATTGTATAAGTATTAAAATCAGAAAGATTAAATTGGCTCTCTACTTCAAAGAAGAATAATTTAAGGCCTGGTATGGAGGCAATGTATTTTCCATTTGAGGAAATTGCAGTTTTCCCTCCACCTTGGACAGTCCATAAAGGAGATTGACTTGATTTATGAAAACAATATGATTTTTGTTGTTCTCCAGAGCCAAAAGTACCTGCAGCTAAATAATCTCCATTTGATGATATAGAAACAGATTCTACATTATTAAACGTTCTATAGGTCCATAATGGGGTGGAACTTGAATTTTCAAAAAAATAAACATATTGACCTAAACCTCCCGCCGCAATATATTGTCCGTTTGAGGAAATCGACACGGAACGAATTTCGTCGTACCCACTATATGTCCATAGAGGAGTAGAACTAGAGTTGCTAAATAAATATACTTTATCATCTACAGTACCGGCGACAATAGACTTTCCATCTGAGCTTATTGCTACTGAAATAGGGTAATCGGTTAGAGAATAACTAAGTTCAGGAATAGGACTTGTCTTATTGAATAAATAAAATGTAAAAAATTGTCCTATTGCAACAATATTTTGTCCATCAGACGAGATATCTAAATTTTTTATCTCGTATCCTGTCGAATTGCTCCATAAGGGAGTAGAACTGGATTTCTCAAATAGGATAACATTACCATTTTCACTTCCGGATACGAGATAATTACCATCAGAAGATATTGCAACAGATAACACATCTGCTCCAGTATTATAACTCCATAAAGGGGTGGAAACTAACTTATTGAACATATAAACCATTCGATCCCTACTACCAGCAACAATATCATCACCATTAGATGAAATGGCTACTGATGTTATTTCATGACCAGTTTCATAAGACCATAGTGGTTTTCTGCTATCCTTATCGAAGAGATATACTCTACCATTAAAAGCCCCAGCTACTATATATTCCCCATCAGAAGAAATTGCTACCGAGCTAAAAGAATCTCCTAAATGATAAAACCACGAGTTAGAAAAAAAATTTCCCCAAATAAGTGGAATAAATAGCAATAAAAAAAGACCAGAAATATATAAACTGAAAAATAGTATCTTCCCTTTTTTCAATGAAATGCACCAAATTTGGCTTTAAGATTTTTGATATAATTAAGTTAATACATTGGATTGTTAATTATTGATTAGGTTATATATCTTTAAAAATCTTTACACAACTGTAATAACTTAAAATATATAAGGATAAGGAAAAAATTAATTATTTTTTTCAGATTCAATTAGTTTACTAGGTCTTACGATACACGGTTCTTCTGGATGCTCATGTTCCCTTCTTTTTTTGATTCGTAGTTCTCTTCTTTTTTTAGCTTCTTCATAACGACGCTTTTCATCTTCTTTTTCCGGAATGAGGATAGGAACTTCAGTGGGATTATCATCCTCATCTAAAGCTACAAAAGTAAGGTACGCAGTAGCAATATGTGTATGCCTACCAGTTCTTAAACATTCTGCTTCAACTCTGACTCCCACTTCCATAGATGTTCTGCCCACATAATTTAGTGATGCTTTTGCAAATACGAGATTACCAACATAAGCGGGAGAGATAAAATCCATTCTATCCACAGAAGCTGTCACTACATTCTTGTGTGTATGCCTTGCTGCAACAATTGCCCCAGCTTGATCAATGAGTTTTAAAATATGTCCACCATGAACATTTCCAGCAGGGTTAGCATGCTCTGGATACATAACCTGAGCGATTTCAACTTTCGATTCAGACATAGTTTTTTGTTCCATGATTTTTCTAACCTTAAAATAGCTAATTTTCTGTATAATTCTTAATATCAATCCAAAAGTGAAAAAAATTTCTCTTTTAGATTATAAAATATTTTATAAAAAAAAGAACAATAGAAATTGAATTTAAAATGCAATTTGAGTTTGACTAGGTGGTCTACTTTCTATTATTTGTTTCTTTTCCTTTAGGATTAAAGAAATGTTTCTAAGAAATACTATAATAAAATCCTTTCCGACGGATTGAGTACCTTTAATAATAAATTCTTCCTCATCAATTTCTTTGTTTTTATATTGTTTGATAAGCTCTTCAATATTTTTAATACTTGAACCTAGATGTTTTCTTAAGAACCTTTCGAGATCGGTTAAATCTTTCATTAAAGAAATAACATTTCCGGAATAATTACGAATAAGCTCTGTTTTACTTTTTAATTCAATTAATTTTAGATCGATATCTTTCAAGATTTCTTTTAACACCCAACTTCTTTTTCCTTTTAAATTAAGTAAAACATTACTAGTATTTTCTGTTATCTCTTCAATTTTAACTAAAATTGCGACATTTTCTGGATCATCTCGCAATTCCGCAAAAGAAGTAAATTTTGTAAATTCAGATTCCTCAGTTAATTCAGAAGAATCTTTCTTTTTTTTCTTTTTCTTTGCCTTAAGAGCTTTTTTTAGTCCTGGAACATGAAAATTATTATTCTGTAGAATTGATCCAATTTGAATCCCTAATTCAATTGAAGGAAAATCACTTTCAAAACTTAAGGTCTCTTCAACCGTCTCTTCAAGAGGAAGTTGAAGATAAAAGTCCTCTGCTTTTATCCATTTTGGTATAATATAACGTGTAAATTCTCGAACAGATTCAACTTCTAATTTCTTTAATATCATGTTGTAAATGTCCTCAATTGAAGAAAAAGGATCATTCACATTAAATTGAACTCCTAATTTGGTTGTTAATAAAGCAGGTATGTCATCTGGGTTTACAAATACAGGGATAATCCGTTTATTCAATTTTAATGCCGAACTCCATTCCATATTGACTGCTTCGGAATAAAGAGAATTTTTAGAGCAAAATAAAAGTACTACTTTACATCTTTTTAGATTAGTATCCATATATCTATAAATATCATCGTGCATATCTGACTCCCAGTAAAGAATTTCGTCAATTTCTGGATAACTAGTCAATATTCTCGTAAGTTTTGGAATTTGAAAAAAATTAGAATCGACTGTTGCATAGCTGATAAATATTAATTCTCTTTCTAATGGAAAACTTATGGCAGCTGTTGGTGCTCTAATACTTATTTCCCCGACTCTTTCCCTTTTTATTCCTTTTTTCTTTTTCTTGAATAAAAATGCTATAATTGTAACAATTAATGCAGGTAAAATTATTGTAAGAAAACTTACAAATAAGTAAGAATAGAAAGTGGTATACATCTCATACATATCAACTGGACCCATCATTACTGGTATAAATAAAGGTAAAAAAGTAAGTAATGGATATATCCAAATTACTAAGACAAATGGGTAAGCCTTTATTTTATTCCTTTTCCAGATAAGAATTAGGCTAAAAATAATTGAAAGAGGAATATGTGAGAGACCAAAAATCATACTAAATATCGATAAAAAGCTCTCCAAATCAAGGAAAGGACTAAAAAAACGGAGAAGTTCATCCCTATTACCAAAAAAATTGGTAGCAATATCTACGATAATCAAGATGACTGCAGTCGCTATACCTATTATTATAATATTTAAAATTATCGTTCTTGTTTTCGCCATCTATTTTCACTTCTAAATTAATATAAAATATTAATAGATCAAATTATGACGTTGATATTTAAAAAGGTTTATATAAAACATCAATGAAATGTTTGAAAAGGATCGTAACAATTAGATTTAAAATAGAAGTCATTTTATTGAATTTATATTCAAATGAATATGAATATTTATTCATAAACAAAAAAGTCAAAATGATGAAATATGCCAAGTTTTGAAGAAACTTATGATGCCATCAAGGCTGATTGGAACGCGGGAGAAAAGAATTTTAATATCGAATGTGACATGTTATCTGATGGGATGCAAGTGAATTGTATAATGGGAAATCCCGGAGGTGAACCATTTGAGTTACTTATCGATGCTCCAGGGGGATTAGACGGTACAAATAAAGGGCCCTCACCATTATTGGTAATTTTATCTTCTATTGGAGCGTGTATTATTGCAGTCACACGATTCTGGGCTAAAATTATGAATATTGAAATAAAAGAGATGAAGATTTTCTCACGTGGACATATTAACCTCGGTGCAATATTTGGAATTGATGATACAAAACTTGCGGGTTATGACAAATTAGAACCTGTTATAAGAATAAAAGCAGATGCTCCTAAAGAAAAAATTGATGAACTTATGGAAAAAGTATTTTCCCATTGTCCTGTTATAACTAATTTCGGTGGAGCTTCGAAAATCCAACCAAAAGTTCAAATTAGAGAATAATCAATTTTTAAAATCTATATATTTTTTTTATTTTTTCATATAATATTATTTTAATTCTTGAAATGGATTTCTCCATCAACCCTCTTGATAAAGGATAAGGGAATTATAGCAAGAAGAGATACTAAAGCACCAATCATGAGTAAGGGTGGCGTGGGGACATATCCAGATTCACCATTTATAATAATTGGAATCCCAAATTGTGAGATCAGTGCGGAACCAATTAAAGGACCAATAACCATTGGAATAAGTACCATAAAAATCAAGCGAACACCTTGAAATTTACCGATATTACCTTCTGGATATTTATCCTGTAACCATCCACCATGTATCGCTCCAACAGTCATACTGGATATGGTTTGAAGCATGTAAATAACTATTAAAATCCATATATCAACAACTAAACCTAGTGTGAACAAAAATCCAGCAGCTATAAAAGTGCCAAAAATTAAAACTGATCTTCGATTAAATTTATGGCTAATAAATCCAATAGCAATAATTGCAACAGTAGATCCAGCTATTATTAAGCCCCCTATAATACTTATTAGTGACTTTGTTAGTCCTAAATAGTGTTCAAAATAAATAAAGATATAGGGGAAGTATATTTGACTAGCTATCCCACTTAAAGCCATATTGAGAAATAAGAGATATAAAATCTTATTTTTTCGAATATTGTTCAGAGATAATAACTCTAAAAATTCTTTCTGTAACTTTTTTTGAGAATTCGGTTCTTCAGATATAGTCTCTGGTTCTTTGAGGATTAGCCCTGCAATTAGGCCACTAATCGAAACAATACCTCCTAAGATGTAGAAGAATGTAAAGTATCCATAGAAATCAATGATAAAACCCGCTACTCCTATTGAAATGAGAGTAGCAATTAATCCTGTTATACTATTTATGCTTGAAATTCGGTTACGGTTGCTGGAATCACCTATATCCGTAATCCAAGCATTATATGCTGCATCATTTGCTGTTGAACCAAAAAAAGTCATAATCGCATCTGCTATAATTACCATTACAACAGCAATTCCAATAAGCTTAATGAATGATACCAAAGGAAATAAGGCAGTAACAATTCCCCAAGTAATATAACCGAAAAGGATGTATGGTCTTCTTCGTCCCCATCTCGAACGCGTTCGATCGCTTAACGCCCCCATTATTAACGTTGTAAGCGTTGCTGTGATTGCACTTACAGCGACCATCCATGCTACTGGCCATGGATTGGGAGTTATCTCATCAAAAACAAAAGTATTAAACCAACTATTCTCTACTGCCCATGCAATTTGGCCAGCTATTCCTAAAATCAAAATTATTAGTACATTCTGGGAGCCAATTTTTGTCACATTTAGTTCTGCTTTAGAATTTCCCCTATTCGAAGAATTAATTTCATTTCTCATTATTTATTCATCTCTTTTTATAATTATTCCCTCATTCTAGTTGGTGTAAACTTAAGTTTAACTCTGTTAATTGATTTTGGTCTATTTTGATAACTTTGCGATCATATGTTAAAAGTCCATTCACTTCCCCTTCTACGTCAGTAATTTGAGTATAGATCGCTGCGGTAAGTCCTTTTCCTATTAATTTTTTCAAAGTTGAAATTAGTTTTCCATACATTGTAATCATACTATTTGGATCATCGTAATTTCTATATACAAATTTTGATCTCATGTTCCACATGTGATCATGTATTTCTAATCCTAATCCTCCAAATTCCCCTACGACTGCAGCACGATCTCCTATTTTTTTAAGAACTGGCATTTTAGGTGTTGGATAATTATGGCAATCATAAATATCTCCTACTCCTTGATCAAACCAACCACTTGCACTATCAATAAGGCGGGTTCCATCTAATTTTCTGATTCTTTCTACCACTAATTCTGTATCAAATTGACCCCAACCTTCATTAAAAGGTACCCATACAACAATCGATGGGGAATTGAATAAATTTTTTATCATATCTTCAAGCTCATTGTAATATTCCAACTTTTCTTGTTCATCTCGTTTCTTATTTTTAAATTCTTCAATTTCTTTAGCTGGGTCTAACATTATGGTCCCTCCATTTGGCATATCTTGCCATACTAAAATTCCAACCTTGTCACAGTGGTAATACCATCTTGCAGGTTCAACCTTTACATGTTTTCGAATCATATTAAACCCAAGTTCTTTAGTAATTTCTATATCATAACTTAAAGCCTCATCAGTAGGCGCAGTATACAAACCATCAGGCCAGTAACCCTGATCAAGAGTTCCATATTGAAATAATGGTTTATTATTCAATTCTATCTGTTGGATACCATTTTCTGGTTTTCCTAATCCAATTTTTCTCATCCCAAAATAGCTATCAATTTCATCAATAATTATAGCGTCTCTTAATAACTTAACAGTTAAATCATAAAGAAACGGATTTTTAGGAGTCCAGAGTTTTGGTGAAGGAATGTTGAATTTAAGATTTGAATTGAATTCTTGTTGATAAGATAGTATTATGTTATCAAGATCTTTTATTTCTAAGTGTAAAAAATCATGAGGTTGTGGATTTTCGATATCAAAATCAAGATTTAAGGTTTGTTCATCAATATCAGGAATCATTTGAATAAATTTTATGAAAGTTTTAGGAACTGGCTCGAGCCAAACGGTTTGCCAAATCCCTGAAACTGCTGTATAAAAAATTGCACCAGGATTCAAAGTTTGTTTCCCTCGTCCCTGATTTCCTTTGTTAGTTGGATCCGAAACTCTAATGATGATCTCATTATCATTCTGTATTTGAACATATTCTGTAATATCAAAATAAAAGGGAGTGTATCCACCTCGATGTGTTCCAATCTCTTTCTTATTTATCCAGATTGCCATTTCCCAATCAACAGCACCAAAATGAATTAAAATTTTCATTCCCTTCCATGTAAAGGGTATTTTAAAATGTCTTTGATACCATAAATTTTGGAGTGGTCTTAATTTCTTACTTACACCAGATAAAGCAGATTCTATAGGAAATGGAACTAAAATCTTTCCATCATAAGAATTAACCATTTCTTTCTCTTTAGGAAGTATAGCATAATTCCATAATCCATTTAAATTCATCCACTCTTTTCTCCTAAATTGAGGTCTAGGATAGTCGGGAAGAGGATTATTTGGATCAACATCTTTTGCCCATTTAGTCATAATTTGACCTTTGACTGGCTCCCATTTCAAATTATTATCAATCCCCATACAACTATTAAAATATAAATTAGGAATTAAAAGTTACTTTATATGATTTAAAATGATTAGCGAAGTGGATATTTTGGATCTCTTTTCTCAAAAAAAGCACTTGAAGCTTCCATAACATCTTTTGAGCTAAAAGTAAGAACAATAGATGAGTTCTCAAATTGTGAAATATTTTCCAAGCTTGGTGAGTCCATTGATAAGTTAATAGCTTGTTTAGTCATTCTTAAGCCTAATGGGCTTTTCTTTAGCAATTCTTCTGCTTTTTCCAAACCTACTTCTAATAGTTTCTCTTTTTCAACGGTTCTAAATACCAAGCCTATTTTCTCGGCTTCTCTTCCATCCACATTTCTACCGGAGTATAAAATCTCAGAAGCTCTCGCCATTCCTATTAAACGAGGTAGAAAATAACTTCCTCCTACATCTGCCCCTGTTAATCCAATGTTTATTGAACCGTTAATAAATTTCGCATCATCACTCGCAAATCGTATATCTGAAGCCATAGCAAATCCAAATCCTCCTCCAACAGCAGCTCCATGAATTAGCGATATGATTGGCTGACTAATCTTTCGCATTTTAATATAGATTTGACTGATTCTCCATTGATGATACATCTTTCTTTTTACTGGTTCTGATATATTCAAATAATAAAATTTTTCATAACCAGCAGGTTGTTTTTTAGAATTTAATATCAATCCTTCTTGAAGATCTGTTCCCGCACAAAAGGCTCGACCTTCACCTTTTAAAATTAGAACTCGGCAATCCAAATTAATCATTAAGTAATCTAATAGCTCATGTAATTCTTCTTCCATTTGGAATGAAATTGCATTGAGTTTTTCAGGACGATTAAGGGTTAATATACCAATTCCATTTTCTTTTAACTCAAATTTAATTGTTTCAAAATTCATTTTATTTCTCAAAAGTATAATTATTATTTATATTAATAAAAAAGAGTCTTTAATCTTTTCAATTTTTTAATCGATTCTGGAATATTTTTAATATTATTATTACTTAAATCTAAAAATTCAAGAGAATCCATTTTGGTCAAAAATTTGGGAATATGAGTAAAATTATTCCAACTTAAATTGAGATATCTTAGCTTTTTTAGATGGCTTAATGATTCTGGTAACGAAGATAAATTATTACATCTCAAATCTAAAGTTTCTAACTTTTTTAAAGAACCTATTGATTCAGGTAATGAACTTTTAAAAGATAAACTTAGTTCTCTAATATAATTATTTCTAATCACACATATCGAGTAGTTATCATAGATGAAATCAGAATAAATACTTTTAACTAAATTAAATCTCAAATCGATGAGAACTGGAACCTCTTGAATCGTTATATTATAATTTTTTGCAATTTTTTGAAATCTTTCATTAAAAATTTTTTTGAAATCTTCAGAATGTTTAATTTCCCCCTTTTCTATAATATTTTTTATAGCTTGTAGCACTAGAGATGATTTATCATTAAGTATTGTCCATTTTAAAGATTCAAAACTCTCGTTTTGGTAATTTCTGAATAACGCTTCCATTGCTATTACTCTTAATTCCTCATTTTCATCAGATATAAGACATGTTTCAAGAATCTTAAAAATAGATTTAGTTTTTTCCTCTAATTTATTTAAAAAATTTAAACTTTCAAGTCTAAGATCTAAGTTATGACTATTTTCAATATAGGAACCCAAAAGTGTGATGACTTCAGCTCTGCTGATATTATTTTTTATATAGTTCTGGTAGATATTCCTTGGAAGTAATTTGCTATTCATTTAAAACAAAAAATTATAATTGTAGTAAAATTTAGATTTATCTTAAAGGATATTTAGGGTCTCTTTTTTCGAAAAATGATTGAACACCTTCCATGATGTCATCTGAAGTTGAACAGAGCATTTGGGAACGATTTTCTAATTGAAGCAATGTTTCCAGACTAGGAGAATCCTGAGAGATATTAATCGCCTGTTTAGTCATGCGTAATCCTAAGGGACTTTTATGGAGCATATTCTCCGCTACTTGCATTGCTGTATCAAGTAATTTTTCATCTTCAACAACCTTTAAAACTAAGCCAATTTTTTCTGCCTCTTCAGCATCAACAAATCGTCCTGAGTATAAAATCTCTGTTGCTCTTGACATACCAATAAGTCGAGGTAAATGATAGCTACTTCCTAAATCCGCACCAGAAAATCCAACATTAATAAATGCATTATTAAATCGTGCATTTTTGCCTGCAATTCGAATATCCGCTGCTAATGCAAAAGCAAATCCTGCACCTGATGCAGCTCCATTGACTATAGCTATAACAGGTTGACTAATTTTGCGCATTTTTACTATAACTTGACTGGTATGCCACTGACCATACATTTTAGCTTTTATTATATCTTTATCAGGAGCATTTAAAAAAGGGAATTTTTCTTTTAACTCAGGAGGTTTCTTTTTTGATTGAAGTACCATCGATTCCTTCAAATCTAAACCAGCACAAAATGCCCGTCCTTCTGCTTTTAATATAAGTACTCTACAATCCAAATTGACCATTAAATGATCGAGTATTGTATGTAAATCTTGAATCATTTGAAAAGACATTGCATTCAATTTTTCTGGTCTATTTAGAGTTAGAATTCCTATTCCATTTTCCTTCAATTCGAATTTTATACTTTCAAAATTCAAGTTTATCACTCTTTATTTTAAAATTAATCATCTTTTTTTGTATTATCTTAGTGGAAATTGGGGATCTCTCTTTTCATAAAACGCTTTTAATCCTTCCATAACATCATTTGACATACTACAGAGTATTTGACCGCGGTTTTCAATTTGGATAATCGTTTCCAAACTAGGTGAATCCATTGATAAATTAATAGCTTGTTTTGTCATGCGTAATCCCAGAGGACTCTTATGTAACATATTTTGGGCCAGCTCCACAGCAGCAGTTAACAATTCATTTTCTTCTACAACTTTTAATACAAATCCATTTTTTTCAGCTTCTTCAGCATCAAAAAACCGTCCTGTATATAATAATTCTGTTGCTTTTGACATTCCAATTTGTCTTGGAAGAAAATAACTACTGCCCATATCAGAACCAGTTAATCCAAATTTAATATAAGCGGCATTAAATTTTGCTTTTTTCGTTGCAATACGGATATCTGTGGCCATGGTTAAGGAAAATCCTGCTCCAATAGCAGCCCCGTTGATCATAGCAATTATAGGTTGTGAGATCTTTCTCATTTTTACTATGAGTTCTGCTATACGCCATTGGTAATACATACAACTTTTTACAACGTCAGGAACATCAATATAAAAAAACTTTTTTAGATGTTCTGGCTTCCTTTTGGTTTTTAAAATAGCTCCATCAACTAGATCTTGTCCTGCATTAAAAACATTGCCTTCTGCTCGCATAATTATTACACGACAGTCAAGATTGGTTTCAAGTTGGTCAAATAAACTATGGAGGTCTTCAACCATTTGAAAAGACATAGCATTAGCTTTTCCTGGTCGATTAAAAGTTATAATTCCGATACCTTTTTCATTTAATTCAAATTTAATAGTTTCAAAATCCATTTTCCTTAAAAAATTGATAATATATAATTATGATTATTTAATTAAGTAAAAGAAAAAAACATATAGCATTTTTAGTATAAGCATATTTTTTCTATTTGTTAATCGTCAAAAGCTTTAAGAATTGCGTCCATTCGTTCCTTTATCACATTTTTAAAAATCGATTGTTTATGGGTTAAAATGTAAAATTTTTCCTCTCTTATAGCTTGGAAAACAGTTTCTGCAACCTCTTCAGGAGATATCATGGGTGATTCTGCAAGTACTTTCCTGTATATATTTACTTCTCGATCACGATCATGAATATCTATTGGTTCTAATTGTTGATCTAAATATTCTTTCGGACGATTCAATTCAGAAGTGAAAATCTTGGTATCAACTAATCCAGGGCACAAAACGGAAACTTTTATTTTAGCTCCTATCTCCTCAAGATTATTCTTTAGGACTTCAGAAAGAGCAACTACTCCATGCTTTGAAACGCTATAAATTGCACCGCCAGGATTTCTGGAACATAATCCTTCAATGGATGCTGTATTTACAATATAACCTTCTTTCCCTTGTTCAAGCATAATTGGCACAAAAATCCGAATCCCATGAATCACACCCCATAAATTCACACCTAATATCCATTCCCAATCATTTAATGTGTATTGCCAAGCAAAACGTGGCATCGCTACACCTGCATTATTAAACAATAAATCTACTGTTCCAAATTTATCAATAGCGTTTTTTGAGAGTTCTTTTACCTCATCACTTTTTGAAACATCTACTTTAACTGCTAAACAATCTCCTCCTAATCGTTTGATTTTCCTAATTACCCTTTCTAAATTTTTTTCATTAAGATCAGAAATTACTGTTTTCATTCCTTCTTGAATACATTTAATAGCAAGCCCTCGACCAATCCCGCTCCCTGCTCCTGTGATAACTGCTACTTTATTTTTAAAATCTTTCAAATTTTATTTTTCACCAATAGAATGAAATTTTTTACATTTCTAAATAACTTTTAATTACTTATCTTTTAAAATTTTAAAGTTTTTATAGAATTAAATTATTATATCATAAAACGAATATCTAATAATTATTACATAGCGAGTTTAAAATTGAATACAGCTACAGATTTGGAGCGGATTTTTAGATTAAAACAAAATCTAATAACAAGTAAATATGAAATCTGTATTGAACGCATGAAATTTTTTACTGAAATATATAAAAAGTATCCAAATGATCCTGAGATCATTAAAAGAGCAAAAGCTGTAGCCCATACTTTAAGGAATATGACAATTTTCATCAGAGAAGATGAATTACTAGTTGGAAATGAAACAAGTAAAAATTTAGGAGAAAAAATTAATCTTGATCTTCAGAGATACGATAATAGTTTAGAAAAAAGAATCACATATAAAAAATTAAAAAGAAGGCCACTTCAACCTTTTTTCATTGAAGAACAAGAAATTGAAGACCTAATAAAACTGCTTCCCTATTGGAAAGATAAATCTTTAATAGGGAGTAGAATAACCAAAAGATTACTAGAAGAAGGTTATATCACGGGAGAAGGTTTAATAGACTCCTTAGCACCTAACATAGCAATTCAAATTGGAGCAACAGAAGGACATTTATGTGCAGGTTATGAAAAACTATTAAAAATGGGATACAAAGGAATTATAAATGAAGCAAAAACAAATCAAACAAAATTAGATAAAAATGATCATAAGTTTCAAGAAAAGTATGATTTCTATGAAGCTGTTAAGATTTATTATAAAGCTGCTGTGGACTTTTCTCAAAGATATTCTGATCTTGCGTATAG
Organism: Candidatus Hodarchaeota archaeon; assembly: GCA_048887165.1. GTDB lineage: Archaea > Asgardarchaeota > Lokiarchaeia > Sigyniarchaeales > SOKP01 > SOKP01. The sequence continues at coordinate 6,753 of JBHLJZ010000004.1, read as the reverse complement.
TATTGCAATGAGGGACATTAATGAATTTCGCAAGAAAGAACTTGAAATAATCGGAGATATGATGAAAAAATTCACAGAAGAACCTCCAAATACATTTTATGAAGCAGTACAATTTATCTGGTTTTCGCAAAATATTGCTAACATTATTTATCAGCGTAGTGTACTTGCTTTAGGGCGATTAGATCAAATATTATGGCCTTTTTATATAAAAGACCTCCAAGAGGGTATTATAACTCGAGAATTTGCTTTAGAATTGATTGAGGAGTTGAATTTAAAACTTACTTGGAACGTAACATTATTACCAACAGATTTTACAATGGTAGCAAATGCTCTTGGCCAAAATACTCAGACAATAACTATTGGAGGAATGGATAAAAATGGGAATGATGCAATAAATGAACTTTCGTATCTTTTCCTTGAAGCATATGAGAATGTAAAGTTATTTACAACTGATTTATCAGTAAGAATTTTTAAGAACACACCTAAAAAATTTGTGAAGAAAGCTGCTGAAGTTTTGCGATCAACTTCTGGAATTGCCTTTTATAATGATGATATAATTATACCAGCGCTAGAAAAAGCGGGATACTCATTAGAAGATGCTAGAAATTATGTCTTAATTGGATGTGTAGAACCCACAGGACAAGGAAATAGCTTTGCTGCTACAGGTAGAATGTTTATAAGCTTACCAGGCGTATTGGAATTAACACTTAATAACAGTTATAGCGATTTGACAAAAAAGGTTGATGGATTAGAAACAGGAAATCCGTCACAATTCAAAAATTACAATGATTTTTATAAAGCTTTTATACATCAGCTTGAATTTAATGTAGAAAGATCTGTAAAAATCGCTGAAATTGGAGATATTGAGGCTATGAAATATTTTCAACACCCTTTTATTTCTGCAACGTTGGAAGGATGTATAGAAAAGGGTATAGATCATGTGTGTGGAGGAGCAAAATATAATTTTTCTTCGATAACCGCTTATGGGTTCGCAACCTTGGTTGATTCATTATACAATATAAAAAAAGTAGTATATGAAGAGAACCAAAAAACCTTACCAGAGTTAATTAAGATTTTAAACTCTAATTTCGAAGGACAAGAAGATTTCAGGCAAAAACTTATCAATAAATACCAAAAGTGGGGAAATGATAAAGAAGAAATCGATTCACTTGCAGTAGAATTATGGGATTTATTTACAAAAGAAGTTGCAAAATATAAACCTTTAAGAGGCGGAAGATATAGTGCGGGAGCTTACTCAATGGGTATACATGTTATGGAGGGTTTCTTCACAAGACCTACCGCTGATGGAAGGAAATCTATGCAACCCATATCAAATAGTTTATCTCCTGTAAATAAAGTAGAAAAGAATGGAATTACTGCAGTTCTAAACTCTCTTTCAAAATTAAACTATAATTTTGCTACCAATGGTATCGCTGTAAATGTAAGAATACATCCACAAAATCTTAAGAGCGAAGAAAGTTTAGAAAAATTCTATCACCTTATAGAAACATACTTTAAATCTGGAGGTATGCAAATCCAACCAAATATTGTCTCAACGGAAACATTACGAGACGCTCAGAAACACCCTGAAAAATATCCTGATTTAATCGTTAAAGTTGGAGGTTATAATGCGACTTTTGTAGATTTAGGAACTCCTATTCAAAATGATATAATTGATAGATTAGAGTTTAAGTAATTTTTCCTATATATTTTTATATTGCTATACTTTTTAATTTTTATGACTTCTATGCGTTCGATATTTGTAGATTGGCGATTAGGCCGTATTATAATGTTTATCTTAATTACTGGCTCTGTATCTTTTGGACTTGGGAATTTATGGATAAATATTATCTTAGCAGGTTTACTTGGAGCTACTTTATCTGCAGGAGGATTTTATCTTGATTATCTGGGTGATTATAAAAGAGATCGCGAATCAGGTAAGTTATCAAATCCAATCGCTAAGGGTACAATATCTCCTCGAATAGGAATGATATTAATTGCCCTTTTATTAAGTATAAGCATTATGATTGGATTATTTGTTAATATATGGATTCTTCTTCCTATTGGAGGTATAATTTTTGTTATAAGCGGATTAATTGTAGGAATCCTTGATACACCTTTTTTAAGAGCATTTAGCCTAGGGCTACTTCAGGCTTTTTATGTTATGATTGGAGGATTAATGGTATATAGGTTTGAATTAGGAATAATTCTATTATCATTATATCTCTTTTTTGCAATGACAGGAGGAAGGGTTTTAGGAGATATTAGAGATCTTCCACATGATGAAAAGACAGACGTCATGACACTCCCAAAAAAATATGGCCTTCAAACAGCAGGTTATTTTCTTTTAATCAATGAATTAATAGCTTATATATTTGGTCTACTTGTTTATTTTACAAGAATTTTTGGAATAGGATACTTAATTTGTATTATTTTAACTATTGCAATAGGGCTTCCTATGACTCTTTTTTTTGTATATAAACCATCTCCTAAAATAGCTAATATCGTTAATATGATGTCATTTGGAATTCTTGGCATGCTTTTTATAATAGGGATGATTGTTGGCAAGGTATAGAGAATAATTCTGATTGAAAAATTTTAGCGATTTATTTCTTAGATTGTTTAATCACTATAACTAAAAAAATGTAAAATTTAATTTTAAAAGGATAATTTCTCCTATCGAATAATTATTCATAAAATACTAAAAAAAAAAAATTGACCTGAAGATAAAATATTATGTTCAATCTCAACTTTTTCTGAAATTCCATAAATCGTTGCTTCCGGAAAAGTCTTTCTAAATGAGTTAACATTTTTTAAAGGAACACTAATTTCAATATTTTTATTTTGATTATAAATCTCAAATAAACCTCCAGTATGATCATGGTGATTATGGGAAATTATAACGTTCTTAATTGCGGATATATCAACTTTTAAGTTATTTATATTGTGTACCAAAGTCAGACCATTTCCTCCCGTATCAAATAATGAGTAAGTGCATGTAAAGTAGTTATATATTAATGCAGAAAAACCAAAACCGGTTCGAAAGCCTACTTGAGAGCAGAGATCGTCATAGACTATGCTAATTTCAAAGGATAAATTATTAGGCATCTAACTCGGATTTATTATTTTAGCAGTTTTAATTAAGTAATGAATAATTATTCATAATATTTAAATAATTTATTGATCAATAATTAAATAGATAAAGAATAATTATTCAAAAGAATAAAAGATGGTGATAAGTTAAAAAATGCCCGGAGGGGATAGAACAGGACCTCGAGGACTTGGTCCAATGACAGGAAGAGCTCTAGGATATTGTGCTGGCTATAATTCACCTGGTTATGCGAGAGGACCAGGTATGGGAAGAGGATGGGGACGAGGTATTGGTTGGGTTCGTGGTCGAGGGAGAGGATGGGGTTATAGATCCCCGATTTATGCTCCATATACAGTTCCAACTCCAATTTACAGTCCAGTCCAACCTATAAGTTCTGTGGATCAATTAACAATGTTAAAGCAAGAAAAGGAGTATTTAGAGTCTGAAATGAAAGGTATTAGAAGCGCTTTAGAAGATATATCAAAAAAGATAGAAGAATTAGAAAGTAAAGAATAATTTTTTTTTTTAAAATTATAAAAAGATGCCAGAAATTCATCAAAGTTATGAAGATTATCTCAAAGCTATTTATTTGATCTCAAAAAAAAAGAAAGG
>JBHLJZ010000004.1:0-2950 GCA_048887165.1 Candidatus Hodarchaeota archaeon | reverse complement strand
TAAATAAGTACAAAGAATTGAAATATTTTTTTATACATGTTTTAAAGGTAAAAAATAATTCGAAGTTAAATGAAATTTGCTGCAAGATTGAGCATCATATAACAAATGAAGTTTTAAATGCATTAGAAAATCTAATGATGAAAAAATAGGCTAGTTTTGTTTTATTTATAATAAGCCAAAAATTTAAAGAGTAAAATATTAAAAGAGATCTTATGACTGAAGTAAATTTAACGATTAATGATAAGGAAATACCTTTAAACGAACTTATGGAAAGTATGTTAACCAATATAATTTTAGGATATTTAAAAACTGCTAAAAAAGTTCCAGAAGAAATAAAGAGTATTTCAATTATGATTGAATTATAACTAAAAAAGTACTTTCTTTTTTTTTATTCGATGTTTATTATTATTATTCTTTAATAGCTAAACCTATTTAAGCAAATAAATATAAATTAATTTTAAAATCTAAAATTAAAATAAAAAAACATGTGAATTAAATGTCTGAATCAGAAGAGAAACTTAATGTAAAACTAACATTTTATATTGGATTTGCTTTTTTTACTACGGGAATTTCATGGAGTTTATATAATACACAAGTAAGTCAACAATTAGATAACTATTTTTTAGGATTCGGTCTTGCTGGTTTAATTGTTGGATTATTAATGGCATTAGATAACATAATTGGCGTAATTATACAACCGATTATGGGTAACATTTCCGATAATACAAGAACTAAATATGGTAGAAGAATGCCTTACATAATTATTGGGATTATTTTATCTGCAATTTTTTTTGCTTTAATTCCCACTGGCTTTGACTCCTCTTTAGTGATTTTGCTTATATGGATGTTTTGCTTTGGTATTAGTATGGGTTTTTATCGTTCTCAAGCAGTAGCATTGATGCCTGATTTTATTAAACCTATAAATCGTAGTAAAGCTAACGCAATTATTAACATTATGGGAGGTATAGGGACTGCTGTCGCGTTTACTATGAGTGGTCTTTCTGATATTATTGGTTTACCGTTAACCTTTCTTATAGCATCAATTATTATGTTTTTAGCGTTAGTTATTCTTTTCTTCAAAGTTGATGAAAAAGAAGCATTTACTTATAAAATGTTATTAGAAATGGAAGCTAAGGAAGGAGAGAGAATTAAAGGTAGTAAAGAAAAAGTAGGATTAGTTGAAAGTTTTAAAGACATTTTTACTGAAGAAGATAAAAGTACATTGTTTATCTTGTTGACAATCTTTTCATTATTCATAGCTCATCAAGGTTTAGAAGCATTATTTGCTATTTACGCTGGATCTGGCGCAAATGGAGTACTAAATTTAAGTGAAGGTTTAGCAGGTTTTATATTTAATGCTGTGGCAATTCCTTTTATTCTTTCAGCATTTCCCTTATCATTACTAGCAGGAAAGATTGGAAGGAGAAGGTGTGTTCAAATTGGCTTGATAGTAATGATTATTGCATTATTTATTGGATTCTTAATTCAAACAGTAACCGTCACAGTCATAATACTCATCTTCTATGGAATAGGATATGCTTTAGTTAATGTGAATACGATTGTAATTGTTTGGGAATTAGCACCTAGTGCAAAAAAGATTGGTACCTATACTGGTTTGTATTATTTCTTCAGTGTGTTAGCAGCAATCATTGGACCTGCTATTCTTGGTGGTTTACGAGATCTTTTTGGTAAATCTTCCTTATTACTTGATGGGGCTTTCTTTCTAATTTTGGCGTTAGTATTTATATTCCTTGTAAGAAGAGGAGAAATTGAATTAACTGAAGAAGAAAAACTAGCAAAGCAAAGAGCAATTAGAGAGCTTTAATTCTTTTTTTTTTTAATTTTTTTTTCTAAATTTATATTTTAAATTGAGTAAAATTCTTTATTCTTTATTTTTTTTATAAATCAACTAAGTTTGAAATTTAATTATGCAATTAGAACCAGAATGTATAGGATGTCTTTTTGATCAAGTCTTAAGAGCCTTTAAATTATTAGATACCAGTATAACACGAGATCAAATAATTACTGCTCAGAAAAAGTTAATGAAAAAATTAATTAAGGTGGATATAAATAAGAATGCATCTCCCATTATCGGGAAAATGGCCTATGGGATCGTTGCTGAGACACTTGGTATAAAAGATCCTTATACTCAACTAAAAAAAGAACAAAATAGTCTAGCTCTTAAATTCTATGATGAGGCTAAAAAAATAGTTGATGATGCTAATGATCCATTGTTTGAAGCATTAATAATAGCAGCACTTGGAAATACAATAGATTTAGCAGCACAACATAAAATTGATTTTATAAATGATATAAAAAAATTTAATCCAGAAAATTTAGTAGTCAATGATTATGAATTTTTTAAAAATTCAATTAAGATTGCGGAAAATCTCTTGATCCTTGGAGATAATTGTGGTGAAATTGTATTTGATAAATTATTAGTTTCTACAATTAAAGATGAATATCCAAATCTAAATATCGTATATTCAGTACGGTCTGCTCCAATAATTAATGATGTAACAATTGAAGATGCAAAATTTATTGGGTTAAGTGATATAGTTCCTATAGTAGAAGCAAGTCCTACACCAGGCATAGATCTTTCAACATCCACAGAAGAATTTAAAAAAATCTTCTTCTTAGAGGGAGGGATTATATTATCTAAAGGTCAGGGGAATTTCGAAAGTTTATATCAAATGGAAATTCCTAATAAAGAGATATTTTATTTATTAAAAGCAAAATGCAAGTTAATGGAAAGAATATTTAATGTAAAAAATGGAGATTTAATATTTAAAAGAAAAACTGCTGATTTTTAATTATTCTTAAATTAATTCAAATTTGATCTGAACCATTTTGAGTTTAGCAATTGCATCAGTAAAGAAACCAAAATCTTTAATTTCTGCTTGATTTTCAAGATTAATCCTCTTGAAATATTCTTCAATTTTATAATAGA
>JBHLJZ010000003.1:0-95785 GCA_048887165.1 Candidatus Hodarchaeota archaeon | reverse complement strand
AACTGCTTAAATCATACCGATAGCAATTTTCATATACTGTTTTTGCCCTTGTTGGGAAAAAATGTCAGCTTGAGTTACTTTCTTTCTACCGGAGTGCTTAGCAATATCAAGAGCGCATACAGTTAATTCTTTAGCATATTCCTCTAAATAATCCATTAATTTGTCAACTGCGGCTCTGCTTACGATTTCAGCTCCGGATTTTTTCATTAGAGCCCGTAATGGACTCCATGCAAATGCTGCCATTTTTTATTCCTCCACTAATTTTTAATTATTGATTATTTTTTATTGATAATCATACTTTATTTAGTATTACTTATATATAAATGTGTTGGTTGTTTATTGGATATCCGAGTGATTTGATCAATCAAATCCGGTCGACAAAAAAAATTACTATAGATAAAAAAAAAATTTTTTACTAGCAATATCAGATCATAATATATGATCAAAAGTTGATTTCGGATGACAATGTTTAGTATACGATACTAGTAATATTAAGGTATATACAGGAAAATCCAGGATTATAATCACTGTTAGTAAGGATCTAGAAAAAGATAATGATTTGTAGTAAATCAAATTTTTATAGAATGATATTTTTTGTTAATAAGATCATTCTTAATTTAAAGTATAAAAGAACAGAGTAATTTTTTTTTACATAATATTTTTTAATTTTAAAATGGTTATTTTATAAAAAGAATGTCATATAAATATAAGGAAGTTCCTTTAAGAACAAGAATCTATGCTGGTTTAGGATCATTTGGATTAAATGTGATTGCTGGATTATTTAGTGCTTGGACATTAACTTTTTATATCAAGATTGTTGAATTAAATCCTTTACTATGGGCATTTAGTTGGTTAAGTTATTTAATATGGAATGCAATTAACGATCCTGTTTTCGGTTTTCTTTCGGACAGAACAAATACTAGATTTGGACGAAGGATCCCTTACTTAATCTTTTGTGGTCCATTATTATCGGTGAGTTTTGTTTTATTATACTCTACACCGTTAAATAGTCAGCAATGGGTTTACTTTATTTGGTTAGTAATTACTCTTGTATCTTACGATAGCTTTTTTACAATTGTTAGTATTAATTTTAACTCTTTGATAATAGAGCTTACAATCCATCCCCAAGAAAGAGCTAAGATTAATTTTTTTACAGGAGTAGGGGGAGGTTTTGGAGTTGCTATTGCTTACGTTTTGCCTATTCTATTTTTAAACTATGAACTTGTACCTTTTTCACTGAATCGCCCTATTTTTCTTGCGATTGTATTATTACTTGCTAGTATCGGAGCAGCATCTATTGCTATTACCGCTTTTGGAATAAAGGAACCACGAGAATTGATACCAGAGAAAAGTGAAAAACTTAAACTTTGGTTTAGCACCAAAAAGACATTGCAAAATAAAGCGTTCTTAACATTTGTGATTTTCAATTTTGTAATGACGTATGTGGTTTATGCAATTCAATCAAATTTACCTTTTTATATGGGAGATATTTTAAATATTTCAACTGATAATTTACTAGCTTCAATACCATTACTTCTTTTTCTTATGTTTTCATTGGTAGGATATCCAATAGGTTTATGGCTTAATAAAAGAAGAGGAAACAAAAGAGCTACTTTTTTTTTATCAATATTGGTTATTTTAGGTTTTTTATTGGTCATGTTTTCCAATAATATTATTTTAGCTAATTTTTCATTTATCATACTTGGTTTAGGATATTCTGGCCAGACTTTATTAGTACCTACTTTATTAGGTGATATTATTGATAAAGATGAATTAGAAACAGGTCAGCGGAGAGAAGGTGCTTATTTTGGAATAAATGCCTTAATTACTAAACCGGCTCAATCTGTTTCTGCAGTAATATCTGGATTAGTATTTTCTCTTACAGGATATATTCAAGATTTACCAATTGGAGATTTCCAACCTGCTAGCGCCATTTTTGGGATTAAATTATTAATTGGATTGATTCCAGCTATTTCAATTTTACTTGGACTTATTTCATTATGGTTTTATCCGCTAGATGGAATTACAAAAGAATATAAAGAGATGAAAAAACAAGTTAGTCTTTTACACGAGCAGAAATTGGAGAAATTGAGAATATAAATAGTACACTTAAAGATAAAAACAGTTAATTAAATTATTAATAATTAATTTAATTTTTTATGGTTTATGGTAAGCGCCCTTATAACAAACTCATACCTGTTCCTTTCTATCAAGTAGAAATAAATGATGATTTTTGGTTAAAAAGACAAAAAATTAACAGAGAAGTTACAATTTACCACCAACTCAAGATGCTTGAGAAGGATCACCATATTGATAATTTTCGAGTAGCTGCTGGAGTGAAAAAAGGGGTACATATTGGAGAATTTTATTTTGACTCGGATTTATATAAATGGCTCGAAGCAGCTAGCTTTGTCCTTCATCAAAATAATGATAAAATTTTAGAAGAAAAAGTTAATTCAATTATTGATTTAATTGAAAAGTCTCAAATGAAAGATGGATATATAAATACGTTTTATTCTACTAAATTTATTCAAAAGCGATTTACGAATCTCAATTATATGCATGAATTGTACTGTGCGGGTCATCTTATACAAGCAGCTATAGCTCATTTTGAAACTACTGGCTCTAAAGTATTATTAAACATAGCTGTAAGATTTGCTAACCTTATTGTTAGAGTATTTCTTGGAAGAAATGGGAATAATATTCCCGGTCATGAAGAAATTGAATTAGCTTTAATTGAATTATTCAGAGTAACTAAAAGCAGAAAATATTTAGACCTTGCGAGAGAATTTGTTAATAAACGAGGTACTGATAAAAATTTGAAATGGAAAGTCATTAGTCAGTATTTAAATATGGTATTTACCTTGAAAAAAGCAATCAAGATCAATGCTAATTTCAAAAGAGAGCAGTCAGATGGAGAAATCAACAAACGAAATGATTTTGATGAAATTGAAAATTTTTATGCAGATTTAACACTTATAGAAAACTTTAGATTTGTTTTATCAAATTTAAATGGAAAGTTTCAACAGCTTAATATTCCAGTTCGTGATATCTTTGAACCAGTCGGACATGCGGTAAGAGCAATGAATCTTTATTGTGCAATGTCGGATTTGTACTCTGAAACGGGTGATATTTCGCTTTTAAACGTTTTAAAAAAAGTTTGGAAAAAGATTTATAAAGCTAAGATGTATATAACTGGAGGAATAGGTTCAATCAAAGGTATTGAGGGCTTTGGAAGGGATTTTAAATTAAAAAATGATAAAGCCTATTCTGAAACTTGCTCAGCAGTAGGAAATTTAATGTGGAATTGGAATATGCTACAAATCACTGGGAATAGTAAATATTCAGATTTAATTGAAAAATTATTATACAATGCTTTCCTAGTAGGACAATCTTTATATGGAACACGATTTTCGTATTCTAATCCTTTAATAGCAAACGAAAAGGAAAACAGAAAAGAATGGTTCTTATGTCCGTGTTGTCCTCCTAATTTTGCTCGAACCATTGCTTCAATTGGAAAATATATTTATAGTACATCTGAAAGAGGAATTTGGATTCATCAATACATCGGTAACAAAGGACACATGCAAATAGACGAGAACAAGATTGAAATAATTCAAGAAAGTAACTTCCCTTGGAATGGAGAAGTTAGATTAACCTTGAAATTGGATAAAAATCAAAAATTTTCATTATTTTTAAGAATTCCAAATTGGTGTAGCGAGACAAATCTTATGATAAATGGAGAAAAATACCAAAATTCGATTTCACCAGGAAGATATATCGAAATTTTACGAAATTGGTTAGACGGAGATCTTATTGAATTGAATTTATTAATGAAACCTAAATTAATAGATAGTGATCTAAGGATAAAAACAAATAGAAACAGAAGTGTATTATCATATGGACCAATGATATATTGCTTAGAACAAATTGATAATAAAGATATTGATATTTTTAAAGTCATTATCCCTAAAAACCAAGAATTTAGAGTAACTTATTTATCAAATCTATTAGATGGCATTAATACTATTCAAGGAACCACTTTAATGGACCAAAATTTTATATCTATACCTTATTATTCTTGGAATAATCGGGGACCGACAAAAATGCAAGTTTGGAATAGGGCTATTTAATTTTTTTCTTATTGAAAAATTCGTATGTAGGATGAATAATCCATTTCACATGCTTTTATTGTTAAATAACTAAGATTTTCATTAATTTCATAAATATTCTTCACTCCTATAAGAACCAATGAAACCTCAGGGATCGAATTAACATAATTTATACAATGACTTGGTGTAATATCCGAAGGAATCTTTTTCTTAAAAGTCAAGCCTCCAGTTTGATGCTTTGCAAAATAAATGGTTCTATTTTTATCAAGTAGTTTTCCTCCTGCGAATGGCTTTATTGCAACTAAACCTATTTTACTTTTTAAGCATAATTTTAATAATTCTTCTCTACATTTTAATCCATGATTCGCTAAATTAATAGGAAACATTATCATATCAAAATTTCCACTTTTAATGGCTTGCGTAGCAACTAGTATGTCATGAGTGCTTAAACTTAAGAAGCGAGCTTTCCCATCTTCTTTAAATGATGTCGCCAATTCAAATAATCCACCGGGATTTATAACTTTATCATATTCTTTTGCTGTTACATATTGAATATTAAGAATATCAACATAATTGGTCTGTAGGATTGATAATATCCTTAAAAATGCTTTTTTACTTTCTTTAACACTCCGATTTCTTTTAACTCTACCTTCAAATTCAGTTGTACCAATGTGTCCTGTAATAATTAATTGATCTCTATATCCTTTGAATGCACAAGCTAGTTTTATAAGATAATGCTGAACAGAAAATAGCACATCAAAGTAATTTATTTTATTTTCTAAAGCACACTGAACAACAGATTTTACTGTATTCATGGATTGAGAAAATAAATGCTCTGTTCCTATACCTATTTCACTAACTTTTAAATTAGTTTTCCCTAGTAAATTGAAATTCATATATATTAACCTTATTTAATTAAAGGAATAATAGTATCTAAAGATTCAATTAAATAAAGTAGATTGTTCAAATTTTAACTTATAATTGATGTGTCGTGTATTTTTGGAATAATGTCTCAGTCATTACTTCAAAAGCTTTTTCGACATTTTGACCGGTTTTAGATGAAAGTTCAACAAAAGTTGAAAGATTATATTTTTTTGCCGAAGTTATTCCTTCTTCTCTGGGTACTGCTCTAAATTCCTCTAAATCAAGTTTTGAACCAACTAGCATTATGGGAATATCCCCAGAATGCTCTCTAATTATTTGAGTCCAATCAGGTAAATGTTCTAGAGTGACACCGTTTGTGATATCATATAAAAAAAATGCGGCATTAGCTCCTTTACAATATTGAGAAAGTAAAAATCTAAAGCGTTCTTCGCCACCAAAATCCCAGATTTGCAACTTAACCCTCTTGCCACGAAAATTTGTTGTCTTAGAATAGAAATCTACTCCTATGGTAAGTTTCAAATCTTCTAGAAAGAATCCAGAAATATATCTAATAGTAAGGGATGTTTTTCCGACAGATGCATCGCCTAACATCATAACTTTAAATGTAAAATCGTAATCTGTCAAATTATTTAACCCTATTTAAAAGCTTATTATAGCTTATTTCGTTTGAGTATATTAAATCATTAATTTTGTTAAATCCTACTGATGAAAATCTCTAAATTTTTAAATTTCTCTTAATAAAAATTTATTTCTATTATTATTTAACCTTTCTTCTTAAAAAGTTATTTAATTTATGAATAAATTCATAATATTAAAATTAGTATATTAAAAACTGAATGTGTTGCTATAGAGGGAATTAATGAAAAATCAAACAAGATATATATAGAAGACAACAAAATTCCAATAAGGAGGTAGTAACCAAAAAAAGTAATTATAGTTGGTAAAGGAACGATAAAAGGAGGAACGTGATAAAAAGCAAAACAAATTGAAGAAAATGTAGTTGCTAAAGCTAAATGCATTTTTCTATTACTTTTTTTTAAAATAAAACCTCTAAAAAATCCTTCTTCACAAGGACCTACAATAAATAATTGAAGTAAAATTATAATGATTAGCTCAAATAGATTTGGATTAATTGGATTAGTAATGATCATATTTTCACTTCCTTTATCAACAAAATCCTTGCTAAAGAGATTCTGCACTAAAATATCTTTAAAAAAGAATAATATATATCCTGATGTCAGAAAAAAAAGGATTCCAAAGAAAATTCCTATTAAATATTTTAAACTAAGTTTAGTAAAAGTATCATTATTATTCTTAAAACCTAGAGCCATTATCTCTTCTTTAAATGTTCTTTTTTCGATTTTCGATGATATCAGATTAGGTATAATAATGAAAAGTGACTCAAATAATGTGAAAATTATCAATATTAGTGGACTTCTTCCTAATTCAATAGTCATATCAATAATCCAAATTAAAATTATGAAATCTTCTAAAAATTATAAATTCTAATCTCTCATCATTATTATTATTAACTCCTTTAATAATTGTCTTAATGACAATTAGGGATAATTCTGTCAAGCTAAAAAATCACACGTTTAATTTCGGTCATAATAAGAATCCAGTTAAAGATAAAATAGGATTAACTAAGGAACAATTATTAATCAATGATTTGAGAAATATTGCTGAAGAATATCTGGAAATTGAAAAGATAAAAGAAAATTTTGTTAATATATTATTGAAAAACATTCAAGTATTGGATTTTTCAGAATTTATTCCCTATCCTAACTATAACATTAAAGAGAAATTTATTAAGAAAGAAATTAAAAGCTCCAATATTAGGGGTTTAAAAGTAGTCAGCATCGATGGAAGCTCTGTCTTAAAGAAGTTTATGAATGTTGATTTCTCATTTTTAAAAGCAATAGCAGTAAAATATTATTTTTATAAAAATGATTCATCAAAAATTGATTATTTTCCTGATATAAGCGGTTTTAACAATTATTATGTAAAAGGAAATTTTGTTAATTGTGAAGAAAGTGCAATTGAAGCAAAAGTTTCAATGGACTTAAGATTTATGGAAATTAAGTTATTAAATGATCTTATTGAGGCTAAACCGGATATTGATTTTATCATTATTGATGGTTCTATAGTAATAATGCCTATTAATCTGATTTTCGCAAAAGATCCTGAAATAACCAAAAAATATGATGAGTTATTGAAAGAGTATCGTAGATTATATACAAATTGTGATGAGAAAGGTATCATTTTAATAGGTTCTATAAAAGACACTAGAACTTCCGCTTTATCTCATCTTATTAGAGATTCAATTTTATTGTTGAAACCTAATGAAAAGGAGTTATCTGATTTTACTAAAATTAATTACAGACAAATTATTGAGTATTTCTCTGATTTAGACTTATATAATAGGATACTTAGGAAATCAGAAAGAAGTTGTATATTTAATTGTAAAAAAGAAGTCGATAAAATCAGAGATACAGGAATAAAGAAAGAGATACCATATTACTTTCCTCTCAGTTTTTATGGATTTTATCTTAAAACTGTTATATACGATACGCCATGTAGGATTGAATTTTTTATGGATGAAAAACATTCAATCGAAGATGCAACTAAGAAAGCAGACTTAATTTCTTCCATATTGTTACCTATTTCAAGCTACAATGATTTTTATGGATTACCAATACCTCAAATAGAAGCTCATAAAAGGGCAGTCTTTAAACCTTTCGAAATAAATTTATTGTTTAATAATCTAACTCGTACCTTGAATAAATATGGAATTCAATTATTTGAAAAACGAAGAATGAGAAGACCTTTTTAATCATTGATATATTCTAATCGATTTAAAAAAATATTTTCAAAAAAGATATGTTTTTTATCTAATATAGTATAACTAAAACCCTCATTATAGATTATATTATTTAATTCGCTTAAATCAGCTTTATCTGAACTTACATAATAAATGTAAGATTTTTTATTTAATACGAGAAACTTTTTTACTTGCTTAATAAACCGTGCAAAAACTTCAATGCCTTTCTTTCCTCCGTTCCAAGTAACGTCTATTTTAAATTTTTTCCTTATTTTATTATTAAATTCAAGAGAAGGTAAATAAGGAGGATTAAAAATAATTATATTGAAGCAATTTTCAAGAGATATCGGAAACGATTCAAAGAGATCAGATTGAATAAAAATAATCTCGTTTCTAATATTATTACTTTGTTCATTTTTTTTTGCACATCTTATTGCATCTTCTAAAATGTCAGAAGCATATATCTTTGGATTAAATTGGGAAAAAGATTGTTTCATCATTTGTAAAAATAACGCAATAATCCCTGTTCCGGTTCCCAAGTCTAAAATTTTTTTGATATTTTCTAGTTTTATTCCATCAAAATACATCTCATCAATATTATCTTTAAAATAGTCAATTATCAGATAAGTATCATCAGAAGGAGTATATACGTTCTTATTACAGTTAGATATTATCGGTTCGTGGTATTGTTTAACTATTGACACCTTTAGATTTATTTTCGTTCAAATTGAAAAGTATTTCACTCAATCGAATAAAATCATTGATTTTGTAATTAAAAACTTTTTCATTTTCAAAATTATATTCTTTTAATATTCCTGTTATATCATCTTTCGTTATATTTATTGATCCTATATTATGAAAATATAGTTTTAGAGCATTTAAGAGATTTTTGTTCTTGTAAGGCATCATTCCTGCTATGAATTTTGTATAGAATTCTCTGCTTTGAATGTTTAAAAGAAATTGGTTAATATTTTTTTTAGGTTTAACTTTTACAAGGCTTAATTTAATAGTTGGTGAGGGATAAAAGCACTTTGATGAAACATCAAATAGTTCAATTGGTTCCATAAAAGAGTTAAACATGATAGATATTCTTGAAATGTGTTTGTAATTATATGAAAAAAATATTCTATCAGCAAGACTTTTCTCAATAATCATAATCCCTTGAGGGGGATCTTCCTTATAAAATAATTTCTGGAATAAAGGTCCAGTTATCGTATATGGAATATTTGAAACCACTTTATTATGGAGTGGTATTTCTGCTTTTAAAATATCTTCATTTATGATTTCAGTATTATTGAATTTAGAAAATTTTGTTGATAGATATTCATATAATTTATAGTCGATTTCATAAACATAGAGCTTTTTAGCTTTCGGTGACAATTTCTCTGTCAAGGCACCCAAACCACCACCTACTTCTAAAATTATATCATTTTCTGTAATTTCTGATTCTAAGATTATTTTGTTTAGGAGATTTTTATCAATTAAGAAATTTTGACCCCTTTTTTTATTGGGTTCTATGCCAATTTCTTCTAAAATGAGCTTAATATTCTTTATACTCATATTTTTCATTCATATTTCTGAGTCTTTGAGAATAAGTAATATTTAACACCTTCACGTTGCAATTCCTTTATTATTCTTTGGGCAATCAATTTAACAGGATTAGATATACTCGTTCTATCCGCTATATCTTGAAATGTAGTGAATCTTTGTCTCTGTCTTGCTTCAAGTATCTCCCACATATGCTTTTGACCAACACCAGGCAATAATTTAAGAGCATGCATTCTTGGAGTTATCGAGGTTGAATTATTAAAGAAATTGATAAATTCTTCCTCATATTTCATAACTTCTTCTTCAAGAATAGATTGAATTAAAGCTTTTGAGGTGCTGGTTAAATCATCAAAATCTATCTTTTTTATAACTTCTCTCAATTTATTTTGACTTAGAAATTCTTCATAAGTTTTTTTTTCCTGAACCTTTATATTAGATTCTTTAATAACTTTAACTTCATAAAGAACAAAATCTGGAAAAGTAATAACTTGAGCAATTGGTGTTTTTGACCAACTTGGTTTATCTTCTTCGGGGTGGCCATGTAATAATATATCTAAAATTACAATTTCCCGAAACTTTTTTATGAATTGTTTTTTTTCTTTTGGTCCTCTTCTCGGATACCGGGGTTTTTGATAAGACCTTCTGTATCGATCTCGATTCCTTTCCATACTCACCAATTCTCTTAGAAATTAATTTATTATAACCCATAATAAATTTTAATTTTGAATTTTCCTCATTATTAAGACTTTCTCATTAAAATGTAAAATAACTAGAATTTATAAATTCTTCGGTGTTTAGAATTATAACTTAATTTATTTTGTAATATTATTTGAATTAATTACTATTTAAGTTCTTTAATTTCTGAAAGGAGATTTATGAGCTGTTCATCAGTTAAAGTTTTTCCAGTAAAACTTTTTTCTAATATAGATCTTAGCTCGAATATTGATTTTGGATCAATGTTAACTATATTAATAGCGTAAACTTCCTCAATTTCATATTTTTCCATAAGAAATTTAATAATCTTTTTAGCTTCTTTTTCACTCATTTTAGCATATTTGTTGACATAGTTGTAAGTTATTTCTTGGAAATGGGATAATCCCTCTTCAGGATCAATTTGTTCTACTTTATCTTTTACCTCTTCCATAATCTTCTTAACCTCAGGAATAGAAACAGTTCTTTCATCAACTTTTCGGCCAGACATATTAACCTTTACCTAATATTATTTTTCAGATTTTAAAATGGAATTACTTTCTCGTAGATGCTCTTTTCCGACTATTAAAGTTTTTTGAGAATTACCTAACTTAACTCGTACTTCATAACAACGACCACGAATACCTACTACGGTACCAGTCATTCCATGGAAACGGCGATGTGGCATACCACGTCGATGTTGAGATGAATCAGTAATAATATCAACCTTATTTCCAATTTCATGATCAATTAAATATTTATCAATAGAACCTAATCCTCTTTCTCGTATGTTTTTCTTATGTCTTCTCCTTGTTTTGTTCCGATATCCTTTATGTAAAGTCACTTTTAACACCAAGTAAATAAAAAATTAATTCGAGTATGTTTGAGTATGATTAATAATTTATTTATTTTTTGATTTTCAATCTGGAAATATTAGATTCTTAATTTTAAGAACATCCAATTTCTTACATATTAAAGGATTTTCAAAAATTTCAGCAAAAGAAGGTTTTGTTCGACCGCTATCACCATTAATGAGTTCTTTTATATAAGTACCACCTTGAGTTTCAATTATAAATTCAAATAAGTTTGATTTGATAAACTTACCTTCAATTTTATGAACCTTTTTTTCTCGCACTTTATTAGCACGCCTATGGTTCACTCTTAATGGTGTTTTTTGTTGGATTTTTAAATTTTCAAAATTAACTTTTAATTGATTTACCTTTCTTTCAAAAATTTCTTTAGAAAACTTTTTTTCCGAATAAACCAAAGCTTTATAGATCTTTCTCGTATTTTCCGCGTTAAATTTTAGTTTTTTAACTAGCAATTTATTGCTAAATTTTAATTCATAAATTTGTACCTTTTTCTTATTTTTTTTATTAACTTGTTTTTGAATTTTTTTAAGGTCAAGAGATCTTATTTTTGGGTTAATTAATTCGATAATAAAGGGTCTTCCTTCACCAAGCATCCTTACATCAATGTCTTCTCTCCCAGCCCCATGAAATTTAGAACCAGTTGAGTCAGAATTCTTAATAAATTCAGGTGATATTAATTCTTCTATACTAGTAGCATATTGTTTTCCTGTAAAATTACATAATACACACCCATTTCCCATACATTTTCTACAATGCCAGTGTGTTTGGGGAATCCCTCTTAGAAGTTTTGTGTATCTTCCGTAAATATAAAGCGATCTAATCAATAAATCTATTTTAAACGAATCGTATCCTAAATTGAATATAATTGTTATATCTGGATTAATAAATTCAGGTGGTTTATCTAAAAGATCTGATATTAATTTACCAACTTCTCGATTAAAATGACTCTTAAAGCTTTCAGATTCTAACAATTTAAACTCTGCTTTAAATATATCTTCTTTATTATCTATTTCCGAGTCTAAACTTGTACCTACTAAAAGGTTTTTAAATTCTAAATTTTTTAATTTATTAGTTGCTCTATCAACATACTTATCTAAATTACTAAAAATATTATGACATAAATAACAAATTTTGGATGGCACAATTTTCTTTGATTCTAATCCTTCTTTCTTTAAAACATATTGAGCAGGTATGAAAGAAGCGTTTTCAGCCAAAATTTTTAAATTTTCAATCGAATTTGCTTTTTCTTGATCTTGATTTAAATAAGTTCTGTGATATTCCAGTGTCATTGAAAGTAATAAAGAATTGCCTCTTTCTTGATTAGTTGTACATGTCCCTAAAAGGGAAAACATTCTGCCCAAACAATGAATACAAAGATAATAATTACGGTAAATTTCTAGGATTTTTTCAAAAATACTCATATCTAAGAAATATAATAAAAGTTTATTTTTGTTTTTTATTGCTTTAATCTTTAGAAATTGTCTCTAAAGTAAAATTTTAAAATAGAGATTTATTTTTCTATTTAGTTTTTAATTTAAAATTATTCTAATAAATGTGAAATAGGGAATTATTTATGCCAAAAAGGTCAATAGGACATGTAAAGTGGTTCGATTATAAAAAAGGGTATGGTTTTATTACATCAGATGATAAAAAAGATGTTTTTGTACATTTTTCTAATATCAATATGGAAGGATTTAAAAAGCTTGATGAAGGAGATGAAGCAGAATTTGAAATCAAAGAATCTGAAAAAGGTAAGGGACCAGAAGCATTGAATGTTAAAATTTTAGTGAAAGATAAGCGGTATCTATAAATAACTGATGATCTTCTTCTTTTTTTTTGAGAAATAAATAAATAAAAAAAATAGGTTAGATTTAGTTATTATTTTTTTTCCCAGTCAAAATCAAGTTTGACAAATTTATCTGTGTACAAATAAGCGAGTAAAAGGATAAAAGAACAAATAGGACCCCACAAAACTAACCCTATAGAATATGTTAAAGATCCAACTGTAATTTCTGGCAAAGATAATACAACTCCAATAATCAATGGACCCAAAGCTTGGAAAATGTTAAGAACTATGCTATTAAATCCTGCATATATTCCTGCTCTCAATTCTCCTGTTCTTTTTTCATCATCTTCAGCTAAATCTGCGTAGTATATATATGGAAAGAGAGCCCAACCAGCTAATGAAGCAGCAATTATAAGAATGAATATAATACCAAAAATAATATTAGACGCTAAAGGCAGTACTCCTATTACTGAAGTTGGTAAAAGAGCGGCAGCAAATAAAAACAATGATAAAATAGCTCTCTTCTTACCCATTCTTTGAATATTTTTTCTCCAGAGATATAATGTAAATATAAATGCAATTACCAGAGAGATCGCTACAATATAATATTCTATTGTACTTAATCCTAATACAGATTCTACGAACGTTAACATTACTGTAGTAATAATTGACCACGCAAAACTAGCGAATCCTTGCATAAATATTAGGTACATGTAATTTTTATTTTTTACAATCGTTTTTAAATTTTTAAAGAGACTTGAATCCATTTTAAAACGGGGCTCAGTAGGCATAGTAAAAACTATAGAACTGTAAAAAATGATTACTAATATTCCAAATATTAAAATAGGGAATAAAACTTCGATAGGAATTACATCAGGATCAGTAGCAAATCCTTCAAAGGCAGGTGTCAGAACCAATAAAGTAAAAACAAGCATTATTGCATTTCCAATATAATTCATCGTATTCTGATATTGTGAGACTTTTGGTCGTTCTTCTACAGGAAATTGCTCGGCCATCCATGATTGATAAACCGTTGTTAAAGCATAAGATGCTCTAAATACTATATCCCAGATTAATAACCATAAGAATAAGGCGTTTTTATCATTAAGATCAGGCAAAACTAAAGCAGGCATCAGAAGAAAAATAAATGAAATTCCAAGTAATGGAGATAATGCAATAATATAAGGCTTCCTTCTGCCCCATTTTGTGTATTTTGCATCACTTATCCACCCAAAAAAGAATTGACCAGCAGCAACTGAGAGAAAACCCATTGCTTGAGCAAAGCCAACGAGGAAGGAAGGTACTCCATATCCAAGATAATATAGCGCAAATAAAGCAAATCCTTCGATTCCTAGAACAATAGAACTAGAAATTCTGGGAAAACTATAATTTAGTTTTCTTAATGAACTTGTTTGAGTTCTTTGGATTTCTTCTACTTCATTCATGTTATTTCACATTTTTATTAGAATTTAGTTTAATTAAGATTTAGAGATAAAACTATTTAATAATTATTAAAAACGATCTGAATAATTTAGAAATGAGTAAGTGGTTACATGATCCAGAAGATTTTAATAAAAATTAATCCTCTTCTTCATCCCATCCAAGATCTTTAAGAACAGATTCAAACGTTTCAGATTCTTTATCCAATACGAATTCAGTCTCATATTCAGAAGCAGGTTCTAATATTTCTGCTTCAAAATCTGGGGGTCTTAAATCATCAAGAGAAGGTAATTCTTCTGGAGTAGGTTGTTCTTGAACAATTTTTGGTTCCTCAACTGTTGCATCTTCTTCAATTTCCATAGGAGTGTAATCTTCAAGAGGAACAGGTGGAATCTCATCGTCATATACTTCATACTGCGGTTCTTTTTCAGGTATTTGAGTCTCTACTCCTCCAATTTTTCCTAATTCCTTTTGATATTCTAATCCAACAGATTTTGGGATCGAAACAATATTATTTTCGCTTGACGTTTCAATTTCTTCAACATCCATCCCTTCTTTCTCCCAATTGTCTAAAAAGCCTAATAATCCATCCAATGCGGCTTTATCTTGTTCAGCACTAGGTTTTACTAGGATCTCGCTCTCTTCTTCTTGAAATCCTCTTAATTTTTGTTTTTCTGATTCTTCTAATGATAGAGTCATCTCAGTAATCTCATCTCCAGATATTAAAAGGTTTAACTTTTTTGCTAAATCACGAAGATATCCTAAATAGTAGCCAATTCGATAAACATTCTTTAATCCCCCAAATACGATATATTCATCATTTATGGCAAGTAATATACTATATCCTGAAGTATTATGAAGAATAATTTCCGTAAGTGCTCCATGAGCCGTTGCTTCACTTAGTCGCAAGCCTAAATCAATTAAGGCTGTACTGGAAGCAGATGTTGCATCTGCATCTAATTCAGAAGAATTTGAAGATGCGACCTTCATTCCAACTCTAGATAAAACAGCTAAATTCCCTAAATCTGTTTTATCTTCTTCATTTCTTAGTATTTCCATCATTTTATCTCGAATATCTTGAGCAAGGGAAGACATATTGGATCAACTTTAATTTAAATTATGATATAGTTGATTATGAAATTTTAAATTATCTTAAATATAATCATAAAGACTACATTAATATATTTTATGTTGTTTCATTTTAAAAATTTAATTAAGCTCATTTGAGTAGATGGAGATTTAATTAACTTTCTAAATGAATATCCAGATAACTGGGTAATAATATCTTCAATTTCCAAAAGAACGTCTTGAAGGGTAAGGGTATCGGTATTTATTACAAAGATTTTTTTATTTTCATTATTTTGGAATAAAAATTGATTATAATATGATAAGATTTTCAACAAGTAATCTTTTTCTTCTTCATTCCATTCCCTTCGAAATGTTTCTAAAGATCCTCTTTGTATAATACGTTTCAAAATCGTTTCTGGTCTAGCAGAAAGATAAATTATGAAATCCTCCCTCCACTCAACAGATTTATACATTTCTAAAATAAGATTATAATCTTTTTCCTTTAGGTTTAGACTTTTTGAATAAATTAGAACGCATAATGGAGTTCTATCTAATATTATTATTCGACCATTATATCTATTATCAAAATTTACGATTTTCTGATTCCTTTTAATCATCTGCTGGAGAAAATGAATCTCACTTCTAAAACCAATTTGTTTATCAGAAGAACCAAAAGGAAAAGGGGGTTTTTTAACATATCTTTCTGCAAAGAATTTGAATTTCGGATTATCTACTACTTTACTCTTTAAAAGTTCAAATACTGTAGTTTTTCCAACTCCATGAGCTCCTGCTATTGAAATGATAATATTATCTTTGCTACCTTTATTTCTATATACTATTTTACCCAATTTCTTTTTCTCCAAGGTAAATAGAATTTGTCGTATGGAATAGAATTAAATTGATTAATAATACCACTAGAGTTATTTGATTTTTCTTATTATTAAATTTATATATTAAAGTATAATGAAAATTGATTTAGTTTTTATAAAAAGACCAAAATCAGGATAAGAAGCAAATTGTAAAATATACTAGCAATAATCGTGTTATAAATATTATGATTTATTTCATAGATAATACCGAATATGATGAAAATGACAAAATTAATTAAGAAGAAATATATTCCAATAGGAATACTGAATAATAGAAATATTCCAGAATAAATCAAAGCAACTAATAATATAACAGAAATTCTTCCAAAGAGATCCTTTTCAAAACGTTCTCTTAACGTGTTATGTAAAACACCTCTAAAAACAATTTCAGTAGAAAATGACGATAAACTTAACAATAACATTAGCAATATAATCCACAAAATATCAGCATTCCTTATTACTTGATTTTCTTCAGCTAAATATCCTAAGATGTCATAAAAATCTATACCCGCATTATACATTAGTTCAATAAGATTATTTGAGAAAAAATTAAATACTAATAATCCAATTCCGGCTATAGTTCCAATTATAATCGCAATAAGAAATGTTTTTAATTCATATGAAAAACCAAGTTTCTTAAAATTGTGTTTTTTTGAATATATATACCATAAAGGATAAACTCCAAATATAATTTCAGGAATTTGGCTTAATAATATTGTTGTTATACTAATATCTATTGATTGATCAAATTGAAAAGTAAATAACATAATAATTAGTAGGCGAATAGTTATATAAGCCATAATACTGTTAAAAAAAACACTTAATCCTTCTCTAAAATTCCATATATCTTTTTTTAATACATATTTTTGTTCTGGTTCTAGCTTTTTACTTGTAAAAATAAATCCTGTTTTAGTTTGGGAACTTCTAGTAGGAATAACAGGCGTGGGTGGGGGTAATTTTTCTAATTTGGTATTACAAATAGGACATTGTTCTAATATAGGAGAATTAATAACTGATCCACATCCAGAACATTTTCTTGAAATTATTTTTTTCTCTTTTACTTGTATTTGTTTATCAATACCCGTTTTTTCACCTTTTTCAATCGAAGGTTTAATTTTAATTACTAACTTACCGCATTTTGGACAATATGCTTTTTCTTCGTCCAATTTAGCCCCGCAATAAACACAAAACTTTAGTTTTGTCTCCTTATTATCTTCTTTTGACATTTTTTAACAAAATTTAAAATTATTAGATTTAACTATATTTATTTAAAGCAAATGTTCATAAATTTACTTAGTTAAATATGTAAATTAAAAATTATATAGTTTATTATTATCTGAAATTACTTTTTTGAATAAAATGATATGAATAGTAGGCTTGGTATTTGAAAAATTTAAATCGGTGGAATGAATTAGCTATGAAATTAATCTCCAATTAGTATGATTTTTAAAGTTCATATTAATTTTTTTTATTTTTCTTGCAATATTTTTTACTTATTTCGTATATTTCCATTAAGATTAATCCATGGTAGAGAGAAATTGAATCAAAATATCCTTCTCCTAATTCTGATTTATTTGCATAAACTAAAGCTAATTGAATGTTAATTGCAGCTTTAGTTAATAGCTCAAGACCTTTATAAATTAAATTAGGACTCCATATACCCCGCTTAGGATTAGCCCACCATAGAGGACAGGAATACAAACTTCGATCGTAAAAATATCTTGCTGTTTTGTAGTAATTTTCCACATCTCCATCGGTAGATAAATCAAAATTATGAGCAAAATTCATTAAGTTATTTAAACTATTAACAACCTTCCAATAATACTTATGAATATTATTATCAGGATGATTCCATAAGGGATAAGGGATTTTCAAATCTAAATCTTCCTGCGTTGTACTCCAACTAGATTCCCTTGGAATAATCTTTTTTCGATCTATTGGAAAATACTTATCTAAGTCTGAAATAGAGATAATTTTTATATCCTCTAGTTGTGAGTACTCAAGAACTTTATCTAAAAAGGTTTTTTCATAATTTTTTATATGATGTCCGAAGGTTTCACCATCTATTGCAGTAATTATATAAGTTTTATTTTGAAAATCGAGTTTCTTGTTCTTATACATGGTCGTTATTTCTTTTATGAAATCTTTCGCTTTAATTTCGTTGAAAGCAATTTTATTACTTATAAAATCATCCCTGAAATAAAGTTGTAATCCATTAGGGGAATTGTATATTCTGTCATATGGCCATTCCTCAGGACATGCAATTCCGCTCATAATAACCCATTTATAACCTAAATCTCGTACAAACTTCGCCACTTTTGAACTAATTGACATTTCAGGTGGAAAAAATCCCTTTCGTTCCCATTTTACAAATTCAGTTTTATTTATTTCTTCATTCATCCGGATTTGATGTTGAGCTTCTTCTTTTGGGATTAGAGGTAGTATTGGATGGAACTTTGCTGTTCCAACGATTTCAATTTTGTTTTCTAATACTAGATTTTTCAATAATTCCATTGTATCAATTAAATCAAATTCATATAACATTTCAATAAGAATGCCATTAACATTTAAACAGAATTTGACATTATCATATTTCTCTAATACCAAAAATAAGGGTTTATAACATTCTTTATCAATTTGCTTTAGGATCTTTACATCTTGGGTAGGAGGTTGATATATATGCAATAAGGGGGCCCAGAATGTTGTCATAATAATTCACTAAAAGTTCCTATATAGAAATAGAAATTTTGAAGGATTATATTTTTCATCATTTTTATATATTATTTTAAATTTTCAAACGTTTTAAGAGCGTCTTCTCTTCTCATGCAAGATTGGCATCTTCCACATGGTTCTTCAAAATCATTATAGCAACTCCAGGTTAATTCTAAGGGTACCTTCAATTCTTTTGCTAAATTTAAAACCTCGAATTTTCTCAATTTCGCTAAGGGGATCAAAATTTTGATGTCAATGTTATTATTTTCATGTTTTGATAACCTAATAAGCCTTTCAAGTGATTCAAAGAATGAAACATTGGTATCAGAGAAAGTTAAAGTATCTTCAAAAATATGACCACCAATTATCCATTTACATCCATAAATCTCAGCAAAGTATGCCGCAATGGAGTAATACATAATGTTACGCTGGGGTATATATCCTTCAGGTGCATTAATTGCTGTTGGCACAGGATAACCTTCAGATAATAAATCTGCAGCCTGCGCTATAAAAGTTGTATCAATTTCTATCAAATTAATTTTTGTTTTTTCAGCTAACTTTGCTGCCGCTTTTGCTTCTTGTTTGGGTCTCCAGTTATAATTTAATGACAGAGCTATAACTTCGTAACCTTGGTCTAAAGCCCAAAAAAGTGCTGTTGCTGAATCTATACCTCCAGATAATAATAATATGGCCCTCTTATCAATATTAAGAGATCTCGGGAATAATTTCGCATTCACTGCCGCATTTACAGCTTCTTGTAATGGAGATAATTCAAAGCCGAGAGCCTGAATTGTGACATTGGGATCAGGAGTAAGGTCGCATCTCATAACATCTACCATTTCCTTACAAATTTCAAGCTTTTCTGGAGCTTCTTTATAGGATATGTGTAGAATTTCAGGTCTAGGAATATTTATTCCCTTCTCTTTTATAGCTAATATAACCATTTCAATTAAATCATTCATTTTGGTAACTTTCGGACCTATTAATTCGTATATTGAATTTTCATTTCCTTTACCTTCTGCTGCTGCTAAAAATGCATTAGTTGCGTCTTTTACAAAAATAGGTTGCATAGGTACGTTACCATCTCCAGCAATCAAAACTTTTCCATCAAAAATTTGATCAATTAATTCAGGAATTAATTCATCATTTGGTCCCAAAATATAAGATGGACGAAAAATTGTATAATTAATACCGCTTTCTATTATGATTTGTTCAGCTTCTCTTTTAGATCGGAAGTACTCATTGTTAGCCCATTCTCGTAAACCATATTTATCTACTCCAAGACCAGAAGGATATATAATCTTTTTTAATTTTTCAGTCTTAGCAGCTTCAATCACTGACTTTAATCCTTTTATATTTACTTTTTCAAAGAGTTCTTTACTACCGCAGACGATGTTAGCAAGATGTAATATCACAGAACAATTTTTAAATGCTTCCTTAAATCCCTCAATATTAAAATCCTGTACAATAAAGACTTTAGCCCCAAGATTTTCTAACTCATTCACAACTTCTTGTCTTCTAACGACAGCATTTACTTCCCAACCATTCTGAATAGCATTACGAATAGAATGTTTCCCTAGATAACCATTAGCTCCAGTTATGGCTAATTTCTTCAAAAAAGACATAATTATTTCTTTTTATTAGATTGATTAACTCCATATATATTTATTCTAAATAATTTAAAAATAAATGAAATCTAAAATCTATATCGATTATTTTATGATTTTAAAACATAAAATATAAAAATATTTAAAAGAATTTCAATTCAGTTCATTCATTTTTAGAGATTGATTTTTGATGGGTTTTAAAGTTAGTATCAATGCAAATAGAATTAAATTTAGCGCTTGCCATTTTTTAAAAGAACCTCTTCAGTGTTCAAGACTTCATGGTCATAATTATTATGTGTCTGTTGAAGTAAGCTCTGATCTTGATGAAAACTATTTTGTTGTTGATTTTATTGAATTAAAGGAAAGAGTTGAATCAATTGTTAGGCCTCTTGATCATTACATTCTTATTCCTAAAAATTCAAACTACATTAAAATTAAAGAAGATGACAATTCAGTTGAAGTTATAACTGATAACAAGAGATATGTTTTCCCTCGTTCTGAAGTTGTCTTTTTACCTTTACCCGCAACCACAAGTGAACTATTAGCTAAATATATTCATGATAATCTAAAAGAAATTTATAAAAACAAAAAGATCTTGGTTAAAATAGAAGAAAGTAAGAATAACATAGCAATTTATGAAGATTAAATAAATATTATGCGTTAAATTTATTTTTCAATTATGTTTTCTTTTATAATTGTTCCAAAATGAGTTGCACCAGGTCCTATATGAACAAGAACTTCATCACCTCTTTCAATGTCAACCACAGATATTGGATTTCTATTATGGTTAACTAATCTGATGGTTTCTGCATTTTGGCAAACACCGCTAAATTTTATTTTATTATCATTTACCAATGCCTCTAACTCGAACCTTATCATTGGTCTAGTTTCCACTTTTATTCTCCCTATTGTTACTATTCTAACATCACCATCAGTATTAACCACTATAACTTTATCACCGCCTTTTAATTCACTTAAATAATTAGTTCGATATAAACGTTCAGGATCATCATCAGGTACTAAAATATACGCAGAAACATCACCAGCGTTTACTCGAAATGGTCTTGTTGCTACAAATTGAGATTCAATAGTTTCTGAGTGAATTAATAGAAAGCCTTTAGCAGTACTACCTACAAGCATACCTTCTCCTAGTTTTAAGATAGAAGTGGTGTCAACACAAACTCTATCACATTCTGGTAAATTTTGTATTTTAGTAACTTTTGCTGTTGTCAATTCTATATGGAAATTCGAATAGGTTAGTTTTTTTAGATCTATGAGATCAATTATATTATTAGGAGTTATAACTATTCCATCTACGCCAATCTCAAGTGTTTTTAATAAAGTTTCAGCTTCTTGTATATCTTCAACAAATCCAATTAGTTCTGTATCGTAACTATGAATTTGTGCAATTAAGTTTTCAAAAGGAATGATCTTCCAATTTTTAGTAGAAACCATAACTAAATCGACTTTTCCAGATTTCGCTACTTTAATAATCATGTCTACATCAGCTTTAGATTTAATTTCTATAAAGGCGCCTACTTTTTTACTACTTTTTTCTTTAATAGCTAATAGATTTTCCAATTTATCTATATCATCATATATTAAATAATCAGGTTGAACTTCAGGATCCATTGAATATATTTTTAGTCGGTCAATATTTTTAAATTTTAAATAGGATTCCTTAGATACTATAAAATCTAAAATATCTTTATTGAATGCTTCTTGGACTAGTTCTTTATAATTATTTGATAATTTCTTAAAATTAAGTATTATTTTTTTCATACTAAATCAAATTTTGGACTATAAAAGATTTTATTTCTTAGATTTTTTTTAGAAATATATTCTATTAAATTTTTAAGTTAAAAAAATCATTATAAATATAAAAGAGATATTATTATAATAAACTTCTAAAAAGAGTTGACAAGAAGAATTGGGATTGAAGAAGAAATTATTTCCAAGGAAAGGTAAAGAAAAAGAAGAACTTGTCTTAAAAGCAAAATCACATATCCGCAAAATTGCTTTAGCTAATAAAACGTATAATAAAAGGGCAGAAATTGCAAGAAAAAATGCAAAGATTGCTTTAAAAAGAGGAGAAAAAGAGAGAGCAAAGAATTATCTGATCCAATTTAAACAATATCAAATGAAGGTAGATCGCGCAAATAATATTAGGGCAAAAATCGAAAGACAAATAGAAGCGATTGAAGAGGGTCAGATGATTTCTATGACAGGAGATTTAATGGGAGGTATAAGAGATGAATTAGAAACTATTGCCACAAAAGCAGCACCAACCAAAATTGCTGAGATTGCTGAGGATTCTGAAGCTTATGTTGCTGAGATCGAAGAATCAGCTGAGATTTTGGCAGGCGATCCTGAAATTGATCTTGCGATTGATGTAACAGATGAATTAAATCAATTAGAGACAGAAATGCTTTTAGAACAGGGAGGTCAAATGCCGGATGTTCCTGTTGATGATCTTCAATATATCTCAGAATTCGACCTTGAAGAAGAGGAGCCTGAAATTAAAACAAAAGCTAAACTCGAAGATGAAATTGAAAAACTAAGAAAAGAATTAGAAGGAAGCTAATTAATCTCTTCCTTATCAAGGATAGTTTGTCTCCTTAACCTACTCATTTCTATTTTTAAATATTTAGACTTAATAAGCTTTTAAATTAGGTGAAGTATCTTTTTCGATCGAATTCCTTATTAATGTGTCTCATCGATTCTGCTTCTCTAAACTCTTCATCAAGATTTTCCATTTTCTTTTCAACTAGATATAAATCTTTTTGTAGATTTTTATATGTTCTGAAGTAATCAATTTCAGAGATTATCCCCTTTTCAAATTTCGAATCAAGAGTTTTTAATGTTTCTTCAAGACTATATCTTTCTTTTTCTAACTCCAACATTTTTTTACGCTTTATTTTATTATATCTAGTTGATCCAGAATGTGTTATAGGTGATCTAGATGGAAGTGAGTAATCATCGTTAAATAATTCTGATATATGATTCCTCGAAAATTCATTAAATAGGGGGTTTTCAGGATATGTATTGTTTAAAAAATGTTCAGAATTTTTATAATTTGTTAGATCGTTAATGAAATCATTTTTACTCCGATTAATATCGTTTTGGTATAATGGGCCATATTTCTGCATTGATTCTAATTTTCTCATTAATATATTTTTTTCATCATTGTTAGATATATGTCCATTGTATGGTTCAGTGAATCTTGTTGGTTTATAATTCTGGATTCTATTTGGATTATAGAAGTTTTGAAGGAAAAAACTATTCTCGTCAAAATTAGGAGGTAAAAATTGTCCTAAAGAATTTCCATAATATCTCATATCATTAGGAGTATGGATTAAATTATTCCTTATAGGTGAAAAATGGTTATAGGGATAAAGCGATAAATTTCCAGGCGAGAAATTATGGTTATGGTACGATGAGCCATTCACATAATTTTGGTTCGAGTTTTGATGTTGTTGAAAAGGAAATTGAGATTGATAAGGTGATTGATAAAGGGTATTAGCAATACTTTTATTCTGATTAATGTTATTATATTGACATTTCAAACTGAAAAATGAATTTATTGCTTCTTCTATGTAATTAATTAAATCACTTAGTTCGATATCAATATCATAGAGTCTTCTAGCTGCTTCTTCATCATAAATAACAATTTCATCAAAGCTTCTTGCTAGAAGAATGTAGTCCATGACTTTAGAAATAGCATTCTTTGGGAGCGTAAATTCATATCTCCCATAAGCGAATTCTATATATAGTTTTTTTGAAATTTTACCTTTTACTTTTATCCTGGTCAAATCTTTTACAGGGGCTTTAAAAATAGTTTCTTTCTTCTTTTTGATTCTACCTGTCTCATGTACAAATGATAAATCAAAATTGGAAATAAATAATATTCCTTTTCTTTTTTTATATTTGTCATGCGTATTTAATCCATTTGCAAGTTTAGCATAAATTGCGAAAACTGCTTTTTCTTCTTCCGCCAAATTTAGAAATTTTTTATAAGATCTAAAGAAAAAAGCGATTTTATCAATAAAATTTAGGTTTTGTTGTAAGTTTTCTATACTAGAATTTATGGTTATTACATTATTTGAAGTGAAATCACTAATCGAATCAAAGCTAGCATTTAAATTATCTAAAATTCCTTCTATTATTCTTACATTAGAATTAGGTTGAGTATAAATATCAAAAAAATATTCTTTATTTAAAGATAAATGATGAAACAAAATACTAATTTTTTCTTGTAAGTTTTCCTTAGCATAAATAAAAAGTTTAAAGAGAGCCAATAAATCAGATTCCATATTTGGATAGTGATAACATTTAATAGGGGGTCCTCTAGCTCTTTTAACTTTCTGCCTTAAAACATACAGTTTATTAATAATTTCCCTAAAAGGTTCAACAAAATATCGGGCATTCTTGATTAATTCCAAGAATTTTTTTTCTAACTGTTCTTTTTTTTCATAGATATTAATAATATGATGAGAATGACATTTAGGACAAGATTTTATAAGTTGATTGACTTGATTAATATTATCTTTTCCACATTCTTTGCAGAATAGCTTCTTTCCAGATTCAGGAACTTGTATATTTTTGGAATTGCAATCTTGACATATATATGTTTCAATTCTTTCTTCCGTTAAACAGTCAGAACAGCATGAAGCACCACAATCCTCACAATAATAAGCTAATTTAATATTACGTTGACAAAATCGACAAATTTGTAAATGCAATTCCGACATTTTAGCTAATAAACCCAAATTAATTGATCAAAAAATAAATTACCGCTTTATCAAAGATTTAGATGGGTTTTTTAAATATCAATAAGTATGTTATTTAAGTATTATCTCTGAAATCCCAAATATAAGCAATATTTTTAAAAATGCAATTTAAATTCCAAATAAAAAAATATTATAGCTAAATTATTTTATGATTTTTACCTTTGTTCCAAGAGCTTGTCCAGGAACTCCTGCTTTTTTAAAGTGAGCCCTTACCGCACCATTGTTTCCATGTGCACGAGTTATTGTACCCTTTAATTCTTTTCCTGTTGAACTCATCCAAACAATTAACCTGCCAATTAATTTATTAGCTTCCTTTTTTGTTTTAATATCTGGAAAAACAATTATGCAGTGTTTAGGATGAACTGTGTGACGTCCTCTTTTATAATTTGAGATTGTTCCTTCCATGCCTAATATATTCAATTTATTCAATGACATATGAGAACACTATTTAATAATAAGTAATGATAATATTGAGAAGGAAAATACTTAAAAAAATAAAAAATTTTCGCAATTAAAGCTCTAAAAATCCTAAATTTAAAAAAAGTAAAACTTTTGAACAAATTCAAAATAATATAATCTAATGAAAGTTGCGTTTAACAATATAAACATTACTCCAAAAAATTATATTGGAAAACCATTAGCAGGATATACTCGTAAAGATCCCTGTCTGGGGAAGTTAGATGATATTTTCGCGTATGGTGTTTTAATCGATGGTTCATCTTCTAAAGATTATAGTGATTTTCTTTTATTGATCTCAGTAGATATTTTAAAATTACCTCTTTCTATTACAAAATATATTAAAGCAAAAATAAAGTATAATCACCCATCCATTAAAGAAGAACAAATTATAATTCACGCTACGCATACTCATGCATCTTTTGACTTAACTGGCGAATTCTACTGGCCTGGAGGTAAAATAAATGTAATACGTGGAATAATGTTTGGAGCTAATAGAAATGATAAGTATATAATATGGTTTACAAATAGAATCGTTAAAATGGTTAATGAATTATTTAATAATCTTGTACTATGTAAATTCTCATGGAAAAAGAAAGAATTTAATCCTAATCTTATCTTTAATAGAAGACATCCAGAAAGAAATACAATTCCAGATTTAGGTGTAATAGTCTTTAAAAATATGGAAGCAAACAGAATAATTGGTTGTATAATCAATTACGCTTGTCATCCTACAACTCTTTCTTATTTAAACAATAAATTGTCAGCAGATTATCCTGGGCGCATATATCATCGTGTAACAGAATTAACCAATGGAGAAATGAAAGTGATCTATTTTAATGGGCCATCAGGCGATCTTAATCCAGTTACTACTTATGGAAGTGATAGTGACCAGGATTCAGGTAGAAATCAAATGTATGATCAATTAGGTACATATGAGCATACAAAGAAAATAGGTTGTGCTATTGCAGAAGAAGTCTTAAAATTAGTTAATTCTATCTCTGATAAAGAGTTCTATAATTCTATGAAAGTTAAAATTCTCTCAAAAGAGTTTTGGATTCCTATGAAGGATGCTAGATATTTCTCGAAAAAATGGTTTACAAATAAATTAGTTCAAGCTATTAAGAAACTTTTACTTTTAAATGTTGCAAAATATCAATTAGTTAACTCGAACTTTCCAATTTTTCAATTTAAATATCGCTTTATAAACTATAAATGTAAAACTATTATTCAATATGTTATAATTCAAGCGAAATCCAATTTATCTGAGAAAAGGCTTAGTATATTAACTGTCCCTGGAGAGTTATTTGAATCCATTGGAAATAAATTGTTTAAAAAGTCAGTAACAACTAGTAAAAATACATTTATATTTCAAAATGCACAAGATTGGATTGCATATTTGTTCACATTACAAGAATATATTGAAGAAGGAGGTTATGAGGTTACTCCAAGTTTTAGCCCTCTATGTGGATATTATGTTGAGAGAGAAATGCTCAATTTAATGAAAGAAAGTAATTAAATTGAACTATTTTATTCAATAATTTTTATTGATTTTTCATGATTTTTTTTATGTATCTCTTTTAAATGATATTGAAATTGTTCTTTATTTTGTCCACAATTATATTGAATAGTTTCATTGACATCTTTTAAAGTGTTAAGTTCAATATTTTTCAATTCAGCAATATACTTTTGGTTTAATTTGTAATTAGAAGCTTTAATAAAGTTATTATGTTTAACCCAATACCATTCTTTATTAATTTGAGAGTAAGGGGCTGGTTTCAGTATATGAAAATCATCAGTAGGAAAAATATATGGTTTAAAATTGCTTAAACATGGAAGAGTACTTCCTGTAAACCAATGAACAGAACAATCAAGATTGGTGTTTAAGTGAGACACTTGAGAACCAGTTGATTCAAATCCACCATGCATACAAATACCTGCTTCATGTTCCCTTAAAAATGCCATCATTTTTTTAGGTGTTATTTTTCCTTTATTTTGGTTCAATAGAATAATAGATTTACCTGCTCGGGAAAATGGTGAAGGCTTATAAGGTATCATATTTCCTGAGAAAGTAACTGCAAAATCGAAATCAGAATCATCCCTACAAAAATCTCTATTAATCGCGTATTCTATTATCCCCTTTTTTCTAAGTTCTCCTTTACCTCTTATTGATAGACTATTTGATATAGATCTAACGTCCTTTACTTTTTCAGCGATCCACCAATCGTCTGCAGTCTCTAATACATATGCTTTTTTATTATCAGCAATTAGGAAAGAATTATGATAACTCCAACTAGGATCATTATAAGCACAACCTCCTCCTTGGTGATATGTTTCTAATAAATTAGTTATGACATGAAATGCTTCATCTGCATTTTTTCCTCTTTCAAGAGCTAATCTTAATAAATCCATGCCCAATAGTCCTATATTTCTGATTGGTTCATGAGTATAAACAGCCTCGTTTCCAATAACTACTCCAAATTCATTTGCTCCCATTTCAGCGCCCCACATCCAAAAAGGTTGACTTAATAATATAGCATTTGTGTTTGAAACTTGAGGTATGGATATGTAAGTACATTTTAATTCTTCATTGCTAAAGTGCTTGATTCGTGGAGCATAGGTTATTAATTGTATTTCATTATTAGGTCTATCACTATTCTTTCCAAAAATAACAGTTCCATCTTTTGTAGAATTACTTAATGCTACAAAAGTATCACACACTTATGTAATCATCTCTTCAGACTTTTTCCAACCATAATTATTTATTTCTGTAATCTTTTTCACGAATTCAGTTTCTCCAATAGAATCTTCTTGTTTTAAAACATTGTCAACCCTTTGAAGTAATTCTCTCTCAATTGCTCTGATTTTTTCATAATAAGAGTTTCTTTCAGGATTATCTATTTTGGGTTTTTTCTTAAGATGCTTAATAAAATTAGCATGTCTACTCCAAAACCAGTCTTCATTAATATTTAAATATGGACCTGTTTCCATTATTATTTGCCCGTCTACAGGAAATGAATATGGTTTGAAAATACCCAAGCATGGAATTGTGCTACCAGTGAACCAGTGAATAGATTTCTTTTGATCCTTTCTTATGAGAGAGACTTGAGAGCCTACAGATTGATCATAACGAAGGTGTAAACATATTCCAACTTCATGTTCTCTTAAGAAATCCATCATTAAAGAAGGGGATATTTTTCCTTTATTTGATTTTAATTGATTAAGTGAACACCCATCTCTTTCAGTGAGAGGGAATACTTCTGGTAATGAAGAAGGAGAAAAAATTAATTTGAAATCAAAATCATCATCATCTTTACAGTAATTTTTCTCAATAGCATGTTCTATAATACCTTCTCGCCTCAAATCTCCTTTACCTCTAATAGAAATATGATTTGAGATTGAACGTTGATCCTTAACTATTTCGACAATCCACCATTCACCAGCAGTTTCCAAGAGATATGCTTCTTTTGAATCAGTAATTAAATAAGAGTTATGGTAATTTAATCCCTTCTTATTATGAGCCCCCCCTTGTCCATATCGTTCTAACAAATCAGTTATCACTTGCAATGCTTTTTTTGCTGAATTTCCACGTTCAAGCCCTAATCTTAAAAGATCCATACCAAGTAAACCTGTTTCATTTAATGGTTCTTTTGTTGGAACTGCTTCATTTCCTATAGCTACTCCATATTCGTTTACGCCCATTTCTGCACCCCACATCCAATACGGTTGGGATATGATGATTGCTGCAGTTTCTCTGACTTGTGGTATTGAAAGATATGTACAGTTTAGTTGATCATCTTTTGGATATGATTTCCGTGGTGCATATGCAATTAATTGAGCTTCAGATTCTAATCGATCGCTATTTTTCCCGAATACAACATTACCATCTTTAGAAGATTGTGTTAAACTAACATAAGTATCACACATAACATATTACCCAATTTCTAATCTAAGTTGTATTAAATATTATTTAATCTATTACAAAACTTTGATTATTTGATTTAATAAAAATATAATTAAAATAAAATAATGAATTTTCAATTCCAAATAGCATTTATTTTTAAGTGTGGTTGACATTTATGGATATTTTAATTAAAAATGGAACAATAGTTGATGGTACGGGATCTCCCAGTTTTAAATCAGATGTGTTAATTAAAGAGGATAAAATTATAAAAATCGAATCAAATATAGAAATTGGTGATAATAAATTAATAGATGCTTCAAATAAAGTAGTATCTCCTGGTTTTATCGATATTCATAATCATGCTGATTTAACTATACATGATGCGAATAAAGCAGAAGCTTATATCTGTCAGGGAATGACAACATTATTGGTAGGGGTGTGTGGAATAGGTATTGCGCCAGCAAACGATAAAGTTAAGCTATATTATTCAAATTTTGTTAATAAAGCATTTTGTTCGTCTCCAGATCTTTATAGAAATTTTGAAAATCTTTTTTACGCAATTGAAAAGAAGGGAATTTCTGTTAACCTTGCTTTTATGATTCCTCAAGGAAATATTCGTGCTTGTATTTTAGGAACAGAAACGCGTCGTGCTAATGAAGAAGAATTAAATCAAATGAGGCAAATTATACGAGAAAATATGGAAGCAGGAGCCTTTGGTTTATCAACTGGACTTGTTTATCCGCCAGGATCATCGACTTCTACAGAAGAGTTAATTGAGCTTGCTAAAGTTGTAAGCGAATATGGTGGGTTTTATGATTCTCATATGAGAAACGAGGGTGCTGGCGTTGTAGATATTGGAATGGCTGAATTGATAAGAATTGCAAATGAAGCAAATATTCATGCTCATATCTCTCATTGGAGTGCCATTAGTAGATACAAATATGAGGAATTAACTAAAAAAGCAATTAATCTAGTTAATAGAGCACGAAATGAAGGTTTAAAAATAACTGCAGATATAACGGTCTATGATGACGCTTTTACAAGTTTATCTTTTGTTCTATTACCTACATGGGTATATTCCGACTTTAAAAGTAATTTAAGTAATCCAGAAACAAGAAAAAAGATTAAAAAAGAAATTTTTAATAAACTATATTCCATGTTTCTCGCAGATGCTCCATTATCGATGAAATTAATACCTAAATTTCTTCTTAGAAAAAAGATAATACCTAGCTTAAGTAAGAGGGTCACCATAATTCACGCGTTAAATAATCATGATGTAGAGGGAAAAACATTATATGATGCTTTGACAACATTATATCCAGGAAAAAACTTGGAAGATGCTTTATTGGATTATTTTCTGGACGAAGAGGGAGGAATAATGATAAGAATTCTGCAGAAAAATGAAGAGAAAAGTATGATTCCTCTTTTTAAAGAAAGGTACGTATGCCCAAGCTCTGACGCTGTAGAAATTTTGGATGGAAATACTCATCCACGTACATATAACGCATTTGCAAGAGTTATTGCTCGTTGGGTAAGAGAAAACAAAATTCTAACTTTAGAGGAAATGATAAGAAAAATGACATCTTTACCGGCTTCAATCTTAGGATTAAATAATAGAGGATTAATAAAAGAAGGTAATAAAGCAGATTTAGTAATATTTGATCCAGAAATTATTAAAGATAAAGGTACTTTAAATGAAGGTAAAAAATTTCCAGAGGGAATAGATTTCGTTATAGTAAATGGGCAAATCACTCTTTCCAACGGCAAACATACTGGAAAATTAAATGGTAAAATTTTAAGACATAAATAAAAATCATTTGTTTCAAAGATTTTTGTCGTATTTGAATCAGACAAGCACAAATTTTAATTATATTTTAAAAGAATTAATATTTAAAGATTTTAGAAATGTTATAATAAGTAGTTGTTCAGAAAAAATAAGATTTCGAGATTTTACCGATTTTAATGAAAGTCTGAGAGATTTTGAAAGTAGATAAAAAAAAATTATGGATTTTTACTTTTGAGTATGCGGGTGTTGCTAAGGTAGGTGGACTTGGTGAAGTACCAGCAAACCAAGCTGTTAATTTGAAAAACCAATATGATATTACTGTATTTATGCCTTCGCACGGTCAAATTGAAAAATTAAAAAAAAACCTAGAATGGGAGAAACTTCCTTTTAATTCTATAGGTCAAGTAAATCCATCAATATTTGAGATGATGGATTCAGAAACGAGTTATAATATTTCATTTTACAAATTTAAAATTAAAAATGTACAGATAATCTTACTTTCAGGAGAAAATAGTTTTACTCGTAAACTTTTAGATGATATAAATGTCTACAATCCCAATACAATAAATGGAAAAATATGTTTATTCAGTCTTGGAATAAGTGGTTTCATAGAGTATCTATTAGATAATAGGAAAGAAGACTTAGCTAATGTTGTCCACTTACATGATTATCATGTAGTTTTACCCTTTATTGTAATGAAACAAAAGTTAGCAAAAAACAATTTAGACATTCCATCATTAATTACACTTCATTTGTTAACTTGGCCAAGATTTAATCTTGACTTTTATAGAGCTTGTAGTATTGATAATACCCCTATTAAAATTCTTCAAAAAAAGGGATTTATATCATTAACAATAAAGGAAATTTTTTCATTAGCTTTGAAATCAAATGCTCTAGATCAAGATTATAAACCACCAACTGTAGAGATAATTGGAGCAATAGTTTGTGATTTAGTGACTACTGTCAGTGAATCTTATTTAATATCTGACATCATACCTAATTGTGGGCAAGATTTAATTGAATTTAAAGCTGATTTTGTATGGGATGGGTGTGACTGGGATTATTTTCAAATATATAATGGAGTGTTTGAAACTCATGAAGAAGAAATGCATAATATATTAGGAATTTCACATGATACACCGATTAAAAGAGAAGATATGAAACGATACCTATTAGAATATAAGATGGGACATTTGAGTCAGAGTCCATTGATTAATTCTCAGAAAATTCTTGATATAATTAATGAAATTTCAAATGGGAATCCTTTCATAAAAAATGGAAATATAAAAGCTTTTTCTGATTCTGGACCACTGGTAATTAGTACTGGTAGAATTTCTCCTCAGAAAGGATTTGATGTAATTTTTAAAGCATTACCAGATGTAATTAAAGTAGTGCCTAATGCGAAATTTTTGCTTTTAATATTACCAACTGATTATAGTTTAGATGAGATTAAAAACTATGCACAATTTGTAAAAAAGTATCCAGAAAATATTAGAATCATATTCGGTGTAGCATCAGATATATTTTACTTAGCCCATATTGCCGCTGACGTATATTGTGCTTTATCCAGATGGGAACCGTTCGGTATAATGGCACTAGAAGCTATGGCTTCAAAGATACCTATAATCGCTACAAAAGTAGGAGGATTACAAGAGACTGTTGTTGATATGAGAATTTTTCCAGAAATTGGAACAGGTATTTTAATAGAAAAAGATAATCCTAAAGAATTCGCAGATGCGTTGATTTCTCTCTTCAAATCAGAAGAAGTAGCAAATATTGTTAGTAAGTCTAACCAGCATTCAATTTATGAGGCAGAGATTTTGAATAACATAAATCAAATTCCAGATGAAATTATAAAATCCCGGGTGTTAATAGATTATGATTATTATTATAAAATTAGAGAAAACTGTTATAAAAGAGTAAAAAATCACTTTACTTGGAACATTGTAACTAAAAAATTAATAGAATTATATTCTAATGTTCAACGATTGCGCTCAAAATTTTAATTAGAGGTTAAATTTTGATTATTTCTAAAAGAGCTGTTATTCTTATTCTAGCTTCTATCATAATATCTAATACTGTTGGTATGGCAATATATTCTTATTTACCACCTTATCTAGTAAGCATTGGAACAGATAAAAGTATAATCCAATTAATCATTTCAATTTTACCATTAACAGCTTTTTTATTTCCTCCTTTTATAGGCAGAATTTCTGATAAATTCCAAAATAGATTTTACTTTGTTATATCTGGAACAATTGGAATTGTTTTAACATTTTTTTTATTGATTTTCTTTCGAAATCTAATTTTTATAACCATTTTTTTATTCCTTTATGGCTTTTCAAACTCATGTTATGGGATGATTGCTATTTTATTTCAAGAAATAGTTGAAAATGATCCTCATTATATAACATATCTAAATTCGATGGTTGTAGTTGGATGGTTCATTGGAGCTCAATTTGGTGGCATATTTATTGAAATCTATAGTGTAAACAATATTTTCCAATTTTTCTTTTGGATTTCATTAATAAACATATTTTTAATATTATTTTTAAAAGAGAACAGAGATATTATAATTGAGAGACATAATGATAAAAATATTGAATCTTTAAAAGAATTTGAAAGAGGAGTAAAAAGAACTCCAATCTCTGGATCCATATATATTGCGTTATTTTTTCGTAATTTTGGACTCCGTCCTATTATTTCGGTTCTAGTTCTTTTAATGGCTTTTCATTTGACAAGTAATACCGAAATTGGATTTCTTATAGGAGTAAATCCACTAATTCAAATTGTTTTAACATTAATTATTGGCAGATTTATTAACAGAAATAATTTAAAAATTATAATGATAATTGGATACCTACTGAGTACTATTACAATATTAGGATATTTAATTTCAATAGATTTCTTCGGATTTCTAATTTTCCAAATCATTATTTCTTTCTCTTATGCTATGTTTTGGAATGCATCTGTTATCTATATTGCTCAAAAAACTACGCCAATTAATAAAGGAAAATACATTGGTTATGCAAACTCAAGTTTTTATTTAGGTAGTTTCATAGGAGGTCTATTTTTTAGTCTATTATTAACTTTCAATCCCAATTATTATATTGTTGGAATACCAATGATTGTATTCCCCATAGTTTCTGTATTAAGTATTTCACTTAAATTCAAATTAAAGGACTGACTAATAAATTAATGCCAAAAAGGATAAAGATATTGAGTCAAAGTGCCTTTTTTATCTGGGACGATTTCAATTTCTTCTTTAATCCAATCAGATATCCATTTAAATTTTTGTTTGAATCGTGCGTCCATGAAAATTATCGCCCCTTTATCTTTTATTTTTCTAATTGGTCTTCCCGATGCTTGATTCGCTCTTTGTATAGCAGGGTATAAATACGCGAAATCCCAACCTTGCTTATTGAAAACCGTGTCATAATATTTAATTTTTGCCTCTACACGAGGCGTAGGTAAATGATAGGGAAATCCAGCTATAATAACAGAATTCATAAAATCTCCAGGATAATCTTCGCCTTCAGAATTTCTTCCTCCACAAACTCCTAATAATACAGCTCCACTACTTTTAGATGTCAATTTATAATTTTCAATAAGCATCGCATTTTCAGAAGCAGATAACCCTGGTTGTTCAATAAATAATTTTTTATTGTTTTTTTGTACAATTGATTCAAAACCATTCGAAAGAAGAGATTTTAAGATTTTATACGATGCGCAAAAAACAGCGACATTAGCGGGTGTACAGTTAATAACTTCTTC
This sequence comes from Candidatus Hodarchaeota archaeon, assembly GCA_048887165.1. Classification (GTDB taxonomy): domain Archaea; phylum Asgardarchaeota; class Lokiarchaeia; order Sigyniarchaeales; family SOKP01; genus SOKP01. Next base: position 60,665 of record JBHLJZ010000003.1, on the reverse strand, counting down.
GATTTTTGAAATCATCTTTTTAAATGTTTCATTTGTTCGATTTTCCCTCCTTGTATCTACACCCTCAGTAATAAGTGCCTTAATATTTTCCTTATAAAATGGAGATTTTGCTATTATACCTAAATATTTTTTCCCACTTTCATTTAATCCAATTAAATTATTATAAACATATGGATTTACGGTTCCAGATAAATGGATACTAGTATAACAACTTTTTAATATAGGTATAGTAATTTCTCTTGGATCTAAAGCAATGATTTCCATTGAAATAGTTCTTTTTCTCTTATTTTCATTAATATTATATGAAAAGAAATAACTATCTAAATTATAAGTACTAATCCATTTTAGCCAAAATTCTGTTAATGAGACTATGTAATCTCTTGAAATCTCTCCCTTTGATATTCTTTCTTCATGGATTGATGCACCAAAATCTTGTAATTCAGTAATAAAATTCCTAAATTGTCTCAAATCTAAAAAACCTAATTTCTTGTATAATTGTTCCAAAAAAGACTCAGAATTTAGACTTTTCTCTTGTATTCTCATATTACTTTTCTTCTTTGCTAGATGATTTAGTAAAATTTTGATAAAACTTTGCATTAAAATGGGAGATCGGTACATTTCTAAATCTCTTAAACAAAGTCTTAAGGAATAAGGAGTAAGCCTTTCTGAATTGACATCTGTAGCAATATCAATCGCGTTATGGCATTCGTCGATTACAAAAATACAATCTTCAAGTTCTTTACCAATGAACATAAGGAAGTTTTCTCTTATAAAAGGATTGAATATCCATTGATAATTACATATTATTAATCTCATACCTGCTAAGAGATATTTACTTAAAAAGTATGGGCATATTTTTTTTTGATTGCAAAAATTTATTAAATCTTCTGCATCAACAGGTTTATCAAAAATTTCTGGTGCTATTAATATAGGATTTTCATATTTGTCTTTCTGCTTTAATAAGTTAAGGAAATATAAACAATTTCGATTTTTTCTTAAATCACTGCAAACTGACATTGATTCTTTAGGATTTAATTTTAAAGAAAGGAGAGTGGAATTAAGACACATCTCATTTCGTCCTCTTATTGATAATCCATTTACTTTAAAATTTAACTTATTACCAGCAATTAAATTAGAGATTTTATTTAATTCTTTAATAATTCTAGTATTTTGCGTATGTGTACGACACATGTAGATTATCTTAAGATCTTTTTCTAGCGCTAGGGGGAGTAAAGCGCTTAATGCCATTATGGTCTTTCCGGTACCGTTGGGTGCACTTAATAAGATATTTTTTCTTTCTTTTGAAGCATTTTCAAGTTGTTTAATAATATCTTCTTGTTCTGTTCTGAATTGATCATAAGGAAAAAAATTCAAGTAAGAAATTTTATTCATCGTTTTTATATTTGACATTTCATATTAGATTATAATTTAAAATTTATATTAGCAAAGAGTATAAAAGTTTAATTATTATGGGATTTTTAAATAAAAAAATGAGTGAAAATGATTCTGAAGATAATTATTTGCGAATAAAAGATTTAATAAACGAAGTCATAATTCGAGATTTGATAGTTTTTGTAATCATATTCCTATTTATTCTTTCACAATCATGGAATAACTTGTTTCTCTTGTTATTTCCAATTTTAACATTTGGATTTTCATTGTTTTTCAGAATTATTAGTACTAATAAATGGCGTATTAAAAGTGAAGATATTACTATTGAGTATAACCCACTCGGTTCTGAAATTAAGAATTCTAACAGACTAAATGCCTGTGCATTGATCCAACTGATTTTATTATTTTGGATTGGAGCTGAGTCAATATACCATCCCCAGTTGATTGAAAGCTACTCAATTTATTTTATTATTTTATTGGGTTTGGTTTATTCTTTTGGTTATTTATGGATTTTTATTGACATCTGGAAGTATTCTAAACTAAGTTTTAAAGTTAAAGAAAAAGATGAGGATGATAAAGTAATATCTTTTCTTAGTCTTAATTCATTCAAATTAATTTCAATACTTAATACTTTTCTCTTCATTTTATTAAATGGATTAAATATACTAATTGTCCTTTTTAATTCTTTTAATTTAGTACCTCATTTTGACTATTTTTTACCAGGTACAGGAATAGAAGGATCAGAACCTATAATTCTTCCCATTAGTTTGTTTATAATTTTTATTGCATCACCTTTAGTGGCAATATTCTTTCTTATTAAAATTTACAATGAAATTAATAATTTTAATAAACATAAATTAAATAAGATCTTAGATTTAGTACCAGTATCGTTACAAACGCAAATTATTGAAAACCTTAAAAATTTTAATAAAAAATTTAAAAATGAATTAAAAATAGAATGAAGATTTATTAAAATCGAATCTATATAATTATTAAATTGTTAAAAATTAAGTGAAGATATGAATCAAGACACAATTCAGACACGTAAATATTCATTTAAAATAGTTGTAGTCGGAGATGGTGGTGTTGGAAAAAGTACGATGATACAGAGGTTGATCACAGGTCAATTTATACCAATGAAAATTACAATCGGTACTGATCTTGCGACTTATAGATTAAATGTAGACGGTACTGATGTTCGCTTACAAATCTGGGACTTTGCTGGAGAAAAAAGATTTCGATATTTCTTGCCAAATTATTCCCGTGGTGCTCAAGGATGTTTACTTTGTTTTGATGTTACAAGATATTCAAGTTTTCAAAATTTACCGGAATGGTATAATGTTGTAAAAACATGTGCTTCAAATCCTATCTTTGTTCTAGTTGGTGGAAAAGTAGATTTAGCAGAAATGAAGCGAGTAGTGAAAACGGAAGAGGCTCAAACCTTCCAAAAAGAATTTAATATTGAGCACTTTTTTGAGACTAGTTCCAAAACCGGTGTAAATAATAATAACATTTTCGAAACGATATCAAGAGAAATTCTTAGAAAGAAAAATCTCTAAATAATTTTTAATTTAAAAAAAGTTAGGTAAAAAAAAAGAAATAATTTATAATATTTTCAAAAATTTATTCTAACAAATCTTTAAATTCATCAATATTTAGTTTTAAATATTTTGCTGTGAGTAGATCCCTTCCTACGAGATTCAAGAAGTTCTTTTTTCGTTTTTTATTTAGAAATTTCTTCATTTCACTAAGATCTGGTTCTTTATTAGTAATTTCAAGTAACTTTTTCTTTACTGCCGCATCTACAACCTTTTGACCTACATCTGTCCGTATTATTAAAAATGCTTCACCTGAACCCTTAGGAGCTCCCCAGGGACTATAAGAGATATCAGAAAACTCTCCTGAGAAGTCAGTACAATATTTACATCCTGACATCCCGCCTGATGAACACGCATATACAATTCTCAAGGATGTTCGCTCAGCACCTGTATTAAAATCTGAAACCAGTATTTTTCCTAATCCTTGCGCATGGCAAGGATTGCAAATGATTCCTATCTCTCTTTTTTTGTCTAAATATGCTTTTCCAATACCAGTTATTAGGGGTCCGGCATTATCCATGGTTGCCTTAGGGATATATTTTTTTGCATCCTTAGCATCATCAACTACAACTGGAAATGCAACAGGTGGTTTTTTGCTCTTTGGTTCACTTAAAACAAAATGTTTAACAATTCCTGACTCAAATGCAGCTAAAACTAAATTATATAAAATATCTTCTTTATTCTTTGACTTGACTTGAATGATATCTTTATAAACGCCTACGCCTAAATCAACACGAGTTTGTCCATATAATTTTTCTTCCATATCTGAAATGGGAAGAAAACTTCTTGGACAAGCATTATAACATAATCCAACTGTTTCAGCGCATTCATCTACGACATACGCTTCTCCAGTTTCAGTATTGAAATCCATATGTGGGCAAAAGGCGTTACAACTTCCGCAGTGAATACAAAGACCGGCATAAATTACTTCATTTTCAAGGTCTTGACTTGATTTTTCAACTTTCATAATATTAGACACTTTAGAATATGAAATTTAAGTCATTATAATTTGTCTAATAAAATATTACACAAAATATAAAGTTAAATGAAATTTCACACTCTCCAAAAGGTAAGCAACAATTATGCAAACATAAAATCTATTTATGATAACTATGATTATAAATAAAATATATAACCAAATGTTATAAAGCGAAATTTAAATGAAAATCTATTGATTAAATCAATTGAATTTTTTTTATCTTTATAATTTCCAAATACTATTTAAATTTATATAAAATCGAAAAAAGGATATTTTTTAAAACCTCAATTTTTTTATTTTACATAACAAAAATCAAAATTGGTAGTTAGAATGGAAGAAGAAGAAGGAGAAGAAGAAGAAGAAATATTGAACAAAGAAGAACTTGAAGTTTTTTATGAAGTTTTATTTAAAAGAATAATGGAAATAATGAAAAAACCTGAAATAGAATTTGATCCTTTTAAAGAAATGATAAAGATCTTGAGTACATTATCAGGTATTTTTAGCTTTAAAGCCATGGTATCGCTTATTCCAGAATTAGTCGCTTATGCAATTAGATATGGGATGGATGTTGAGGAAGCTTATGAAGAAGAGAGATTAGATCTTGAAGAAGATATTCAGGGTGTAGGAGCTGATGAAATACAAGAGAAAAGAATCTCAAAAATTAGAGACGATATAGACAAACTAAGCCTTTATCTGTAAAAATATAATATCATATCCACTTTTTTTAAATTAGAAATTAGTAATCAAATAAAAAACAAAATCTAGGAAATTTAGCATTTATCTTCATATTCAGGTAAAAAGCGAGAACAAGTTTCATCTAACTTTTTAATGATATGCTCCCTATCTTTCCAAGAAATCCAAGTATTTCCAGATTTTTCAAAATGAAATCCGTTATATTCTTCTTTTATTTTGGCCAATGTTTTTTTAATAAAACTCCAAGAAAATCCTGTATTTTTTACTACTTCTGCAATTGCTACAGGTTGGTTAATTTCAAGATTATTAAAATATTCTACAACTTTTTCAAAACCAGTTTTAGGTGATGAATTTTTATTAGACATTTTTCATGATTTATTAGGTTAATTAGAAGGGTGATAGATTATCATTCAAATTCTAATAAAGGAATTATAGAAATTATTCTTTCAATTAATAAATTTGTTTCAAATAATAACATCCCTAATCTAACATCATTTGAAGCTGAAATTAGTAAAGCGTGATTTGGACCGACTTCTAGAAGTAAAAGATATCCATCAGTTCCTTTTATATATAATTGATTAAAAGATCCTTTCTGCATGTCTACACTGGCTAGTTCACTCATAGAAAGTAATGCCGCTGCTATACCAGAAATTTTTAAATCATCAATTTCTTCTGGTAATATAAATGCTAATGGCATGCCGTCATTTGACAATAGCGAAACTGCTTTGACATCTGGAATTGCTCTAACCAATTTTTTAAGGGCATCATCAATACTTTCTAATTCTGGATTCATATCACGATTTTTAATATCTAATTTGTTGCTCATTTGAGCAAATTAATTAATAATAATTTTCAGCTAATAATATTATTTCTTTTAATTTATATCTATTTTCTCATATTTATGAATTTTCCACTTTTCATTAAATCACATGGCTTGAAATAATTCAATCCAGTTTCTTCGGAGAGATCTATGAGCAATTTACTCCAATTTTGATAATTCTTTTTACCAGCAGTAAAAGGTCCAGGCATGTCCATTCCTGCTAACATTGCATCATCAATAATCTTATATCCTGAAACAACTTCTTCTTTCAATAATTTACAACCTTCATTTAATTGGATTGCATAATAATTTTCTAACGAAAATAGTCCTGCTTTTTCATTTGTTTGTCTTTTAGGTTTTCCTTCAAACCATTCATAGATTCCTTTCCCACTTTTTCTTCCTAAGTTTCCCTCTTTTATTAGGTTTGTAAGTGTAATTCCTGGAGTGAAATCTGATGAAAGTACTTGTGCAAAATAATTCATAGTATCATACACAACATCCAGTCCAAGATAATCCCACTTAGCAAATGGGCCTAAATCTGGTGATTTGGCTACGTCATTATCAATCTTTTCAATAGGAATTCCTTCTTTGTTAGCTCTATCAAGAAGCCAATTCATATAAAGATTTGTGCCAATAGTTAAACGATTTACAATGAAACCAGGGCTTTCTTTCTTAATTTTTGCTATATACCTTTTACCTTTAAGGGCTGGGAGTTTTTGACCAATAGTATAAGAAATGTTAAATGTCTTTTGAGAGGTTTTTTCTCCTTTTATTAATTCTATCAATCTTAAAACAACAATAGGAGTAAAAAAATGCATTCCAACTACCTTATCTGGTTTAGAGGAAGAAGATGCTATATTGGTAATACTCATAGTAGAAGTATTAGTAGCTAAGATTGTTTCTTTTGGAGTAAGTTCTCCCAACTTAGAAAATAGTTCCTGTTTCAGTTCCATTACTTCTGGTATTGCTTCGACAACAAAATTAGCTTGTGATACTGCTTTCGATAAATCTATTTCTGTTATAAGGCGATTCATAAGATTTTTAGGAGTATTTTTATAACCTAATTTATCTTTTTCATGAAGCTTAACTAAATTTTTTTGTATCTGAATTCGAGCAGAATTAAGAATTTCCTTATCCAAATCATTTAAAATTACTTTTTCAAATCCTCCCATTAAAGCAACTTGGGCAATTTCATGTCCCATAGTTCCTGCTCCAATAACAGCAAATGTTTTAATATTTGATATATCCACCATAATTAAATTCCATATCTATATAAAAACAATCGATATTATATACCACGAAAGAAGCATAGTAGTAATGCCTAAAAAAATTGAAATCGGTAAACCTGGTAAAATCTTATTTTTTTTTAATCCAATTAATGTAATACCTGTTCCAAAAATTATAGCGATTGAAGTTAAAATTAATACTAATAAACTTGTACTATGAATAAGAGCGCTAGAGGTAAGGAGGCTGTAAAAAATTAAATCTCCAATCCCAATTTCAATCTTAGAAATATCATATATTGCTTCACCAGTTTTTATTTTTTCTTCAATTTCTTTATTAGACAAATCCTCTTTATTTTGAGATGCTAGATCAAACATTTGTTTTATAGGCCCTTTCTTGTAAAACACAGCAAAAATATCCCAGAGAGAAATACCAATAAGAATTGATAAAGTAGTCCAGAGAGGCATTATTACACCCAATGAAGCACCTGTTAACAAACTAATATATAAAATGATAAAATTTTTCGAATTAATTGATCTAAACGTCAAATATTTATACATTAGAAAAATAGATATAACTCCCGAGAAAAAGGGTAATTCAAATTGAGTAATTGTGTAATATAAATTTATAATTATATTTGAAGGTGGAAGTTGTATAAATATTAAATATATCACTACTTCTCCAAAAAACCATGAAAGAAAAAAACTAATAAAGCCAATAGTAAATCCAAAAAGATATTTAAGTATATTTAAACCTAATTTTTTAATCAAATAGATTACAATAAATGCAGAAATGACAGCTATTAATGTAAAGATAATTCCGTTTAATACTCCTCCAAAAGCACCAAATTCTTCTTCTGATACGTAACCACCGTCAATTCTAATTCCTGCTTGCTCATATGTTAAATAAGATAATAATCCCGCGAATATTACAACTAAAATAATTGGCAACGGATATAATTTAATTCTAATTCTGTAGGTAGGTAAATAGTGAGGAACAAAATTTTTTTCTATAACTTCATAATCAACTTCATTTTTACCCAAATTATTTTCATCATTTTGTTTTTTAGCAAGTTTTTTCTCTGAATTAATTAAATCGTTCGACATAATAGTCTGAGAAACAATACATAAAGTGATTAATTAAATTTATAATATTATTAATACCTTAAATACCTATTAATAATGAGTAAAAAGTTTAAGCTTTTTAGAATGATACATTTGGTAAATGGTGTATAAATTCTTTCACTAATTCAACTCTTTCTTTACGATCTTTTCGATGGTATCTTAAGGGATATAATTCATTAATGGTAAACTTATATAACTTAATCCAAGTTTTTGCTATTTCACTAACTCTGTAACCTAAAGCAACATTTTTTGCATTTTTTCCAAATTGAATTCGGAGCTCATCATCTTTAAATAACTTTACTACATAATCCTTGAATTGTGTTAGATCATTTGCCAGATACCCAGTTTTACCGTGTCTAATTACATTTCGTATTCCACATGCATTAGCGCCTACACTTGGCGTGCCCTGCGCCATAGCTTCAATCAAAACAAGTCCTTCTGCTTCTACCCGCGACCATAAACATGACAAGTCAGCAGTATTATATAACTTCAATAAATCAGGGAAAGGAACTCTCCCAGCATAAGATATGAAATCCTTATATTTCTTCTTCTTAATGAGTCTTTTGACATGATCTGTTGATGGTCCATCACTACCAACCAATAATAAATGAGAATCCGGTACTTCTTTATGTATTCTTTTAAAAGTTTTAACTATACTAATTGGATGTTTTTCAGGGGATAATCGAGAGGCATATAGAAGGACTTTTTTATCTTCAAGATTATATTTTTCACGAATTCCGTTTTCTTTTAAATCTGTATAATATAAATCATGGATCCCGTTTGTCATACATATAATTGGCTCTTTAAATCTATAATCTACTAATAAATCCTTTTTAGATTTAGTTGCTACGTGAACAAAATCATATTTATCAAGGATATGGCGTTCATACCGCCAGATTATATCCGATTTAGCTAAAAGTTTGCCAATAACTGGAACATATTGAGCGGTGTAATATTGCATTGGACTATTATGAGTTCCAATCATGGGAATACCTAAATATTTAGACCAGTTTATCGCCATTGACCCTATAGTTGCATGAGTATGAATGTGTGAAATATCCAAATAATCATGTTGACAGAAAAAAATCTTTTGTAATGGAGCACTTAGAACGAAACCTGTTTTATCTCCGATTATTGCTCCTCCTATATCGTGAAAATGTAGTGTATCTGGCTTTTTATAACCATCCTGAATGCGGGGAGCATAAATATGAACATCATGTCCACGTTTTGCTATAGCTTCTGATAAAAACCTTACTGCATGAGCAGTACCATTAATTTGACTGTACATACTACTGAAAAAACCGATATTAAGTGTTTGTTTAGCCATGGTACTTCTCTAAAAATAAGAAGATGTAAAATTAAATCTCTATATAAATACTTAAAGAACCATTTGATTAAATAGCTATCGTTTTATTAAAATTTCCTCGATTTTTTAATAAAAATCTTTAAATCTAAAAGTTTTTATATAACCCTTTATTTTTCCTTCGATAATTATTAAATAATATAATTTTGATAGAGACAGAATTAATCTTTTAATTTAGGAAATTTAAAATCCCCTCGTTATTTTACTCGAAAATAAAAAAATTTTTTTAAATTGGATAATTTGATTATAATATGGACCCTAAAGAAGAAAAGAAAATAATTGAAGGAATAATGAAAGATAGGAGATTACCCTATTCAATCGAAATTTTAGATATTGAGGGTGATAAGTATACTGTACGTAATAATTTTGGTTCTACAATGGTATATTATAAAAAGGGGGAAAATTATATTCTTGAAGATGAATTAGATTAATAATAATCTTTTTTACGTTATTTTTATAAATTATCAAACTATTATTCTGAACTTTATTTGTGAATTAATTAAATCCTTTAAATATTTGAAAAGTAATATAATTTTAAAGAAATAATTTTAAGGTTTAATTTATATAATTGCATAATAAAGAATTTTTAAAGACAAAACGAAAAATAAACCAGCTTATTATTTTTTATGGATAAGATTATAAGATTAAATTTTTTTTATTTATACATAAAAGAGAAGGTTATACTAAATAAAATTGAATTAATTTATGAGAAGAAGAAGTAACAAATCAGAGAAAATAGAAAATAAATTTACAGAAAAATTCCGAGCAGTCTTGGATAATTCTACGTCAGTCTCTATGTATAATGAGAAAAGAAGATCTATTTGTGTAATAAGAAAAAATTTGGCAAAAGATTACGAAATTGACGTCGACGCGTCAGAAGCTCCTATTATTAATAAAATGCTTAATGAACCAGAGCCATATGAAAGTTCTATTGCTGATTTGAAAATTCTGGAAGAAGAAGTATTTCCTCTTATTGAAGCATTTCAAAATGTGTTTGGTGAAGAAAAAGAGTTAAAACTTAATTCTATTAAATTAGCTATTGGTAGTAGCAATACTGATTATGTAACTATTAGAGAAAATGATTTAATAAAATACGATGTAAGACCCACTTTAAGTGGTTTAAGAGATTTTGTAAAAGAAAATGATGATAGCATTTTAGGATTTTTAGATTGTGATTATATCAGCGAAGAGGGAAACATTATTTATTTAAGTTGTGGAAAAAAAAATGTGACTGATAATATTTATTCTTTAAAGATTAAAATTCTTGCTTCAATGCAGCAAAGAGGATTTTTCCTACAACAAGAGCATAAATATTACGGGCTTCAACTCTTTATAATAATTGAATCAAGAAAACCTGATGATGACAAGTTATTTGAATTTTTAAAAGAACTTAGTATTGATTGGGAGCTTATTTTTTTTAGGAGAAGATTAGCTATCCACGATTGGACAGAGATAGAATGCGAAAGAAATTCTGAAAATCTTAAAAGCTTTATTCGGGTTAAATATGATACCTTGAATTATTTCGACATTAATAATATAATTCGATTAATCGTAAAGAATCAATTACCTTTCAAAGTTGCTGATAAAATGTCTTCTCTGTTATACAAAATGAAATCAGAAAGAGCTATTCAGATGCAAGAACAAAGATACGAAAAAGCTAGATATAATGATGAAGGATTTTTAGAAAGTAATATACGTTCGAGGAGATTTCAAGAGGATGAGAAAATTCAGACGGTTGATGAGTATTCTCTTACATTAAAGAAAGCTGAAATAGTTGCAGCAGCAAATATAGCATGTGCATATTTAGGAATTCATAAAGATATAAAATTTGACAGAGATATATCTATAGCCGAAGTTTTGAAATATCAAGAAGAATTGACAAATTTTTAGCCCTCTTCAAAATAAATAAAAAAATTTTTTGATTAATTAATAATTAAAAGTGTTTAATTTTAACTTAAACCATAAGATTTTTTTAATAAATCATGATTTATTGCTCCTACTGTTATTATGTTCCCCGTTTTTAAATTATTTACAGTATAAGTTGCTGGAGCAAATAAACCAGGGTCAATTTTATAAAAGTCATATTCTGCTTCTTCAAAAATTAAGTTAAATGGTTTTCCATAACTAGGAGATTGGTTTGCAGGTGCTTTTTTAAGCAATTCAAATAATTCTCTCTCCCTTTCTTTATCAACTTCAATAGTATAGAATGTTCTTCCTCCTGCAATGATAGAGTCATTTGTTGTACCCATAGCAGCAAAATCATCTTTAGCAATTGGAGCTATAGAGGTTGTTCCAAATCCATCCTTAATGAGATCTAAAGGGAAGTGAATTTCATGGAGCTTATGAATTCCAGTTTCGACAATTCTGGCTGCAACTTGAATTGAGCCTGTTATACAAGCTGTAGGGGCATATAATGCATAAGCTTTTTCCGGACTAACATTACAGTTGTTAATTACTATATCCAACACTTCTTCGTTAGGCATTTTTCTGGTTTCAAAAAATATTATAGCACAATCTGAGTTATCTTTATATACTATCTCTTCAAATAGCTTTTCTGTTTTAGCTTTAGCACGAGCTGGACCAGAGCCTAGAGACTGAAAAACGACTTTCTTCTTAATTTTACCATCCTTTTCTACTTCTTTTTTTAATTTTACCGACCAGCCAGCTAATTGGGATGCTAAGCAGGAAATAATTGGCTCTGAAGTATGCACATTAACAGCTGGTAAATAATATCCAGCTAAATCATATGATGTAAACTCTACTGTTCCTAAGCCTCCCATACATATTTCTCCGACCAATTTACCTCCCATCCAAGAAGCATTTGTCATATCCAATACCGTAGCCCCATTATTTAATAAGTTTATCTTTGCTTTATAAAATTCTTTGTTTTCTATTATTTTTTTAACTAATTTTAATGCAAGGTCATTTATTTTAACGTGGTGCATTTTTATCACTAAATTATTAATTTTAATTGGGTATTTATTATTATTTTCTTAATTTAATATATAAAATTAAGTTTATATTAAAATTTAATAAAAATGAATGAATTAAAAGGAAAAGTAGAAAAACTAGTATCAGATTTAAAAAAGACAAAAGACTTTCTTTTTAATAATTATAAAAAATATAATTCATCTATTCATATCTATACTCATTTAGATGCTGATGGATTAACTTCGGGAGCGATACTTGGAAAAGCTTTATATAGAGAAAACATACCTTTCCAAATTTCAATATTAAGACAATTAGAGAGAGAGAATATTTTAAAAATTTGCGAAGTAGTTAATAAATTCAATAATTTTATAATTTTTTCAGACTTTGGGAGTGGTCAATATTTAGAATTGATGAAAAAACTTGAAATAGATAACAGCTTAAGACCTTTTATTATTCTTGATCATCATTTACCACAAAATGTTTCTAATAAGGATGATGATTTATTAAAAGAGATATATTTAAAAACTAGCCCTTGGCATATAAATCCTTACTTTTATAATATTGATGGAAGTGTTGAAGTATCTGGAGCAGGAATATGTTATTATTTCGCAAAAGTATTAAATAATGACAATTTAGATCTCTCTGCTATCGCATTAATTGGAGCTAATGGTGATATTCAAAATCAAGGACCAAACAATTCATTCATCGGGTTGAACTCCTTAATATTAGAAGATGCAAGAAATATTAATCTCATAGAAGTAGTAAATGATTTAAATTTCTCATCAATTAAACCCTTAAATGAAGCTATTGCTTTTTCTTCAGTTATTAATTTGCCTGGATTAACTGGAAATCCTAATAAAACGTTAAAATTTCTCCAAAGATTAGGGATCTATATGGAAAATTTGGAGGGATCTATAAGAACTTTAAATGATTTGGATCAAGATGAAAAGCAAAAGATTTCTTCTGCTATAATTGAATATTCTTCTATAAAGCTTGATATGGAACCAAGTGAAGTAATTAAGAATTTGATAATTAATAGATATTTATTAAAAAATGAAATAGTTGGGACAGAACTCCATGATTTAGGTGAATTTTCAAATCTCCTAAATTCATGTGGAAGAAGTTATAATGGTTCATTAGGTATTGCTGTTGCAATGGGTGATAGACGGAATGCTTACAAAAAAGCTCAAGAAAGTTTGATAAATTATAAGAAATTGATTGTGCAAGCGCTCTCATGGATTCAAAGAGAAAAGAAGATTCAAGAAAAGGAACATATTCAATATTTTTATGGAGAAGATGTTATTCCTGAAAATATTATCGGTACAATAGCTTCTATGTTAATCTTCGATAAAAGTGGTATCATCGATATAAATAAGCCAATTTTCGGATATGCTAAAAGGAAAGATGAGGAGTTTTATAAAATATCTGGAAGAGCACATGAAAAAGTGGTAAATAAAGGAGTAAATCTTTCAGAAACGATCAGGAAAGCATTAGAACTTTCAAATTTAGATTATTTGGGAGGAGGACACCCTCCAGCTGCAGGAACAAAAGTACCTATTGATAAAATTGAGACTTTTTTAAATAATTGTGATAAGATGATAGAAAAACAATTGAAAAAATGATAATATGGAAAACTTTTCTTTAATTTCTATATTTTATAAGTTTCTCCTGTTTCTGGAGCAACAGAATTATATCCCATTTTGGAGAAATCTTTAGCCATATTGGTAGTTGCTTTCTCTTCTCCATGAATACAAAACATGAATTTTGAGTTATCTTGAAATTTTATATCTTTTATATAACCATAAAGATGTTCTTTATCTGCATGGCTAGAAAAATCAAAATAATCGAAATCACATTCTGCTTTAATTGAGAGATTTTTGTTTTTAAGTCTATTTTGTTTCAAATTTTCTTTATAGATAAAAATTCCTTCATCTAAAAGGGTTCTCCCAGGGGTACCCTCAACTTGATAACCCACCATGTAAATCCCTGAATAAGGGTCGTGTAATATTCTCTGGATGTAATCTATTGCAGCACCTCCTTTTAACATGCCAGAAGGAGATATAACTATTCCACCTGGTTTATTTACAATGAACTTTCGATTCTTTTTTGAGACAAAATTAGTTCGTTTTAAAGCTGACTTAAAAGTTTTAGAATTCCGCAAAAAGGAAGGAAAATTTAAATAAGTTGAAGATATTTTTCTTGCAAGACCATCTAAGAAAATTTCTCCTTTAAAATTATATTTATACAAAATAAGCAGAACTTCTTGAGAACGAGCAACCCCAAAAGCAGGTATCAAGACTTTTCCTCCATCTTCACTTATATCTATTATCTTATCGATAAAAGCTCTTTCAAGTTCGTCTCTTGGAGGATGTTCTTTTAATGCATAAGTTGATTCAATTATTAATGCATCAACTTCAGGTATATTAGATGTATTAGCAGAATTTACTAAATTTGTCGATAGTGTGTTAATGTCACCAGTATAGAATATCCTTTTTTGATCAACTTCTATTAGTATTGATACACTTCCAGGAATGTGTCCAGCGTCATAAAAGGTAATATAAAAATTTTCATCAATTTTTTGCTTAATGCCATTATCAAGAAAAATTGCATTACGACGTAATTTTTCTAATTCCCTAAATCCAAATGGGTAAGGATAATTTGAAATTTTAATCATATCTTTTAATAAAATCTCAGAAATTCTTAACGTTATCGAATTAGTGAAGAGTGGTACTTCAAATTTCTTATAGAGATAAGGTAATCCTCCAGAATGATCGATATGACAGTGAGATAATGCTATTGCTTTAAGATTGTCAATATTACCGTTATATGGTAGACGATTATCATTATTAAATCGTACTCCATAATCTAAAATGCATTTACTACCACTTTTTGACTCAATTAGAATTGCAGATCGGCCTACTTCTCTGCAACCCCCTAAAAAAGATATATTTACCATGAATTAAAAATCCTAAATAAAAATTAAGATGTATTTACATAGTTAAAACAATCAAAAAATATCAATCTTTTTATTAAAAATCATAATTTCTTATGAGAAACAAATTATATAACGTTATCATTTATTTTGTTAAAATTGCACTCGTGAAGAAGAGTTAATTAAAAAAGAAAAAGGAGTTTTTTATATGGGATATTTTTATTTTATTTTTTTTATTGCATTAGTCAATAAAGCAATAACATTATTTACATTCTTACTAAAAATTTGTAAGATTTCCTCCCAAGTTACAGGAGCTTCATCGTCTTTCCAACAATCATAATCTGTAGACATAGCAACAGCTGCATATGGAATTCCGGCTTCATTTGCTAAAATTGTTTCAGGAGCGATACTCATATTAACCACATCTGCTCCCCAAATCCTAAACATTTCCGATTCTGCTCTAGTTGAAAATCTTGGTCCTTCAATTGTAATCACAGTTCCTTTTTTATGATATTTTAGATTAAGTTCCTTTGCTGTTTCAATTAAAATCTTTCTTAACTCTTCTGAGTAAGGGTAAGCCATTGCAGTGTGTTTAGCATCACCAGGTGGAAATTCTTCAAAAAAAGTTATTTTTCTCAACCTCGTAAAGTCAATGAATTGATCAATAATGACTAAATCACCCCTCTCAATTTCTAATCTCAAACTGCCGCAAGCAGTTGTAGCTAAGATATGAGTACACCCTTGATCTTTTAAAGCTTGAATGTTAGCCCTGTAATTTACTTTCGTTGGAGGAATAGTATGTTCACGACCATGTCTTGCTATTAGAATAACATCAATATCATGAATCTTTCCTATTTTTAAAGGAGAAGTTGGTTTTCCATATTGAGTATCAATTTCTATATCTCTAGCGTCTTTCAAAATGTCAGGATTATCCAAACCTGAACCTCCAATTATTCCTATTTTAACCATGGTATTCACTTTTTAAAATTTTAGAATTATTATATTTATAATATTTAAAATTGCTCAAATTTTATTTTATTTTATTTTAATAAAAATAAAAACAATTTGAAATAATCATGAAATATGAAGGAAATAAAGTTGAGATAGGAATTATAGGCGGGACTGGTTCGAATATAAATCTTGAAAATAAAAAAGATATAAAAATGTATACTCCATACGGGAATACATCGGCAGCAATAACTATTGGTGATTTTAAAGATAAAAAAGTGGCATATTTTCCTAGACATGGAATAGGTCATTCAATTCCTCCACATAATATAAATTATTTAGCAAATATTTGGGCTTTAAAAGAATTAGGTGTAAAGTGTATTATATCTCCATCAGCAGTTGGATCTCTTAAAAAGGAACATAATAAAAGTAAATTTATTTTAGTAGATCAATATATCGATAGAACAAAAAAAAGAGCTGAAACTTTCTACGAAGGCGGTCAGTTATGTCATATTAGTCAAGCTGATGCTTATTGCGAATATTTAAACAATTTATTTTACATTTCTGGAGAACAGCTGGGTTTAGATATTCAAATTGGTGGGACTTATGTTTGCATCGAAGGACCAAGATTTTCAACTAGAGCAGAATCTAAAATTTTCCGCCAATGGGGTGGTGATGTAATAGGAATGACAACATATCCTGAAGCAGTATTGGCTGCTGAAAAGGAGATTTGTTATTGTTGTATAGCAATGGTAACTGATCTTGATGTTTGGGCAGGTGAATGTCCTCGATGCGGTATAGTTGAATTTGCTCAAAGGTGTAATAAGTGTGGAAGTAAGATAAATAAAATATCTGTTAATGTGCCTGAGGTTTTAGATACCCTAAAAAAAAACGAATATAATTTAAGAAGACTACTTGAACTTACTATAATAAAGATAGATACTGAAAGAACGTGCCGTTGTCATCATTCACTTAAAAATGCATTGCTATGATTTGAAATAGAAAATTAATTTTCTATTTTTTATTATTCTTTTAAAACAGGTTTTCTTGCTGCTGAAACGGCGTCTAATCGCCCAACTGGTGTGCATTGAGGTGCCTTTTTAAGAATTTCAGGGTTACTTTCTGCTTCGTCATATATTTTTAACATAGTTTCAGAGAATTTATCTAAAGAGTCCTTAGTTTCAGTTTCTGTTGGTTCAATCATCATCGCCCCATCAACTATTAATGGAAAATAGATTGTTGGAGCATAATAACCATAATCGAGGATTCTTTTTGCTATATCTTCAGTAGTGATTTCATTTGGAAGATTTTTATCAGATAACACAAATTCATGTTGACAAATTCGATTATAGGGAAGATTATACTTATTTTTCAATAAAATTCGCAAATAGTTTGCATTCAAAACAGAAATTTGTCCTACTCTTCTAAGTCCTTCTGCTCCTAATGCTAAAATATAAGAATATGCTCGAACTATAATACCAAAGTTTCCCCAGAATGCTTTGATTCGTCCAATTGATTTATTATTGCTTTCTTGACACTTAATTCCTTCTTTTGAAGAAATTAAACAAGGTTCAGGTAGAAATTGCACTAGCTCGTCAATGACTCCAACTGGTCCTGATCCAGGACCACCACCCCCGTGTGGAGTAGAGAAAGTTTTATGTAAATTCAGATGAATAATATCAAAACCCATATCTCTAGGCCTACAAATTCCTAACATTGGATTTAAATTTGCCCCATCATAATAACATAATCCTTCGTATTTATGAACAATTTCAGTTATTTCTTGAATTTGCCTATCGAAAATACCAAGTGTATTTGGATTTGTTAACATTATCCCTGCAACATCTCCTTGACTCATCGCAAACTCTAGTTGATCAAGGGGAACTTCTCCATTTTCATTAGATTGTAATTCTATAATCGAAAAGCCTGCCATTTTAGCAGATGCAGGGTTAGTACCATGAGCAGAATCAGGCACGACAATCTTATTCTTCTTAAGACCCTTGCTTTCAAAGTATTTTTTTATAATTAATAGTCCGACTAATTCTCCATGAGCCCCAGCAGCAGGTTGCATTGTAAATCCATCCATCCCTGTAATTTCTTTCAAAAATTTTGATATTTTATAAATTAATTCTAAGGCTCCTTGATTATTTTCTTGTAACGGATGAATTTGTGCAAAACCTGGTAATCTTGCTACTACTTCATTTATTTTAGGGTTATATTTCATGGTACAGGACCCTAATGGATAAATCCCAGTATCTACTCCATAATTTTTTTTACTAAGAGCGATATAATGACGAACTATCTCAACTTCAGGAATATCTGGTATGTTGAGTTTATTTCTTTGATATTTTTTAGGAATAATATTATCTAAAGGAATTTCACCTATATCTGTTTTAGGGACAAAATTATTTTGGGTAGCTCTTACCTTTTTTTCGAATATTAGAGTAATTTTACTATTCATTTTTATCCTCCTCCCTTTTGTTATTGGTGGCATTTATTGCAGCCCTAATCAATTTTTCAATAGAATCTCTAGAATTCATTTCAGTTACACAAACTAATGCTAAATTTTCCATTTTTGGAAAATAATATGAGAGATTTAGTGGCGGTAAAAGTTCAGCTAATTCACATTCTTTTAAAAAGGCTTTAAGATTTGGACATTTTAATACAAACTCATTGTAGGTTGGGTTTTTGCTTATAATTTCATATCCTGGGATCTTTGCAATTTCACTTTTAACGAAGTGTGATTTCTGAAAGTTTTGTTTTGCAATTTCATGCAATCCAGTTTTGCCTAAAGATAAGAGATAAATAAGTGCGGATAATGAACATAGTGCTTGGTTAGTACATATGTTTGAACTTGCTTTTTCTCTACGAATATGTTGTTCACGAGCTTGTAATGTTAAAATAAATCCTTCTTTCTCACCGAAAAGCTCTTTTGTTTTACCCACTAATCGTCCCGGCATTTTTCTTAGAAATTTTTGTTTTGCGGTAAAGATTCCAAGTCCAGGGCCTCCAAATGAAGGATCAATACCAAATGCTTGTCCCTCAGCAACAAAAATATCAATATCGGTTTCTCCGGGAGGTTTTAAAATTCCTAAACAAGTTGGATCAGTCATACCTTGAATAATTAGACAATTAGTAGATTTTTCTCTGATTTGATTGACTAGTTCATCAATATCCTTGACTTCTCCAAAAAAATTTGGATTTTGAAATATCACAGCAGCTACTCCTTCATCTAATTTATCTTCTATAATATTAAAGTTTATAAATTCATAATTTAAGTTCTGGCCCCAGCAATAGGTTTTAATAACTTGAATATATTCAGGATGCAGCCCTTCAAGAATTAAAACTTTTTTTCTTCCAGTAACAATTGTAGCCATTATAGCAGCTTCAGCTAGTGCAGTAGATCCATCATACATACTAGCATTTGCTATATCCATACCTGTTAGGCGAGAAATAATGGTTTGGTATTCATATATTGCTTGAAGATAACCTTGGCTAGCTTCAGCTTGATATGGTGTATATGATGTGTAAAATTCTGGACGACCGATTATGAAATCAACTAATGAAGGAATATAATGATAATAACAACCAGCGCCTAAAAATGAATGAGAATATCGCTTATTTTTTTTGGATAAATTAATTAATTGACTTAAAAGATCCGGTTCTGATAACCCCTCAGGTAAATTAAATTTACTAATCAGTAAATCTTTTGGAATATCTTGAAATAATTCATCTAATGACTGAACCCCAATTTTATCTAGCATTTCAGAAACAGTTTTATCATCATGAGGTATAAAATCCACTTCGACCACTTCATTATTACAATATTAAAAAAATCAATATAAATAAATAAAATTCTATTTTTCTTCACTTTCTACTAATTGTTTATATTTAATGGCTGATAATAACTCATTTACTTCATTTGGATGAGATATTCTTATTTTTATAATCCATCCATCTTCGAAAGGTGAAGAATTTACCAACTCTGGATTATCTGATAATTTTATATTAATTTCAAGTATTTCTCCGGATAAAGGCATAATTAGGTCGCCAACAGCTTTTACTGATTCTATTTCGGCAGCATTACTACCCTTTTCAAAAACAACACCTATAACAGGAAGTTCTACAAACACAATATCTCCTAACTGATGTTGAGCATAATCAGTAATTCCAACAATCGCAATGTTATCTTCAATTCTTACCCATTCATGAGAAGGAGTATATTTTAAGTCTTCAGGAAATTTGTAATCCATCTCTTTTCCCTATTTTCTTTAAATTATAAATTAAATTATATATTTCGATAGAATGGTGTAGATACGATAATTCCCTTAAGTAATTTATTACGCACTTCTATTTCTATTTGATTTCCCACTTCACTATACTCCTTTTTAATTAATCCAAGTCCAATAGTTTTTTTAAGTGTTGGTGAATATCCTCCTGATGTGACATAACCAATCTCATTATTATCCATAAATATTTTATAATTCTCTCTAATAATCCCCTTATCTAATAAATTTAGCCCAACAATAATACGATCTGTCCCTTTAGATTTTTGCTTCATTAAAGCTTCTTTACCAATATAATTTATTCCCTCTTTTGGTTTCGCTAACCAATTAAGTCCTGCCTCTATAGCTGTAATTGAATCATTAATTTCATGACCATACAAAGAATAACAAGCTTCTAATCTGAGTGAGTCTCTTGCTCCCAGACCAGCTGGAGAGGCTCCAGTTTTAAGTAAGTCATTCCAGACTTCCTCTGCAAAACTATTCTCAAAGGATATTTCAACACCTTTCTCTCCCGTATATCCAGTCCTTGCAAGAAATATGGGTTTATTATTTAAATCACAAAAAGAAAAATAAAATCTATTTATCTTTGATAAATTGACGTTTACCAATGGTTGGAGCAATTCATCTGCTTTTAATCCTTGAAACGCTAATCTAGTTCGCTTGTCAGAAAGATTTGTTATTTCTACATCATAATTCCCTATATGACTATTTAGCCATTCAAGATCTTTTTTGATATTACCTGCATTCACTATCATTCTAAATCTTTCAGGTGTTTCTTCATAATAAACGAGATCATCAACAACAGTTCCATTTTCATAGCACATAATTGAATATTGCCCTTTAAAAGGTTCTAATAGATTCAAATCATTTATCATGATATATTGAAGAAATGGAATTACATCTTTACCTTCTAGTATAAATTCCCCCATATGGGAAATATCAAAAACACCTGCATAACTACGAACTGCTTCATGTTCCTTTATAATACTCTCAAATTGAACAGGCATATAGAATCCCGCAAATTCAACCATTCTAGCACCTAATTGTAAGTGTTTATTATAAAGAGGGGTCTTTTTAATCTCTTGATTTTCTTGTTTCGTTAGATCCACACCAAATAATGTGTAAATAATAATATTGTGAGTATAAAGTACAGAGAATTATTTAAATTTTCAGACTAAAAGTTATCAAGGAATATAGGTTGGGAAAAAAATGGGTAAATAGGGTAAAACAAGAAACTTTAGAAAAAGTTATACCGGTTTATTCTTCAACCGGAATTTTTATTAAAGAAATTACATCATAAGTCTGTAATTTGTCTTTTCCATGCAAACTACCAGTAAGTTCAATAACAAATGCAATTCCTGCTATTATTCCTCCTGCTTTTTCGATTAAATTTGCTGCTGCTTTAGCAGTCCCTCCTGTTGCTAGTAAATCATCGAATAATAAAACTTTATCACCTTCTTCAACTGCATCAATATGCATCTCAATAGTATCGGTGCCATATTCGAGTTCATAAGTTTCGCTTAGCGTTTTATATGGCAACTTACCAGGTTTTCTTATCAAAACAAATCCAGCTTCTAACTGATAAGCAATAACCCCGCCCCAAACATAACCACGTGCTTCAATAGCTGCTACTTTAGTTATTCCCTTACCCTTAAAATATTCTATTATTTTATCACAAGACTCCTTAAACGGAGCATATTGTTTTGCTAAAGTCGTAATATCTTTGAATTGAATGCCAGGTTTAGGCCAATCTGGTACATTTCTGATATATTGCTCTAAATCCATTTTAAATCATACTAATATTTTTTTTAAAATTCTTTTTAATTTAGTTAATTAAAAATTATATTTAATTGAATCGTCAAAACTATAATCTTTTAGAAAGCTCAAACAAGCTTATAATAATTAGAAAAAATTAAATAAATATTAATTTATAAAGAATATATTAGACGATAAAATAAATTAAATTTTATTACAAGAGCATATTTCCGATGAAAATTCTATTATTTGGTCCACAAAATGCAGGTAAAACAAGTCTTATGAGAACTACTTGCTTGGGATACAATTTCATGAAGGTCTTAAATCTTAAACCAACCAAGGGTATCTCTAGAGAAAATTTCATCTTCAGAGGAATAATGGAACTTAACGTCTGGGATGCAGGAGGCCAAGAACGCTACATGGAGCAGTATTTTTCTGAAGAACGCCGGGAATTGATATTTTCAGAAGTAACTACTGCAGTATTTATGACGGATTCTACTGTTCTTGAAGAGCGAGTAAAAGAAATTTTTGACAAATTTTTAAAATATATTTTTGAATTTAGCCCTAAAATGGAAAAGGTATACGTTTTATTGAACAAAATTGATTTGCAGGACTCAAAAGAAGACAAACTCTATGAAATTTTAATTAAAGGGCTATCCGATGATTTAAAAGAAAAAATCGCATTTACACCAGTTTCCGTTAAAGAAGGAAGTGCTCAACACAGATTAATCGAGATTCTAGATTATGAAATTCAACAGAATACATTAGCTCTTCAGAAGCTTGGTAAAATAAGAC
This sequence comes from Candidatus Hodarchaeota archaeon, assembly GCA_048887165.1. Classification (GTDB taxonomy): domain Archaea; phylum Asgardarchaeota; class Lokiarchaeia; order Sigyniarchaeales; family SOKP01; genus SOKP01. Next base: position 37,825 of record JBHLJZ010000003.1, on the reverse strand, counting down.
ATTTATTAGATCAGTTAAAAGTGAATACATTATCCGAATATTTACTATTCAACCAACCAGATGGATTATTGATAGCTTCTACTTTAGGAAAGGTTGAAATTAAACCTTTACAATTTATGAAATTTGAGATTGGTACACTTGATTCAAATGTATACCAAATATTTACGAAAATAATGGAACTGTTAAATTCAAGCGTCTCTCCTTTAGAGTTATCAACAATAATTTATGAGAGTGATAGTAATTATATTTTAGTCAAGGAAGTAAGCAATGGATCAGTTTTAATGGCTGTGACAAAAAATAAGAAAAACGAAGTATTTAATTCCGTTTTAAATGTTCTAACTGGAAAAGATTTTGCAAATTTAAAGCAATATCTTAACGATTCTAATTTCTAATATTTTAAAAAAAAATTTGAAAATTTATATAAAGATTAACTTTTTTTATTGTTCTTTTTCATGAAGGCCTCGTTTAGTGAGGATATATTGTTTCGCATGGTGAGGAGTTCTTAGAACTGAATCATTTTTCTTCTCTATTTCTCTTGCTTCATCACACATTAAAGCAGCAGTTCTCATCATCTCATGAGCTGCTGCTAAAAGAGGCATATATTCGTCTCTTTCCTTAAGAACAAAACATGCTTTAGATGTTATCTTTGATACAGATGCTGCTAATTCAAAGGCAGCTATTGCTTTAGCTTCTGCATAAGGGTTTGCAAATTTTGCAGCTTTAACTGCGGTAGCAGCATCAATAATGATTTGGGGTAATACTGGTGCTTTATTATCCAGCATATCCATTATTACCTTATTTAATTCTTCAGTAATTACTAGAAGCGCTCCTGAGATGGCTAAAACTTTTAATAAATCTGAATTGAAACAGCTCATTTCAATAGGATCCAAAAAAGGTCTTCTTGCACCAATCATACTATCACAATTTACTAGAATGTATCCCATATTTTTTTCTTTGATTTCATCAACTGCTTTTTTCGCTGGAGCATCAGAAATAATAATCGTGGGTATATTTGCTTCTTTAGCCATTTCTCTTGCAGCTAAAGGTCCTTTCAAAGCAGCATTAGGGCTCGACATCAAAATCAATTCTGGGTTAAATTCTAGCAATTTTTTCATTGTATCAACACACTCTTCTGGAGGGTGCATTTTAGCACCGGAGGTAATTTCACGTACACTCAATCTTGTTGCTTCAGCTCTCTCATCCATCAAAAATGCAAGCAATAATGAGGCGCCAATTGTTCCATTCTTTAAAATACCGATTTTTAGTATTTTTTCTTCGCTCATTTTCATCAACCTTATTTTGTTATTGAATTTTTTAAATTGATAATTAATTAAAATTTTTAGTTTTCTTCTCTTAAAAATTTTATATATTATTACAGTCTATTAAAACTTAAAAAATAGAATTGGTTTTAAAAAGAAATATCAATAATTAATAAAGTTGAATTGAAATGGAATTAAATGGAGTAAAAATTGAAGATACTTTTTGCGAAGCGTTTGGGGCTGTATTTACACGAATATTAGTCACAGCAAAAAATGAAAAATGGGTAAAAATGGCAGCACAAATTGCTACTGGTTATGGAACATCTACTATACACTGTGATTCTGAAGCTGGAATCGACGTTTTTATACCTATGGATAAAACACCAGATAAACGCCCGGGCGTCGCCTTAATGTTCTTTAAAACAAAAAAAGATGAAATGGATAATGTTTTATTAAATAGAATTGGTCAATGCATTTTAACATGTCCAACTACAGCCTGTTTCGATGCAATGAATACTTCTGTTGATCCTGAGAAGGATTTTGAGATAAAAACTGGTTATAAATTGAAATTCTTTGGTGATAAATTTGAAGAAAAAGTTGAAATGCTTTATCCATTTGAAGTATGGAAAATTCCAGTTATGGATGGTGAATTTATAGTACAGAGTAATTTCAAGGTTGGAAAAGGTATTGCGGGAGGTAATTTTTTAATCTTGGCTGAAAGTCAAGATTCGGGTCTCAAAGCCGCTGAAGCTGCAGTAGAGGCAATTAAAGACGTTGAGAATGTTATATCTCCATTTCCAGGGGGTATAGCTCGTTCTGGTTCAAAAGTAGGTTCAAATTATAGTTTTTTAAACGCTTCTACAAATGATCCTTTATGCCCAACTTTAAGAGGGAAAAGTGAAAACTCTCAACTTGGAGAAAAGGATAATTGTGTTTATGAACTTATATACGATGCTGCAAATGAAAATGCTATAAAAGAAGCTATGAAGCTAGGTATTCAAGCGGCGGTAAAAGTACCTGGAGTAAATCGCATATCTGCGGGAAATTATGGCGGTAAGTTAGGAAAGTTTCAATATCGTTTACATGAAGTTCTTTCTTAGCCTTTTAAAATAAGTACCATTAATAACATGACAAAAATTTATTTTTCTTTTATTTTATTCTTTTCTTACTGACCTAAAAAGAATATTATTGCAAGATATTTTTTTTATTATTTAATGATGCTGAAGATCAAGTATTCAGATTTTAACATAATTTTACCAGAAAAAGGTTCTTCTAAATTTAGTTAATCAAAACATAAATATGAAGTGAAGTATATTAAAGTATTATAAAAATTCGATTATATAAAGCATTATCATGGATACCGAATATGCGATTATTTCTGAAAATCTAACAAAGAAATTTGGAAAAATTCTAGCTGTTGATCATTTGAATATTAAGATACCTTATGGAATAACTTTTGGACTTTTAGGACCAAATGGTGCTGGAAAAACAACAACTGTAAGAATGTTGAATTCAATCATCAAACCTACTTCAGGAAAAGCATTAGTAGCGGGATATGATATTTTTAAAGAAAAAAATAAAGTTAAAATAAATTGTGGTTTCTTACCAGAAACAATTGGCTTATATGAAAAATTAACAGCACGAGAATTCTTGGAATTTGTGGGATCCTTATATTATTTACCAGAAAGTACAATAGAATCAAGAATTGATGATTTATTAAAACTTTTTGGATTAAATAATAGAGAAAGTGACCTTTTAGAAGGATATTCTAAAGGAATGAGACAGAAAGTGAGTTTATGTGCGTCCATAATTCATGATCCAAAAATTTTGTTTTTAGATGAACCCACAGCAAATTTAGATCCTGCTTCTGCAAGTATGGTTAAAAAACTTATCAGTAATTTAGTTAAAAAAGCGGATAAAACATTTTTTATTTGCACACATTTTCTAGATATAGCTGAAGATCTTTGTGATCTTATAGCAATGATAGATAGAGGTGTATTAAAAATTCAAGGGCCCCCTAAGGAGGTAATACAATCTACAGGAGCGAATAGTTTAGAAGAAGCTTATATAAAAGTTATGCAAACTACTTATCATGAGGACCTATTGAACTGGAGTAATTCAAGGATTAAAAGTGATAATTCTAATTAAATTTGAAAGGAGATTTTTAACTTTTAGATGACTTTATGGATTAAAATTGCCAAAAATGAAATTAGATTAAAAACTTATAAATTTAGAAAAAATAGAAAACTGTTTTTTATTATAATTTTTGCTCTATTTTTATTTTGGGCGATATATGTTGGACCTGCTTTGTTTGATATTATTTTACCTGATCTATTAAAATCATTTTCAAGTTCACTAAAAACAGTTCTTCATCCACTAATAGAATATAGTTTCATGATTTTTTTTGTGATTTTTATCATGTATCCTCTTTTTATGATGTATAGAAAATTGGAAATAGGAATAAAAGATATTGTCTTATCGGCTCCTGCGAAAGCAGGAGATATTCTTTTTGGTGAATTTATTGGGCAACTACCTTTTTATCTTTTATTTATTTTAGCAATTGGTCCTTTAGGAACATCTTTAATGATTCAACTTAATCCAGAGTTAAATTATTTTCATTATATAATGTTTTATTTGATAATTTTCGCATTAATAAGTTTTGGATTATTAATAGGAACGATACTGACTAACTGGCTTGAGCATAGAATTTTACAAAGTAAAAAAACCAAGAGGTTGGGGAATTCTTTATTCCTTTTATTACCATTTATTGTAATTTTAATGGTTTATTCTTTTCATACAATTTTTACTATTTTTGATTATTTTAAAGAATTGAAGTTTTTGGTAAACTTTATTCCCTCCTTTTGGTATTCAAACATGCTACTTTACTTTATCGATCCTTCATTAACTAGTGGGTATTTCTTAAATTTCTGGGTATATTTGCTATTAATTATTCTTGTCCCGATCATAATTTCGATTATAACATATAAAAAAGCAGAGATGTTTTATGATTTAGAATACCCGATACAAGATAAGTCAAGATTTCCTAAAATCGAAAAAATTATGATTAAAGTAATCAAAAAAATCACACCTTCTAAATATAAAACTTTAGTTGTCACACAATTTAAGGAATTTATTAGAAAAAGGGAAAATGTTAATAGATTAATATACTTGATTGGTTTAAATATTGTTTTTGCCATATTTTTATACCTATCTTTACCTGAACCTCTTTTATCTATCAATGAAATTTCATTTCAATTTGGATATTTTAAGATCGAAGTAGTAAATTTCAATTTTTTAATTATGATGATCTTATCATGGATAGGAGGTTTTACTTATGGTGTATTTATGGGAATTTATGTTTTTATCAATACTAAAGAAATTCTATTTATTTACAAAAAATCAATAAGGAGTGTAAAAACAATAATCATTTCTTTTCTTTATAATATGGTAATAATTATTATAATCTCAGATATTATTCTTACTAGCATTTTTTCAATATTGTTTATACTCGATTTCTTAACCGCATTAACATTTTTTATTACCTATCTCTTAACAAGTCTCATCATTCTTTCCCAAGCTATTGCTATCCAATCAATTAAACCTTTATACAAGGAGCGAGGAAAATTTATATATTTTAATATCTATCTAATAGTTTTTTTACAAATTTTATCATTTCTTCTAGCATTATTGATTTTTGTACCTAATGTTCATTATTCAATAAATTATTCTGAAGGATTAATACTTACTATTTTTCTTTATTATGCAATGTCATTAGGAATCTCCTTCATATTAGTATTTATTGGAATTAAATTCCTAAGCCGTGTAGAATGAACTCAAAATGTCAGATCTGATCTATTTTTTTCTTTTGATATTTTTTTATAAAATAATGAAATAAAGCAGTGATAAATGGAATTAATAAAAAGAAAAAACCTGAAGGATTAAGAAATAGGAAATTCATTAGAGATGATAAAACATCAATTGGATTCATAAAAAATAACTGAATTATGATATATAATAAAATAACAGTACTAAATATCGTAAAGAATAAATCTACTTTGATTGACCATAGAAGTACAGATATAATAATTAAAAAAAAGATTGCATCTAGAAATTTCATAATAAAACTCAACTTCTATTTGCATTTATTTGATATTTATATTTAAATTTATTAGAACTTCTTTTTTTTCATCACATATATTAATCCTATAACTGATGCACCAGTAATTCCAATAACAATTGATAATTCATATCCGGGTATAATACCTCCACCCAATTGAAAAGAAGCAATTTCTAATCCACCATAGAATAACTGTCCATCATTTAAAACTCCCTTATCATTCCAATGCACCGTTGCTTCCATATCTTCTAGTGTTCCTAATGGAAAAGGAGGGGGTCCCATAATCATAATTAATAAGTACTCAAGGAATTCTCCTTTCGCTGTTAATTTAAATCCCTTTCCATCTTCTGCCACAGTCATATTAGTGTTTAACATGGGATCAGCAGTAATCATTGCTTGCCACCACGTTGCAATATTACCATAATCCAGTCCTTTTGAAGTGACAAATGGATAATTAAAGAAAAATGTCCATAACGATGAGTTAATTATAGAAGGATCCAATAAATATCCCATTGGAAGGTTATTTTCCAGATTGTAAGAAGAGTTTGTTACCATTTCAAAGCTTCCACTTGCGTTATATCTTACAAACATGTCGTAATAGATACCAGAAGCTTTTGTACCCGGAGTAGGATAACCTAAATCGATTTCATCTGAAACATTTGTGAATTTTACTTTTAAAGCAGCTCCCGCAAGAGAACTGAACGATTCTCCTGTTTCATTAAACCAATATTCACTTAACATAGAATATAATAAAGTCCAATTAGCTTGTCCGAATAAAGCTACTCCAGTAGCATTAATATTCTCTGCATTTAATGAAGGAGTCCACACATATTCATCACCTGTTCTTACACCTACATAATTAGGTGGAGCAGCCATCGTAAAATTCATAATTGAGAAGAAGAGAAGAAAGCTAAATAAAGTTATAGTTATATATTTTGATTTTTTAATACGATTTCACCTAGATTTTGATTTGATTTTTATTTAAATCATTTCTTATAGATATTATCTTTTTTTTGTATATTTAAATTTATCATAGATTATTATTAATTTAATATTCTATTTTAGAAATGACGATCTGCTCCTATATATTAGGAATTATCAGATTCTTTTATCCATACAAGAAAAATTTGAATAAATATTTTTAAATTAAGAATTGTTTAGCCTAATTTCCTTTTTATTTTTCTTTGTGGATGTTTTTCAGCTTGCTCCTCTTCGATGATTTCAACTTCCTTTTTTGATTCAACTTCTATTTTTTCTTTTATCTTTTTTTTTGGTTTTTTAAGTTTTGAAGGTTTTTCGAGAGGCTTCTCTTTCTTATCAGATTGCACTTTAAATTCAGTTAATTTAGATTTATATCTATTGTATAATAAGCCTATCCCTAGTAATATCCCGAAACTTAATCCAATAAATAAAGTTATCCAAGGCAATACTGGTGATAATAAATCAGGTATGATTCTTATCTCTTTTGGTCCTAATCCGTAATTTGAAGTAATATATGTTGTGTCCCCATCAATGTCTGTCACAGCTAGATATACAGTCCAAATTCCACTCAATAAATCTTCAGTCCGAATTATTAATTCCATGTTAGATTGGTATTGTTTTGATAAGTTAAACCAATTATTATCTTCATTAAGCAATCCAACTGTAATATATGCTATAGTATCTTCTACATCTGAAACATTGAACTTAAATATAATATCTTCTCCATAATTTATAGAAATACTTCGATTTAATGATAATCCATTAATAGTAAAGCCATGGATCTCAGGATAATTATTTTTTACTGTAAGCGTGGTTGAATATGACCCTACTCCATTGTATTGATCGTTAGCTTCAAAAGTGACTTGATACATACCAATGGGTTTATCTATATTAATTGAAAAAGTTGTTGAAAAACTCCAATCGTTATTATTTGTTAGAATAATTGATGGAAGAGATTGTCCTTTAGAGTCAACAAGTAACATATTAACTGTAATATTTTCTGGAAAGGTTTCTAAATCATAATCTGTTACATTTAAGGATATTGTACAATCTTCTGCTCGCTTTATCTCTTGCTTAGAAAAATTTATCGATGAAATAATTATTTCAGGAAGCGTGTTAAGTACCATAAAGGGAATATAAGTAGCAGCCCTTTTATTAGCAGGTGAACTATCAGTCATATCAATTTTAACGTAGTAATATTCATCATATACTGTAAAAGAATCGTTTATTTCAAAAGAAAAGAAGTCAATATTATTCCCAAGACTAAATAAAATTACCTCGAGAGATTCGTTTGTATTATCTACAATCTCAACATTCCAATTAAAAGTATACGTCTTAAAATTACTAACGATTAGCTCTCCATAAACTGTATCATTACGATTATATTCAAAATTTTCAATATAGGTTATATAATTACTATCAATTGTAAAATTAACAAATGTTGTATGTGAGTTTAATTGGATATTTAGTTCATTAAAAATGAAAAAACTGACATTACAAAATCCTTTTGGAGCATCATATTCCGGGGTATAAGTATATGAAAAATTAGCTCCAGTAGTATGTTCCATAGTAAAATTTTTGAATTCATTATTTTCATATTGTAGTTGCATTATAGAATAGTTAGCATTAGTAAAATCAGAGGTATTAATATCAAATTGAATTGATTCAAATAAACGATAAACCGTTGAGGAATTTCGGGATATAGAAGCATATGGCAAGGCTTGACCATTTGAAGAAGAAATTAATTTAGAGTTAAATAAAATATGATCATTTTCACTATGAATAGCAATGTTATTAATATTCACTAGAATAGTAGAGAGACAAATTATATTGATAAAAGTTAGAATTAATATTGTCTTAATGAATTTCTTCTTTTCAATTATGGATTTCATATTCATCTTCTTAATAATCTTTGTTTTATTTCTTTATTTTTGTAGAATAAAACTATACCAATCGGTATAATTATGGGAATTATGTAAAACATAACTAAGTTGAAAATAGATAATCTAATGCTTACTTCAAAATATTTTTGGGCTATAATATCCCCTAAACTATCTTTAATAATGAAAGAATAGGTTTTTGATTCGAAATCATATGGGTTTATAGTTGGTACAATTTTTAATTCAATTCCATTTTCTCCAGGTGCTAAACCATTTATATTTGCTTGCTTTTCTACTCCATTGACAAAGATCGAAAATGGTTCAGAAATTTCTTGATTATTTCTTATAATCATGATAAAATAAGCAGTTTCTCCTTGTGAAATAATACTGGGAAAGGATGCACTAATTATTTCAAATTTAAGTAAAATTTCAATATTGAATATTTTACTATAATAGGTTGTATTACCTTTTGAGATTTCCATTTCTATTTCAATATAATCATTAACAATATTTTCAGATACATTTAATTCATAAAAAAGTGTTCTAGTTTCTTTTTCGCTTAAAGTCAATTCTTCTTTTAAATCTTGAATATAATCTCCCGTAAAACTAACATTTAGAGTTTGTGTACTATTTGGAAGGAAATTAATTAGATTCATCATTACAGGAAGTCTATCTCCACTAACTATTTTACTTTGATAAAAAAAGTTTGTATAATCAAAAGAATATCCAACTTGAATTGTGTTTACTATTTCTAAATATAAAATATCAACATCTTTAAATGTGAAATTTAAAGCATGAGGTCCTACTTCTGGATCAAGCTCCGTAGTAAGGTTAAATGAAACATTTGTTAAAACTAAATTATCAAATTCTATTATCTGAAAATCATTAACTATATTATCTCCTTCCATTGCTACTGTTAAAGTTACATTAGTATTACGAGTATTATTTATCGATAAAGTAATATTATATATAGGGCCTTGATAAACAGTAGAAGGTAATCCTTGTATTGTTTGAACTTTTAGTCCAGAAGTTACATTAAAAAGTTTTAATATTTGAGTCGTGCCAAAATACGTTGTGTTAGTAAAAATATATAACTTATAATTATCTCCAATTGGGAGGCTTTCATTAATATTAAACGTTAAAATTGTATTATTACTAATAATTTGTTGTTCTTTTGTATCAAATAATGTTCCATTTGGATATTTAAATAGATAAGTGATATCAGCTGATGTAATGGTATAATTCAACAAGAAATTCTTATATGAATTCGTGGTCGTATTATAATAAGAACTATTTTTTTCAATTGAATAGATACTCGAAATATTTAAAATTTCTTGATTAAATATAAAATTAGGAACTTCTGCAGAGATATTATACTTAGATCTTAAAAATGAACTATTGTAGATTTCAAAAGCTTTTAAATATGAATCAATCAACTTCATATTAGCAGCAAAATTTTTATCTTGATTATTCACAAAACCCTTTGAAGTATCATAAGCATTAACAGCCCCATCGTAAAAATCTCTTTCAAAGATTTTATGTATAAACATAGCTTGATTATAGTATGTATAATTCCCTGTTAATTCAAACAATTTTAAGCAAGCCTTCATCATTAAAGAATTTGAGTCTAAATCAATCCTAGCATCAACTATACTACCCCAAGCTGGATCGCTATAATGCTTAAATCCATTATTTGTCCATAGAGTTTGATTAATTTTATTATAAAGAGAAACCGCTTTATTAAATAAAGAATTATTGTTCATTCCGGTCTCAAGCCAATATTCTAATAACGTAATTATCCCTAATGCGTTTACATTAAGATATTTATATGCTCCACCTGGCAATCCTACATTATTCCAGTTGCTATATGCATTATAATCAAAACCAATCTCTGTATCATCCCACATATTATTTAATAAGACATCCATTGTTAAATTCGCTAGTTCATAGGCTCTCTCTTTAACTGTAGGATTTATATTCAGTTCTTCATAAAGATGACGAATTTCCAAGTTTGCTAATATAGCATATAAATTACTCTCAGTGAATTTTTCTTCTGAGAAATCGCTTGTATTGTAGTGAGAAAAACCTTTATTAATATTGTCATAGAATTGATCCGAATCAATCAGGACAAAAATTTCTTCTATTGAATCTTTTGGATAAATTCCATTTATATTGATTGTATTAATTTCAGCTCCAATATTTTCAATTAAAAGAAAAATTGACATTAAATTGTCGATTAAGGATCTATCATAATCAAAGACTTCTCCAGTACTCGCATTAACCGATCCGATAAACCCATAGCTATATTGACTAAAACTACTATTATACCAGAATATAGTATCTTTTAGATCCAAATATATTTCATATAATACACTTGGATTATTCTCACCTTTTAATAAAGTGTTATACAAATATAAATTATCAACAGGATAAACTTTATCATCTATAATTGTACCAATGCTGTCTCCAAGTCTGAAATATGTATCAACATCTAATCCTAAATCTGAGATATAATTTGTATTGAAAAATTCCCAGATTTTATCAAAATTTATTGTAAAAGGATCTTGAAATAAGGAAGGATCGGCGGCCGAGGCGGGAGATTGAAAATCGAATTCTTCTTTTTTATCTAGAATAGAATTTTGAGTTAAATTTGTGAAATCATGAGTGAAATTATTAAAAAAGTAGATAAAATTAAGGAATAGAATAAAAATAAGACTAAGACAAACTAATCTTCTAAATTGATTTTTATTAAGCTCTCTTTTTATTTTAAAAATAGGAGAATTAATAGAACTCATATTTATATCTTTAAAACTATCGAAATTATTTTTAATTAAAAGTTGTATTCTTAAAAAAAATTTTCTTCTCTTTAAAATTTTTTTCTGGAAATCTCTGATATTTTTGATATTTTAACTTTTCATTTACTTATTTTTATTAATAAAGTTAGGAATTTCTGAAATTTTTACTCTTATTTGTTCCATTGAGTCTCTATCTCTTATTGTAACAGAATCATCCTCTAAAGATTCATAATCTATTGTTACACAATATGGAGTTCCTAACTCATCTTGTCTCCTATATCGTTTTCCAATTGAACCTGCAGAATCATAAAAAGAAATTATTCTATTATTAAGAAGGAGTTTATGGACATCTTTTGCTAACTTTACAAGTTCTATTTTATTTCTAACTAAGGGGAAAGTAGCTACAGTATTAGGAGCTAATTCTTTATTTAATTTTAATACAATTCTATCATCTTCAACTTTAAAGGTGGTCTCAAGAAGTGTATAAATAATTCTATCAGGTCCAAATGCAATTTCAAGGATTTGGGGAATTTCTTTCTTTTTTAAATCCGATCCCATTGGAACGGCAAAGTTCTGTTTCGCAAATTCTCCATGTTGTCTGAGGTCATAATCCGTTCTGTCATGAATTCCACAAATTTCAACCCAACCAAACTGTTGGGTCAATATTTCTAAATCCCAAGCGTCGTCGGCATAATGAGCCATTTCATTGTGAGAATGTTGTCTCAACCTTACCATCTCTTGAGGGAAGCCTAATTTCATAGTTAAATAATGGCCAAGATATAGACAATACGCGTAAGCTGGTTTTTTTAGGATATCTTTATTAATTGCATCTTCAAGAGTAATAAATTTTGGTTTAATGATCCCTTTTTCTTGTGAGTTCCAATCTAATAATGGTAAAGAACAATGTTTAATCTCTAAATAATCTTCAAAATCCATTTCCTCTTCTTTTCCAATAAATAATTGTATTTCAAATTGATCAAATGCTCTCATACGGAGTACTTGTTGTCGGGGGGATATTTCATTTCTATAAGCTTTTCCATATTGGAAAATCTTAATAGGGTATTGCCTACGTGCATCTTGATCTAATCTGTTGAATAATAGATAAGTAGTTGTTGCTGTTTCTGGTCTTAGATATGCGATTACATTATTACCAACTGAAGTTTTTAACATAAGATTATATTGTTCAATCTTTCCCAATGGATTATCACATTTAGGGCACTTTAAGTTGTTTTTTTCAATTAATTCTTGCATTTCATCATATGATAACCCATCAATCATTTGGTCAGGTAGCATTTCTAGAAGTAAATTATCTACCCTATGAAGTGTATTACACTTCTCACATCTTATAACAGGATCAATGAAGCGGTCTAAGTGACCTGAAGCTTTCCAAACTATTTCTGGCATAATAGTAGGGCATTCTACTTCGCCGAATCCAAATAAACGTAGCTCTTTCCGGAATATTGATAATATATTATTTTTTAAAGCTGTCCCAGCTGGGCCATATGAATAAAATCCTGCTAAACCTCCATATATTTCTGGAGATGGCCCCCAAATGAATCCTCTTCTTCTGATTAAAGAATTAAAAGTGTCTATGCTATTTTCAATCTTCATATTTAATCAAGACTTTCCGGTTTTAGTTTTAAAGGAATCCATGATATTTCTATTTTAGGGATTCTTAAAAATCAATTTTTAAGATATAAATTTTTATATAAGAAAAAGATAGTATTATTATAATTTTATGTTATGATAATAAATCTAACATTATTATAAAAAAATCAGTTGTATATCATGTTGTTTCAAGATTATTTTAAATATTTCGATATTTGGGACGCTGTTGAATCGGGATTATATTATATAATTGTAGGTTATTATTTCCTAATATTTGCATATTTCTTAATTATTAGATTTAGAACATCTAAGAAAATGTATTGGCTGTATTTTTCATTTTTATTTTTATTTCTTGCTGCTGGAAGATTCTTCTTTATTGTATATTATTTTTATGCTCCAGAATTAGAAGGAGCAATGAGCAATTTTGCCCTTGTAGAATTATTGATGCTATATTATAGATTTGCCACATTTTCAACTTGGTTAGGAATTGCGTGCTTAATGGGTGTATTTGGAATTTTAATTTTTCCACCTATCACTGAAATTAAAGAAAAGTTATCAGGAGATAACCTTAAATCAAAAATCAAAAAATTTACGAGAAAAAAGTATAATAGAATTATTCTGAAAATTTTGTTAATATTTATTCCTATAATTGTTGGTATTCTCGCATTTTGTTTACCAGATTCTTTATTTATGGATCCAGATCTAAATGATCAATATTTAGGAGGAACATATCCTTTAATCACTATTTTTGGATACCCTGTAGGAAGGGCTGTATTGAATTTTATTTTACTTCCTTTAATGGTGATATTTATTCCAATTATGTTTATTTACTTAGCTTTAAAGACTTTTGGCGTGCTTAGAAAATCTTATGCATTAAATGCTTTAGGATTTTTTATTTATTTCTTAGGGAGAATTCTTCAAGGAGTTTTAGATACTTTTGGATTCTATCATGTAAATGCTATTTTACCTCCATTATTGATATTACTATCTCTTTTAATAATTGTAATAGCCAATAATTATGAACAATTAAGATAAAATTGTGAAAATTCTCTCTTTTTTATTTTTATAATAGTTAGAAAATTAATCAATAGAAAAAGAATTTTAACAATTATTAATTTGATTTTTTCAACTAAATAATAATATTAACCATTAATTCTTTATAATAAATAATTAAATATTTTGAGAGTGAGTCTCATATGTCGATTCATGGAAACCAATATATTTTACCCTTTTTCAGTTCTTATCAAAACGTCCCTTCAATTAAGGATAATGATGAATTAGCACTTGCATTTTATTTGTTGACGAGGGATATAAAAGAAAGTGAGAATATTTTATCTTTTTCAAGATTACTTTGGCCTTTTTTATCAGTACAAGGTGTTATTGGAACACATATTATTCTTGATGGATTAAAAGTCTTTTCGCGAAAAGGAAAATTCACTAATCCTCCACGACAACCATTAATTGGTCATTTATTGAGAAATATTGAAAATAGAACAAAAATTGAAGAATTAAATAAAATTATTGAAGTTTTAACTTACAAAGATACTGAAGCAAAAGAAATTGGGGAAGAAGAAGATACTGAATTTCAAGCTCTTGAGATTGAAGCTTTAATAAATCCTGAATTTTTACAAACACTTATTAAATTAATTCCCTTAATAGAATACTCTCCTATTTCAGAATATATGCCTTTAGATACGGGATTATCTACGGAAGGAGCTTTAAATATAGCAGATAAATATCGGAAAATGATTGAATATATGAGAGGGAATGCAAGAAGATGGGAATCCCAAATTGGATTAATTGAAAAAGAAGTAGAAAAATGGCTAATTGAATTAAATGTCCAATTAAAAGATATAGATTCACGATACTCATCACAAATAACTAAAACATCCCAAATTATTGACACAGATCAAATTAAGGAACAAGTAGCAATAGAAAGCGATAAAATTGATCAGTGGAGAGTAGCAGAAAAAAAAAAAGTGATTGAGAGTATATCAGTTTTATTTAAAACTGCAGAAAGGCAATTAGAGGAAATGATTAAAAAGAATAAGTTCTTCACTCGAACAGAGATGCTAAAGGGTAGAATTTTTAATGATCTAACAGGTTCCTTCGAGGAACATTTTAAATATTTATTAGATGAGGGACAAAATTTTATAGATTCGCTAAATTTGTTAACTAAGAAATATGTTGAATTAAAAGAACGTGCCGCACAAGTAGAAGATGAAGCTAAAAAGAAATTAGAAAAGTTTACAAATGAATTACAAGTAAAGTTAAAAGATAGGGATAAACATTTATCTGAGTTTAAAAGTGAAAAAGAGGAAATGATCCAACAAATTTCAGATTTAAAATCTCAAATCGAGAAATTATTCATGGATATTAAAAATGTTGTTCAAACAAAACATGCTAACTGTTTACGAGATGCTCAAGACTTAACCAATTGGTCTTTAAATGATAATCAAGCGGAATTATTCTCAAGACCAGTCCAATGGATTTACATGCCTTTATATGCAATTTTTGTTGAAGATAAAAATATGATGGAAGAAAAATTTAATATTTTATTACCTGGTTATATTACAAATGATCCAAATAACATTTATAAGGAGATTTCAGAAGAGATGGTAAGGCTAAAGAATATTCTCAATGAAAGATTAGAAGAAGATATGGCATTACGTTCAAATTTTGAGTTTTCATGTGAGAATAAAAATTTAATCAAAGATAAAAACCTTATAAAGAAAATCCAACAAGGTGTTTCAATTTTAAGAAATTATTCTGTTACTAATACTGAAATAGAGGCTAAAATAAGAGAGAAAACTAATAGCCTTTTTTAATTTTAAGTATGCTTAAATAATTATGAGTGGAAAAAAGTTAGATTTAAAAAAGCCATTAAAATTTAAAAAAAGAATATTAAGAACTCTTTTTTTGAATATTGAGAAAGATAAAGAAAGGGGAGATATTAGCGACCTTCAAAAGAAGGCTCTTAATGGAATGGCATATATTCAAATGAAATTACCTGTTCAAAAAATTACTAAAGATTTTGAAAATACCTTGAAATCAAAGATAGAAGAGAATATCTTCCGAGCAAGAATACGCGAAGCAACGGAAAGTGATATTCAAGCGATTGTTGACATTTATAATAAGTCTTGGCTTACATCTAATACTCCATTTAGACCTCTTGATAAATCTACTATAAAGAAAATTTTTAATGATCCAAATACAAAATTTTTAATTGCAAAAGTATATGGAATAGATGCTGCCTTTGTAATCTTGGATTTTGAGGGCGAAAATAAGGAATATGGCGTTATAGCGGGTTTAGGTGTTTTACCACGTTTTCAGAGGAGGGGATTAGGAACTGTTATAGGATTAGCGGCTTGGAATTATTTCAAAGAGAAAGGAGTTAAAGAACTTCGATGCGAAGTATATAAAAGTAATCAAACATCCTATGGATTCATAAAAGGACTACAATTTGAAGAATTTGGAGTGAAAGTTTACCGAAAAGAAGATTTTGAATTAGAAAGTAATAATTAACATAATTTTTATATATTTAATTCATTTTATTAAACAAATTCAATATTCTTTTTTCTTATCTTTAAAATATGTCTGGTTCAAAACTGAATTTGAAGAAGAAACAAATTAGAAGTTTTTTCTTAGGATATGATAAAAGGGAAAAGGCTAATCAAATTATTGAAGGAGAATTAGCAACCAAAGGTATGGAATATATTCAGATGCGTTTACCTGTTGAAAAAATAACCTTTGAATTTGAGGAAAGGCTAAGAAATAAAGTTGAAAAGAATGTACTTAAAGCAAAAATTCGAGAAGCTAAAGAGGAAGATTTAGAAAGTGTTATGTATATCCATAATAGAGCATGGATGACTTCCAATGAACCTTTTTCTCCAATTGATTTAAATTCATTAAGAGTTATCTTTAATTATCCAGAAACTATAATTTTATTAGCAAGAGTCTATGGGAATGATGCTGCTTTTGCCATTTTAGATTTAGAAGGTGAAAAAAGAGAATATGGTATAATTTGCGGATTAGGAGTAATTCCAAGATTTCAAAACAAGGGATTAGGTACAGTTGTTGGCATGGCAACATGGAATTATTTCAAAAAGAAAGGAGTAAAAGAACTACGCTGTGAGGTTTATAGAGATAATAGAGTCTCATATAATTTCATAAAGTCTTTGGGTTTCGAGGAGTATGATGTGAAATTATATAAAAGTGAAGATTTCAATATCAATTAAATTAGTAATAAGAAAATCTTTATTATAGTTATGATGAAAGAAGATATCTACTTTGAAAACTCCTTAATTAGTTTAGAATTAGCAAAAGGAATTTCTATTATATTGGTTATAATTTCTAATGCTTTTAATTTCTGGATTGCTTATGAATATAATTTGAGATATCTTTATGGTTATATCTTTTTAATTTTAGAGTTATTTGGGGTGTTTTTCTTCATATTTTTATTTTCATTCTCAGTTATTTTTACTTTAAACAAAAAAATGGGTTGTAAACCCGAAAAAGTTAATAGAAATAAAGTAATTCGGCAAGGTTTGATTCTAATTTTGATGGGAATCTTATTTAATATAGCTTTTAATCCTAATTTATCATTTCCTTTGAACTTTTGGGGTTGGAATGTGATATCATTTATAGGTATTTCACAAATAATATGTTTTTTTGCTTTTAAGTTAGTGAGATGGGCAAGATTGGTCATAGGATTAATCATACTCTTTTTTACAGCAGGGATAAGAGAAATTCTCTTTATAGGAAAAGATACGAATTTGATAATTAATATTATTCATTTTGTTCTCATTTCACCAATTCCAAGTTATCCAATATTACCCTATGCGTCTTTCTGTTTCTTTTCAACAGTATTTGGAGAATTAGTTTTTGAGGCTAAAAGTATAAAATCAAGAGTTGCAAACCTTAATGCACTACGTTCAATTTTAAAATATTGTCTAATTTTCATATTAGTTGGATTATTATTACCTTTTTTTCAATCAAGTCCTTTCATAACTCCAGGTAGTTATAATTTGAGTAAGTACCCTTTTTTAGAAGCTTTTCCAATTTTAGAGGGATATTCTTTTATCTATATACCAGGAATGCCAAAATTCTTATTTACAGGTTCCCCTTCCAACTTACTTTTAGTAATTGGTACTTCTTTGTTGATTTTTGGTTTATCATTCTTTATAATGGATATTAAGAAAGTAAGAAGTAAATTATTAAAAATTTTAATCTTTTTTGCGCGATATCCAATATCTTTGTTATTTCTTCAATTATTGTTTTTAGCAATTTTTTATCAGAAAATACCAATATATTTAATATTCTTTATTGTAATTGGGTATCTTGGAGTATCAGTTTTAATTTTATATTCTTTACAAAGGTTTTCACATTCTATTCTTAAGTTAGAGTGGTTAGTAAAAAAGTTAAGTGGAAAAACTAAAGATGAAGTAATTTAGATTTCTATTAGTAATTTAAATCAATATTTTTTTTTAATAATTTTACCTTTTCTGACAAAAATTTTAGATTAGCTTCATCTTCTAAGAATTTGTAATGTTCTATTGCTCTTTCAAAATAAGATAAGGCTAAATCTTCCATCTTTATACTGATATAGTATTCGCCAAGGATTTTTAATAGCTCTACTGATTTTTCATAGTTATTTAAATTTTCAAAAAGTTCCAATGCTTCTTCATAATATTCTACTGATTGCTCCTTATTTAAAATAAAATTATCGTATATTTTCCCAATTTCAAACTTTAGTTCTGCTTCTTTTGCTTTATCGCCAAAATTTTGATAAATCTCAATTGTATAGTTATAATATTCAATAGCTTTCTCATCATCACCTTTTAATGTGTATAATTTTGCTAAATCTTCTAAAATTAATCCTTCTTTGATATGTTCCCGTATCTCAAAAGTTCTTATAGCTTCCAAACTCTTTAATAAAAAATTCTCCGCTTCTATATCATTATCCCATAGGATATTTAACTTACCTAAATAATGAAAGCATTCCCATTCTAAACTAGCTTTAATGTAAACAGAAATTCGATCTTTAATGTTATAAATAAGATCTAACGCATTATTTAAACTCTCAAATGATTGATCATAATAATTTTCACCCTTAAGGTAATAGAGTTTACCATATTTTATTAGAATTTGAATAATTCCATACATATCATTATTTTGTTCAAAAAAGATTGAATTAGTTTTCAAGATTTTATCAATTCTATTGTAATCTTTTAAATGAAAAAGAATTTCAACCAAATTACTACTAGTTTTTACTGCTTCCGATTTAAAGTTGTTTTTCTCGGCTAAATCAAGCGCCCTCTGATAAAATTTATAAGAGTGATTATAATCTTTAATTAAATAGTAAATGTTTCCAAGATTGTTTAAAACTTGAATAATTTTATTTGTGTCTTTTAATTCTTCTAATAAATTGAGAGATCTATCTAAATGATAGATTGCTTGATCAAAAAATCCTGTTTCTTCATTTAGTAATCCTATCTCATTATGGCAAACCGCAATATTTAATTTATCATTTTCTGCTTTAAAACTTTCTAAAGCAAATTCAAGATTTTTTAAAGCTGATGGTAAGTCTCGCTTTTTATAATGAAGACTAGCTTTTTTCAAAAGTAATTTTCCCATTGGTTTTCCAAAAATTTCATAATTTTTTAGTTCATCTTCAATTTCTCTTAATTTACTATCAATTTCTTCATCTTGAATGATACTAAGATTAAACTGATTGTCTTCCGTCTCAGATTCATAATAAATAGAAGAATTATCTTCAGGAATCTGAGTTACGCTCCTAATTGATTTATTATCTAAATTTGTAATAAGAGGTTTATTGCAGTATCTGCAATAAATCCATTCTTCTTCAATCTCCTCTCTACAATAGGGACATATAATCATTTAAGAAAAATCTTCCTCTAATTTATATCCTATTTAAGTAAAAATGAAAATTCAATCATTTAAAATTTTTGAACTCTCATTGATAAGTATTTCAATACTTCTTCAAATTTTGTATTAAATGCTCTTTTTTTGTTTTTGATATACCTTTAGTTCATGATTTATTTCTTCTTCATTTAAACCGAAGGAATTTAATATTATTTTAATTTGAAGGATGGTATTTTTATTATTCATCTTCTCAGCAAGGCTTAAAGCTTTAATATATTGATTCTTAGCTGAGTTCATATTCCCTTGATAAAAGAAAGTCTCTCCAATATATGTTAAACCTTTTATTATCAATTCTGAAAAATTG
The DNA here is from genome assembly GCA_048887165.1 of Candidatus Hodarchaeota archaeon. Taxonomy (GTDB): domain Archaea; phylum Asgardarchaeota; class Lokiarchaeia; order Sigyniarchaeales; family SOKP01; genus SOKP01. The sequence continues at coordinate 17,936 of JBHLJZ010000003.1, read as the reverse complement.
GATTCAATTGATAAATTCGTACCTTTTTTAAAATATCTTAATGCCTCATCATATTTGTTTGATCTTTTCCGGAGCGTCCCAAGATTGTAATATGAGACGATAATTCCTTTAATATCTTTTAATTCTTTAAAAGCATGCAATGATTTTCTATATAATTCGAAAACAACATCCCATTTTTGTTCTTTTTCGTAAATGAAAATCAAATTCCCCAAGCAATCCAATAAATTATAAATATCATTATTATCTGAGCAAATTGAAGAACATTCTAAGAATATCTCACTTGCTCTTTCAAACTGGTTAAGTTTTATTAAACAATTACCAATCCCTTTTAAACATGTAATTTGTTCTTCTATTTGATTTAGTTCCTGATAAACTTTAAACGCTGTATTATAATTATCAATAGCGTTTTCAAACTTTTCCCATTTAAAATATAATGTTCCTAATATGCCAAAAACTGCTGCTTGTCCTAACCTATCAAGTTGCTTTTTAAAATGTCTTAAACAAATAAGAAAATTTTTTTCTGATTCTAGATATTGTTCCGTTTCGAGTTGAAGGAAAGCTAGATTACTCAATTCGTGAATATAATTTGAATTTTTACCAAATTTTTCTAGTTCTTCTAATTCTTTCTTTTTAATTTCAATTAAATCAAAAATTTCTTCTTGTGTTAGTTCACTATCTTTTTGGATATGAATTTGATAATCTCACCAATAGTTTATCTAGTTTCTCTTAATTTAATTTAAAATTATTTAAATTAAGTATAAAAATTATAATAATTCGTATCTATTATTTATTTGTAGAACAAATCATTATACATAAATTAAATTCGGTGCTTTTATGAAAAAATTGGCAAGATTATGGGATTCTCTGCATGAGAATAAAGTGAAATGTCATGTTTGTGCAAATGAGTGTGTCATTACTAAAGGAAAACTTGGAATATGTAGAACTAGAAAAAATTTTGATGGTACATTATTCACTTTAATTTATGGATCTCTTATTTCTAGTGGAAGTTTAGATCCAATTGAAAAAAAGCCATTATACAACTTTTGGCCTGGTGCAACTGCTTATTCTATTGCCTCAATAGGGTGTTCGTTCCGTTGTCAAAATTGTCAAAATTGGTCAATAAGTCAAGCAAATCCAACTGATAATGGAAAAAATGGATATTATGAATTAGATGGGTTAGAAAATAGAAGTATGTCTTTAGTAGAAATGACACCTGAACAATTAATTAAGAAGGTTATAAAGAGTGGAGCAAAAACATTAGCTTATACTTATAATGAACCTTTAATTTGGCATGAATGGATAATGGATACAACTCCCTTGCTTAAAAAGGAAGATATTAAAACTATTTTAGTTACAAACGGATATTCAACTCCAGAGGCAACAAAGGAATTAATTGAGGTGGGTATTGATGCTGCTAACATAGATATTAAATCTATGTCAGATGATTTTTATAAGAAAATTTGTGGCGTTAAGTCAGTTCAACCCGTATTAGACACTGCTAAGAAGTTTAAATCAAATGGAATACATGTAGAAATTACCAACCTCATAATCCCTGATTTAAATGACAGTAATGAAGATCTTGAAAAATTATCCTCATGGGTTATAAATAATCTTGGAAAAAATACACCAGTTCATTTTTCAGCATATCATCCAGATTTTAAAATGCCTTCTAAGAAAAGGACACCATATGAAACTCTAAACCGTGCATATGATATAGCTAAAAAAGTTGGTTTAGATTATATATATATTGGAAATATCCATCATGAAGAAGGAAGCAATACTTACTGCCCTAATTGTCATAGTTTGATTTTAGGAAGATCTGGTTATAGATTTACCAAAATTGACTTATCTGAAAAAAAATCCTGTCCTAATTGTGGTTATAATTTAAACGATGATATAATTGGTGAAATCAATAAAACATCTTCTCATCGATTTTTGATTTTCTGAAAAATAAAAATAGAAGAAAATAAAACTATTTTTAATTCTTTTAGAGTAAACCTGTTATCGAAACTCCTATAACAAGAATTAGAAAACCTTGGAGTAAGCAAAATACAGCAATAATAAAAGCTAATGGAGGCCAGGAAATAGCTTTTGAAATAGACATCAAAGCTCCAATGTAAAATTTGACGGTTAGAGCAACAATTGCAAAGACTATTATAAAGACTATAATTAAAAGCAATCTGTAATCTATAAAAACGTCAATAACTTCCTTTACTTCAGTTGGAATAGCTGATGCAACTATTATCACAACAATCGACGCTAATAAAATACCCACAACACTTGTGATCGGTAAATCATTTAATGGTTTTAATAGAGTTAATATTCCAAAGATAATGAGAAATGCAGAAGTAAATACACTTTTTCCTGTTCCAGTCCAAGCAGCACTCGGAGGTTGATCAAGTATAAGCCCTCCCACACCACTAATTAGACTAAAAATTCCAACAATTATTCCTAAGTATGTTAAAACTTTTAAAAGCTTTGTTATATCAAAATCCCAATCTTCCACTTTTCTTTTTTTAAAGGAACCTCTCCTTTTGGTCTCGTATATGGCATAAACCATCCACATAACACCAAGAACTAAAAGAAAAAAACCTGCGAATTCTGCTAAAGGTCTCATAAAACCTTCTTTAAAATCAAATTGATATATCAAATTTTTTCACTTCTTAAATTTAATTTGAATTTATTATTATGATGTATATCTTCAATAAAATATTAATATATATCATAGTCCAATTTTTGCAAAAAAACTTAGTGCTAAAAAAAAATAAGTTCTAGAATTTTAAGATGAGATGGTTTATTGAATAAATGAAACGGTATTATGAACATAATCTAAATAATCTTTAATTTCTTTATTCCTTCTCTCTTCATCCCATAAATATTCTTTTGCCATAATATCTGCCACTACTTCAGCTGCTTCGGGTGCTCTTCTATGATCTATCCATAATGACATTTCTGTTCGCCGACAAAAAACATCAATAAGATGAGGAGTTAATTCATAACGCAGTACATAAATGATTTCAGCCTTTATAAAATCATTTTCATCAATGATGCGTGCTTTAAGGGAATCATCTTCTTCAATTAGATCGAGTATTATGATAGCCCCTTTACCATATTGTTGATATAAGTGATCAGTAATATCTTTATCAATATGGATTGAATATTCAATTAAATTTCTTTCCCAATCTTCTTTTTTAAGGCTGATTTCAAACGCTTTTCTTGAAAAATGCTTATCTCTCTTTATATTGGGAAAAATGTGTTCTTCTACTATATGATTAAAAAGATCTTCAGCCATCTCTCTCCATTCTGTCAATTTACCTCCTGTGATTGTTAAGAGCCCATCTTCAGAAAAGAAGATTATATGTTTTCGTGAGACTTCACTTTCTGATTTTCCTTTTTCCATTACTAAAGGCCTAATTCCTGCATATGTTGAAAGAATTTTATCATAATCTAAATTTGCATTAGGGTAAAATCTCTTCACGGATTGAATTAAATAATCTGTATCCTCTTTATCACAAAATGGATTTGCTAAATCACCTTGATAATCAGTATCAGTTGTTCCTATTAATGTATACTTCTTATCCCTTGGAATAAGAAAAAAATATCTATTATCGATATCAGAATATAAACCAATTGCCATGCTATTACCAATATTTTCACGTTTATATAAAAGATGAACACCTTTAGTTGGCCTCATTAATGGATTTGGTATGTGTTCAGGATAATTCCCTAATAATTTATCTGTCCATACACCTGTCGCATTAATTATTAACGTGGCACGAATTTCTAGATCTGAATTGGTTTCTTGATCCTTACATCTGATCCCAACAATTTTCCCTTTATTTTTAATATATCCAATAACTTTACAATAATTTATCGCATCCGCTCCTCTAATGACTGCTTCCTTTAGAATTTCAATTGTTAAACGAGCATCATCGATGTTTGTATCATAATATATCACTCCCCCTTGTAAGCCATCTCTTGTAAATCCTGGTTCAAGATTATAAATATCTTCAGCGGTGTAGGATTTACTTTTTTTATAATTTTTAAATTCTGATTTATCGTCACTTAAGAAATCATAGATTTTAGTGGCACCTAATAGATCGCGTTTTTTATATTTTGCTCCTTCCATAAAGGGTATGAAAAATGGAATTGGTCTGACTAAATGAGGTATTTGAACTCGCATCCAATTTCTTTCATGAGTCGCCTTTTTAACTAAATCTAATTCTCCATGACCTATATAACGAATTCCACCATGTGCCATTTTAGTACTTCTCGAAGAGGTTCCAGCAGCAAAATCTTGCATATCTACTATAGCAACTTTCAAGCCTCTCATTGCAGCTTCTCTTGCAATCCCTGCACCTGTAATACCTGCTCCAATAATAAAAATATCATATTCTCGCTGTTGTAAACGTTTTATTATTGAACTTCTTGTGTGGTAATTCCAAGATTTCTCGAATAGTTTGCTTTCTAAATCCGACATTAGCATCAAATTATAAAATAATCTACAAAAATTAAAGTTTTTCAACGTTACTTAATTTTAATCTAATAACATTTTATTAAGGAAAATTAGGGATATCATTTTCTATAAATTCTAAATATCTTCTTAAAAATTCAGACAAATTTCTAAAATCAGGGGGAAAGCCTGTTCTTACAAATATTGCAGTTAAAGCATTACCTAGGAGTATTGATTCGGGAGGTGATAATCCACAAGCTAAGCCTAAAGCCGTTCCAGAATGAAAATAATCTCCAGCAGCAACCGTGTATTTAGGTTTTGATGTAAAACCTTCAGTAATCCAATAATGATCATCTACAGTTGAAATTGTTGCGAAATGCGGAGAATGTATTATCATATATGATAAATTAGCAAACTTGTTGATATTTTTTCCACCATCAATGAAATCACCAAAATTAATCTTATTTGGGATGATATTTTTAACTTTGTCTAAACTTTTAGAGAGTTCCATAGCTTCCTGATCATTAGCACTTAACATTACTGGAACATGTTCATTTACTCTTTGTAGAAGTTCTATTAAATTACTTATATCTTGTTTTGACCGTTTTCGAATGTCAGCAATATCAACAAAAAATAATTTGTTCTTTAATTTAGAAACTGAAGGAAAAACATAACTTAAAAAATGTTTCCATATCTCATTTAAATTTGGTAATAATGCCCAATGTCCAAAACCCATAATATTTGACCTACTAATCATCTCTATTAATTCTTCTAGTTTTATCTTATCAATTATTGTTTGCCAATTAATTTTTAAAATGGGTTCAAAATCCGTAATCATTACTTTTCCATCATTGAATTCTAAGCCTAAAGTTTGCCCAGGATTAGTAATAGAATGTGGCTTTATCGTAGGTAGAGGTTGAAAATATTCATTAAAAATTGGGACTCCTAAAGAAGCTACTAGATGTATCTTTACACCAAGAGTACCTAAAGCTCTTGCTGTATTAGGTGCAAATCCTCCAAATATTCTTTTTTTTAAAATTCTTTCTACATTAGCAGAACTACCTGCTACTTTAACTAATAATTCACCAAAAGTTTTCATGCTATCCATCCTTTTCCATTCTGTTGCATTTATTCTTGTTTCTACTACGGAATAAAGAGAATCGACATATCCATCAAATCCTAAAAAACAAATTTTTTTACTGGCAGTGTTCTTTACGAAATTAAAATTTTTATTGAGCAAATCTAATGACTCTAAAGTGACATCATAATCATTGAGCCTTTTATACATAGGTAAAGTTATACTTTATCTTTAATAAATCATACTTCAATTAGTTTTCGTAGGATTAAAGGCATTGCATATATATCCCAATAATTATGTTCTATTACTTCTTTTATCAATCCTACGTGCCTTAACGGATTATCAAGATACATTCTATAACATAATCCGACTAAACTACTTGGTAAGTTATTTTTTCTCTTGAAACCTAACAGTTTCTGTTCCATATTGGTTAAAGTATAATCTTCAAACATTCCTTTAAATTTTCTTCTACAATTATGATACAAATCAATGTGATGATATCTTGTGTTAGAATTTTCATATGGTGAGTCTTCCACAGAAATCATAGGATTCTCATCGAAAAAATACAAAAATCTATTTCCAATATAGGGAATATCAAAACTTTTACCATTATATGTAACAAAAACTTTGTAATAAGGAAGTATCTCTGATTTAAAGTGCTCAAAAATAGCAATTTCTTCTCCTAAATTTCTCGCAAAAAAAATTTGAATATAAAACTTTGAATTTTTAAAAAATCCGATCCCTAAAATGATTATTGGGCTATCATATATTCCTATTGTTTCAATATCAAGAAATAATAATTCTTCTAGATCAAAACAAAATAATACATCTAAATCAGCAATGTATTTATTTTCACACAATTTACAAAATTTTTTACTTTCAATTAATTCCAAAATCTCTTTTGCTGAATTCCTATATCTCAAATTTATCTTTAAATCATATAATGTTTTTACTCCTTTTTTTAATAATTTACGTTCAGTTAATTCTCCAATATAATAAACAGTTTTGAGATTACGGAGTAATTTTTTTTTTGATGATGTTAAATCTAGATCACCAGATAAAGTCTCTTCTTGAAATAAAATCTTCATGAACTCGCCCATCTGATTTGAAATAACTTTATGATTTTGAAATATATCTTCAACTTTTTTTCCGATATGCTGTTCCACTAGGGGAGATATATCAAAACTTTCGAAATCGTAGTAAAAGTCCATTATCTATATTAATTAAGTTAATCTATTTAATAATTCATTCTCTGAAAATTTTTAATAAAACTAAAAAAAGGCATTAGAATTCAAATGATAGTTTAATATTTGATTCTTGGAATAAAGTCTTCTTTTTCAGGCCGAATAGGTTTATATTTGAAAAATCTTCTTGATTCGCTATCCTCTAAGACATAATTTGATCCTCCACCGTGGAGCATACAGTAAGGATCAAGTAGACCAATTTCGTTTGCATATTGCCTAGTAAAACCTCTCCCTCCCATAGTCCTAAAACAATGAATTGCACTTTCAAATCCTAATTCAGTAGCACTTATTTTTAGACCCATAGCATTTGCAGCCATCAATTTTGAACTGCCCAATTCTGGATGATCATCAAGTTGTCTAGCGTAATTAATTAGAGCAGAAATATGTAGATTTAATTCACGTATTTTTCGGGAAATTGGGAATCTTATAACCTGATATTGATGAAGTCTTTTTTCAAATTGTCTTCGTTGTAAAGCATAAGCATGAGAATAAAGCAACTTTTTCATAGTGTCTCCTAGAGCTTCAGCACTGATTACTAATCTTTCTTCTGTTAATTGGTGAAAAGCAATATCCAATCCATGACCATGTAGAAGGTTTTCCTTTGGAATTTCAACTCTATCAAATATTAGACGACTAACAAAGGCATCTGTCATACCATAAGTACTAATTCTCGTACTTCTGAAATCTTTTAATTTTTGATGTTCTGTATCCACAACTACAGCACCTAATTGTCCGTTGTCTAATCTGCCATATAATATAATATAATCCGCAATCATTCCATTTGTTATGAATAATTTTTTACCTTTTGCTATTACTTTATCGTTTCTTTCATGCAATCTAAGTTCCATTCTAAAGATATCCGATCCAGCATTAAATTCTGTCATCGCCGAAGCTCCTATCTGTCCATCTTGAGCTACAGGGACTAAAAAGTTTTCTTTTTGCCAATCATCAGAAGCATAATTTACTGGGTTGCAATAAAGAGTACCCCCCGCTAACCGACCCATTTCAATACTATAATTACCAGCAATATATCTCTCACTATATTCACTCCAACGACCTCCACATATTGCATATGCGATTAAAGCATTTCGCGTAATTCTTCCTACATCATGTTCTTCTGTATTTAGTATAGTTGAATAATAACCCTTATCAGCTAGTTTTTTCATTATACCTATGACAATATCTTTTTTCTTATCTTGTGTTGGTTCTTCGACAAGATAGTTTAATTCTTCTAATTTTGTTAAATCAACATCAAGATCCTTTTCAATAAAATCATAAAGTTCAGCCAGAAATTCTTTTTCCTTAGCATTAAGAACAGGATTATTCAATAAATCTAATTCTGGTACATATCTTTGAATTCTTATTTTTTCGAATTCAGAAATTCTAGTATCCATAATATATCAAACAAATATTTTAGATTTTTAAATTTTGTACTAAAACAGAATAATTTTTCATGTCTTAGTAATACTATTATTAGAAATGTTTTAATCATAATAAAACATAACAATAAAATATCAAATTTAGTATAAAACTAAAATCTAACACAAAAACAATATACAAATTGGTATTAAAAATTTAATGTGAAATAGTGAGATTAAATGGGTAGAAAAGTATGTGTAATAGGAATTGGACATACGGATTTTAATTCTATGACACCTGATGTACAATGGAAGGAAATAATGTATGAAGCATGTGAAAAAGCATACATCGATGCAGGAATAGATCCAAGAAAAGATGTTGGGAGCTTTATAACTTGTGCTGAAGATTACTGGGAAGGTTTTGGAATTTTCGATGAATTCGTCCCTGATCAAATAGGGGCATTATTAAGACCTTGTTGTACTGTTAGTGGAGATGGAATTCAAGGATTAGCAAATGCTTATATGCAAATCATGACAGGATATATTGATGTTGTCGCTGTTGAAGTACACAGTAAAGCCTCTGATTTGTTAACCTATGGAGATGTAGTTCTTCACGCTTTTGACCCAAGATTTGAAAAGCCAATTAGTGGTCCTGTTGAAAGACCTAACTATAAAGGCAGTCCGGAATACCCAACTGAAAATCCTAAACACTTAATAGGTAGCTCAGAAGAGAAAGAAAGAATTCATCCCTATTTTTTAGCAGGTTTAGAAATGCAACATTTTCTTAGAAAAACAGGCACAACAGAAGAGCAATGTGCTTCGGTTGTTGTGAAAAACAAAAAAAATGCTTTTTTTAATCCTTACGCTGATTACGAGGCTAAAATTTCTGTAGAAGATGTATTGAAATCTGAATACTTATTTAAACCGGTAAAAACCTTAGATGTAGCTCCTTTAGTTGATGGAGCAATTTGCTTTGTACTTGCTGATTACAAGACTACAAAGAGTTTAGGTATTGATCCAATCTATTTAGCAGGTTTTGGATATTCTTCAGAGACACCATGGTTAAGTACAAGAGGAATGGATGCTGGTTATGCTTCTATAGCAGCAAAAATGGCCTACAAAATGGCAGGAATAACTGAACCAATGAAGGAGATTGATATTGTTGAAGTTGATGATAGATTTTCCTACAAGGAACTTCAACATCTTGAAGCACTAGGCTTTGCTAGACCTGGTGAAGCAGGACATTTAGCTCAAGAAGGTGTGCTAGAGATTAATGGTTCACTTCCTACAAATACTTCTGGCGGCTCATTAGGAGTAGGAAATTGCCTTGAAGCGACTGGAATGCAAAGATCATTAGAAATTGTTATGCAAATTCGAGGTCACGCGGGTAAAAGACAAGTTTCAGATGTTGAAGTAGGCCTTGCTCAGTCTTGGCGTGGTATTCCTACTGGAACTGGTGCAGTAGCAATATTTAGGAGGGGATAGGAAGGTGATAAGAAAATGAAAGAAGTAGCAGTTATTGGGGCCGGTATGACGCTCTTTCGCAGACATTTATTAGAAACAGGGAAGGAGCTTTCATATTTGGCTACAAAAATGGCAATGGAAGATGCTGGTATTCAAAAGGATGATATTGATATGGTAGTGATGGGTAGTGCACCTGATGCTTTCGATGGCATCCATATGAAAGGTGAAAATCTTTTGGATGGAGCTGCTGGCGTTGGTAAACCTTATGTAAGGGTTTTTAATGGAGGTGGTACAGGTGTTTTCGCCCCTATTGCTGGGTGGTGGCATGTAGCTTCTGGAGTTGCTGACATATGCCTCGTCGTTTGTGAAGAAAAAATGGGCAATATTTATCCACATCCACAAACTGCTTTCAGACATATTTGGGATCCAGTATTGGATAGACCTCTTACGCCTAACCTTGTATGGCTTTTTGCTATGGAAATGAATAGATATATGACAGTCCACGGTATTAAAAAAGAAGATATTGCTTTAGTTTCCGTGAAAAATAAAAGAAACGCCGTAGGGCATCCTTGTGCACAATTAGCAGACCCAAATATCACCGTTGAAGATGTTCTCAATTCTGAAATTATGGCCTGGCCTGTAAACAGATTAGATATAAGTCCACCGAGTGATGGTGCAGCAGCATTGATTTTTTGTAATAAAGATATTGTGCATAGATTTACAGATGATCCTATCTATGTAGCAGGTACAGGATGGAGCATTGATAGTACAATGTGGACTAATAGAGATTTATATTTCCCTCGTTATGTTGCACAAGCAGCTAAAATGGCATACAAAATGGCGGGTATCCAGAACCCACCAAAAGAAATTGATTTTGCTGAGCCTTATGACCCCTTTTCCTATAAAGAATTGCATCATTTAGAAGGTCTTTTATTATGTAAGAAAGGAGAAGCACCTATTCTTACCAGAGAAGGAGTAACACAAAGAGATGGAGATCTGCCTGTCTGTCCTTCCGGAGGATTACTGGGTGTCGGAAATCCGATTGCAGCTACTATGGGACAAAAAGTATGTGAACTATATTGGCAATTAGCAGGTAAAGCAGGGAAAAGACAAATTCCAGGAGATCCTAGAATGGGAATAGGGCAAGCTTGGGGTGACATAATGCAAATGGGTACTGTAATGATTTTAAGGAGGGGATAAAAAATGGTAGAAAAGAAAGAATATAAAGAATGGCCACCTTATGCTCCAGGGACCCATGTTCGCGAGAGTGATATTCGAGATAGGAAAATTACTTATACCTGGTGGGAACCAGAAGTGCAATATAGCTGGAGTCTGGGACCTGCGATGAGTAAATTCTTACAAGGATTAAAACTCGGAAAAATTTATGGCATTCACTGTAAAAGATGTAAAAGAGTGATTGTACCTCCTCGAATGTTCTGTGAGTATTGTTATGGCCCTACAGAAGAATGGATTGAATTACCAGATACAGGAGTCATTGAAACATTCTCAATCTCGTATCTTGATCCTGATGCTAGGAGAATTGAAGAACCGATTCTAGTGGGAGTGATTGATCTTGATGATACGCCTCCACATCATGGATTTATGCATTATTTTGGAGAGATGACAAAAGATGAAATCAAGATTGGAATGAGGGTCAAAGCAGTGTGGAAACCGGAAAATGAAAGAGAAGGATCAATTACGGATATAAAATATTTTAAGCCACTAAAAGGAGGTGGAGATTAATGGGATTCTTAGAAAAACAGACAGATCCAACATCTCCAATGCATTGGCGTGGAGATATGCAGGCAGATTACTTTTATCCAAGCGGAATAGCAGGGGATAAATTTTTCAAACATCTTATGAAAAATGATACATTCTTGGCTTGTAAATGTATAAAATGCCATAAAGTGTATTGCCCACCTCGCTTATACTGTGAAGATTGTTTTGAAGAAATTTCTGAAAGTAATTGGTTTGAAGTACCGTTAACTGGCACTGTTAGACTTTTTACCGTTGCTACTATTAATGCTCACGGAAAAAAAATGCAAGAACCAAAACTTATGGCTTTGATCGATGTTGATCAAACTGATGGAGCATTACTTGGTATCATAAAGACGAACGACTTTAATAAAAATTTTTCAAATACAAAAGTTAAAGCAATTCTTAGACCTAAAGGAGAAAGAGAAGGTACACTGAAAGATATTTTATACTTTGAGCTGATATAATAATTAAAAATTATTTTATTTTTATTTTTTCTAATTTAGTGCAGTCTTGTGGATTTTGGTCAATCAACCAAAATGAAATATAAAATAAAAAAAAAGTAGTAATTTAAATTATTTTTATTTTTATACCAACTTTTTGCGTCTCAAATAAATTATCACCAATAAAATCCCTACCATCCCTATTACGATTAAACCCATTGTAAATAAATCTGGTAATGGAATAAATGGAGGGATTTCAGGGATTTCAACTTCTTCAGCAGTAGAAAATGACCACGTTGGTGATTGAGTTGTGTTTAACCCATCATCAGCTATAACGTACCATGTACAGATTATATCACTCGGGAGGTCCGACCAAATTACTGAAGCCGTACCAGTTCCCCCTACAACAATATCTACATCTATTAAACTATCATCTGAAGCATTATAAAATGATATGGTCAAATCATCCCCATCGTTATCGAATACATCCACGCTCAATGTAGGGTTAGAACTAATATCAGTAGCCAAATTATTAGGAGTTGGATTTGTGGGAACATTGGGCACGTAATTTGTAGTAAATGACCAAATGTCAGATTGATTTACACCTAACCCATCATCAGCTGTTACATACCATGAATAACTCGTACCACTTGAGAGTCCCGACCAGGTTGCTGTAGCTGTACCAGTTCCACCAAAAATACTATATTCTCCTATTAGGCTATCATCTGAAGCATCATAAAATGACACATTCAAATCATCCCCTTCTAAGTCATCTACATCCACACTTAATAGAGGGTTATAGCCAATATCCGTAGCTCCATCTTGAGGAGATGGATTGGAGAGTGATAAACACTTTTGTATATAAATGACCTTAACATAGGGTGGAATACTAGTTGCATAGTCGGTATAAGGAGTTGCGGAACCAGTAGGAAGTATGTCATGGTTATGAGAAGGAGAACTAGAGGCTGTTGTGGTAGATACACTTCCTGCAAAGTATGTATCTGCGGGAACAAAGATGGGGGGAGGAGCAGGAAAAGGGGCACCAGAGACATACATCTGGTGTCGATGAGTCATCGGATCACTTAAAACAGTGTGATCATGTAAGGGAACATCAGTATAGATATGACGATGAGTGTCAGATCCATCAACAATTCCAGGTTGTTCTCCATTTGCTACACCTCTTAGAAAACTATTAAGCAAATCAGGTGTATAATTTATTCCATTGCATGGACTCCAACCTGAAGGTATGTTCGCCATTGAATCTCCCCACATACTAATAACTCCCAACGGTAATGCATTAGATACTACTGTATTCATTATGAATGCAACCTTAAAATAGGGGGGTAGGTTGTCTGCTTCTTGAGTTGTACAATTCTCTACTCCAACCTCAAGTATATCATGTGTGTGAGGTACATTTGCCCAATCGGTATAACCAACTTCAGCACTATAAACATTAGGGTTTAAGACCACAAAGGTAGCCCAAACAAAACTCGGAACATTGCCATGACTATGAGAATCACCTCCTTGAGCGATAGTGTGGGTATGTGTAGGAATTTCAGTATATGTATGATTATGGGTTAAATGTCCACCTAACATTCCAGGATCTACCCCTGGAGGGGCTCCTCGAATGAAATTGTCTCGAAGATCAGGCGTCCCGTTTGATCCGTTACAAAGTTCCCAACCTGCAGGAATGCTATCTATAAGACCTGCCCACATTACAATCAACCCGATAGGAATACTAGGATCATTTGTTTCCTTCTCGATAAATGCCATCTCATAATAGGGTGGGAGGACATTTTCTTCTTCAGACATATAGAGGCCTGTTCCACCTGTAGGTTGCACGATATGAGAATGCAATGCAGAATCAGGACCAGTGTTAGTTGCAACATTGCGTAAACCTGGTAATGTAGGTTCAATTATCCAAACATTTCTAGCATCTGTTGGTCTAGCAATGTTATGGACATGTGGAGTGGTTGTCGTATTAGTTACACCATGATCGTGGAGGGGAACCGTAGAGTAACTATGATTATGTGATGAACTACCGCCTGTGGATCCAGATGGTTCCATACTATCATCATTATAAACAAAACGATTAGTTGTGTTTATTGTGCCACCAGTACCATCACACAGTTTCCACCCAGCTGGGATTGTATTTAAGGGTCCAGACCACAATGCAATTACACCGGCTGAATCATATACTGCACTACTTCTTAGATTGTTGCTTATGTCTTTACGCATAAATCTTGGATTCATCTGGAAGGTAAGGGTAAAGATTAGGATACAAAGTATTAATATGCTTAGAAATTTTTTATAATTTTTTTGATTTTTATACATTGGAAAAACCCATCTTATTTTTTTTAGATTTGCCTAAAAAATATATGATTTAAAACATATAAATATTACAAAAAAGTATAAAAAATAATAAAAGTTACAACTCTTTTTTTTCTCTTTTTCTAATTTTTAGATAATGAAGATGATAATTTTCTAATATCATCGAGAGGTCGTTCTAACTTGCCAGCATTTTCTTTGTCAGGTAATTTTAAAATAATGAAAATAAATAAATATAAGAAATAGATTTTTGAATCTTCTTTATTAAAGTTCTACATCATCTCGTAAGAGATTAAATATTTTCTTTGCTTCTTCGGGAGTCGCAACTTCTCGTCCTGAAAGTTTTGTAACCTTAGCAGCCCATTCAACTTGTTCCCATGATCCCTTAGCTAATTCACCAGAAATGACTCTTGTATTATCTTCCAAACCTACCCGTATATGTCCCCCCCAAGCCGCAGCGCTAAGTCCTGATTGGAATTGATTCTTTGCTACTCCACATACACTCCAAGTAGAGCCTTCAGGCATCAATCCTAATAATTGTCCTAAATTATTTGGGCTAAATGGAATACCTCCTAGAACTCCAAACACTAATTGAAAATGTAGTGGGCGTTCAAATAAAGCTTCTTGTTTATTTAAAAAGAGCATGTTATACATTCCGCCGAAATCATAAATTTCCATCTCCGGTTTTGTCCCTACTTTCTTCATTTCTTTTGCAAACTTTTCAATTGTTCGAAAATCATTTTGGAAAATGTTTGTGTTGCCCATTATTACTTTCCCAGCTTTAAAATCTCCTACGCTAAAATTCATGCTGTTGGTATTTAATGACGCAATTGGGGGTTTAAACGTTTGTACTGGAGCAATTCGTTGCTTTGGAGTTGCTATTGCACTTATTGCGGTACTAAGATTAATAATAATATCTGGTGCTTTTGATTTTATATTCTCTACAACTGCTCTAATCTGGTCTAAATCATGAACTGGATTTCCTTTTTCTGGATCTCTCGCATGAATATGAACTATCGCAGCACCCGCATCATAACATTTTTTAGCTTCATCTCCAAATTCTTCAGCTGTATAAGGAACACTAGGGTTATTTGTTTTCGTAGTGACTGCCCCCGCTAATGCGGCACTAATTACTAACTTATTTGATAAATCTTTTTCTGAAATTTTTATCACATCTTAAAATATCTTTTATGAGTTTTAAACTTAGATTACTATAGAGAATAGATTTTGTTCATATTAATATATTTCATTTTTATTCAGAATTATATATCAAACCTTATTAAATTAGGAAAGAAATAATTTTTTTATCAAAATAAGATTATAATATACAAAAATTAAATTTAAAAAGTGGAAAAAAATGAATGAAAATGCTGTATTAATAGAAGAAAACGAAGATAAGACAATAACGACAATAAAAATGAATCGTTTAGACAAAAAAAATGCGATGAATTATGATTTATTAGTTGGTCTTCAAAATGCAATTGATAAAGTAGAACGTACAGATACAAGAGTTGTAATAATAACTGGAGGAGACGATTTCTTCAGTTCAGGTATAGATTTGAACTTTTTAACTGGTCAAGAAAAAGATCCTGAAGGAGTGATACCCGATTTAAGGATTGTTAGGAATTTTAGGTATTTCGCAAACACTTGGATCCATCCTATATTCACTAAAATCGAAAAGATGGAAAAGCCTGTGATTGCTAAAATTAATGGTTATTGCTACGGTATGGCTTTTGAATTAGCTTTAGCATGTGATTTTCGATTTTGCACAGAATCCGCAGAATTTCATATGTTAGAATCTAAGATTGGTATGAATCCAGATGTAGGTGGCACAATAAGGTTAACAAGGTTGGTAGGGATCCAAAACACAAAAGATATAATATTAACTGGACGTAAGTTTGATGGCAATGAAGCTTATAGACTTGGTGTAGTTAATCGAGTTGTGAGATCCCCCAATGACTTAGATTCAATTATTAAAATGTACACAGACGAACTAATAGATTCCGCACCTCTTGCAGTTGGATTAGCTAAAAAGTTAATTGATGATTGTTATGGAAAAGATACAGCTTTTGGATTGGAGTTAGAAACACTTGTAAGTTCCCAATTACTTCAAACTAAAGATGCTGTAAATGGAGCATTAGCCAGATTATCCAAGACAAAGCCCAAATGGCGTTGGAAATGAATGTATTTTATTAGGTTTATAACATTTTTTTATCATTTTTTTTATATACATTATTATATAAAAAATTAGGTTAGAGTTAAATCTAAGTCTATATCTGTCAAAGGATAAGATATACATGGATGAATAAATCCAAAATCTCTATCAACCTCTCTTATAGTTACTTCAGGTGGAATAAAAATCTTTCCAGAATTTAATTTAGTTCGACATAACGCACATGCTCCTGAACGACATCCACTATCTAATTGAAGTTCTAATCCTAATTCTCTTTCAAGGCTATTTAAAAGAGGTTCAGAACAGAGAACTTCAAATGCTCTTTGACTTTTTTGGTTATATTTTTTCAGTTTTACGGTTACTTTGATTTTTTTAGAAATATTAATTTCTTTAGGCCATCCTATTACTTGAGTTATATCATCCGGAGCACCAAAAGCTTCATAAATAATACGTTGTCTTGGAATGCCAAGTTTTTTTAATTCTTCATCTATGAATAAATACATTGGACGATTTCCTACAATATAGTAAAACTTTTCGTTAAATGACCCAACAAATTCTTTTATCTTATCTTTTGTTATAAAACCACATTCACCTTGCCAATCTGAATCTGCTTCTGATAAAATATATTTAACCTTGATATTTGGTCTCTTTTTTTGAATATCTTCAAGAAAGTCCCGAAATAAAATATCTTTTTCTGTTAAACATCCAAATAATAGCCAAACATTTAATGGTAAGACCCTCTCTGAAATGTCTCTCAGGATTGAAACGAAGGGAGTGATGCCACACCCACCTGCAATAAATACTAAATTTTTACCATGAAATATAGGATTATGATAGAAGTTACCCATTGGTTCTGTTGCTTCAAAAATATCACCAACTTTTGCGTTATCAATCAAATAAGGGCTTACAAAACCATCTAATTTTTTTCTAATACCTAGTTCATAGTATGCAAGTTGATTTGGTGACGAAACAAGAGAATATGGGCGGATAGTTCGCACATTATCAATTTCGATACTAAGTCCAATATACTGCCCTGCTCGAAATGGTGCTAAAGGTTTTTTTGGATTATTTGAAATGAATCTATACAATTTAGTATCATGTGAAATTAGTTCAATATCTGTTAGCTGTAATTTTTGCTTTCCGGGATGGATTCTATCACACAAATTTTCTAATCCATCATAATACCAAGGGATTGGTTCAACCTCATCACGCCATTTCTTTAATTTTTCAGCTTTCTGATACTTTTTAATATCTTCCATTACTTCTTTCTCCATTTTTTAAATCCTCCCTTTTGCTTTATCTCTTAAGTACAATCCAGCGCCTATTCTTCCACTCAATATGGCAGTAGAAAATCCTCCACCGAAATTTGTCCATGCTCCTACTATATATATACCTGGGATCGGGCCTCGACTGTCAAGACGAAGTAGGGGCATATTTAAAATGTCTTGACTATAACCATAGATAGCACCTTCAATATTCTTAGAATATCTATAGTAAGTGAGAGGGCTAGCAGCTTCTGCTACTTCAATGTAATCTCTTATATTAGGGCATAGCGTCTGTTCTACCATATCTACCATTTTTCCAGCAATGGAATCCTTAATTTTGAAATATTGATCAGGGGAAACACTCTGCCAAATTTT